>NZ_JAMYMO010000044.1:0-44905 GCF_040318575.1 Mesorhizobium sp. M1088 | reverse complement strand
TGAGGGAGGGCGGCTACCCTCTCTCAGCGTTCCTTTCTGACCCATTCGGCAGCGAAAGTCATAAGACAAGCAATTCCAGGAAAAGTGTGAAACGGTTTTCCGTCCGGAATTGCGCAACAAAGACGCCCGGCCGTCGATCCGCCGATACCGATCCGGCACTAAAGCGCGTCGCGTTCGACCGTCGTCATGCGACGCGCTATAGGTTCTTGTTTTGATGCATGGTCGTTATCGCAAAACCGCTGCACACTTTTGCGCGACATGCATTATCGATCGGAGCGGCCCCGCCAAAGCGTCGCAGCACGCTTGTGTTGGCAGGGCAAGGGTCTCGTTCTATTGGAAGAGCCATGCTGTTTTGGGTCATAGCCGCACTCCTGACGCTGGGCGCAAGCTTGGCGGTGCTGCTGCCGTTGGCCGGCGGATCGAAGAACGCGTCCGCTGCCGGCGATCACGACCTTGAAGTCTATCGCGACCAGCTGGCCGAGCTTGACCGCGATATGGCGCGTGGCCTGATCCGGCCAATGGAGGCCGAAGAGGCACGCGCCGAAATCGCCCGCCGCATCCTTCGCCTGAGCAATGCCGGCCACGCCGACGAGACGGCGACGCAGCCGTCGCGGTCGACAAGGCTGGTGGCGACGGCGGCCGTGCTGCTGGTTCCGCTGGTCAGCTGGGGCCTCTATGGCCAGCTCGGCTCACCCGACCTGCCGTCGCAGCCGCTCAGCGAACGCCTGGCCAAGAACCCCGCCGACAGCTCGGTCGACGAGCTGATAGCCCGCGCCGAGGCGCACCTGGCGGCCAACCCATCCGATGGCCGCGGCTGGGACGTGCTGGCGCCGGTCTATCTGCGCATGCAGCGATACGCCGATGCGGTGACCGCCTATCGCAACGCCATCCGCCTCGACGGCGACAGCGCCGCCCGCCAGGCGGGTCTTGGCGAGGCGATCGCCAATGCGGCCGGCGGCATTGTCTCCGCCGAAGCGCAGGCGGCTTTCGAGGCGGCGTTGAAGCTCGATCCGGCCAATCCGAAGGCCTCGTTCTATCTCGCCATGGGCATGGCACAGGAAGGCCGCATAGCTGAAGCCACGGCGGCCTGGCAAAAGATGCTTGCCGCCTTGCCGCAGGGCTCGCCGTGGCGCGGCGCCGTCGAGCAGGCGCTGGCCGAATCCGCCGCCCGCAGCGTCGCTTCTGAGGCGCCCGCGAAAGGGCCGAGCGCCGAGGATATCGATGCTGCCTCCTCGATGTCGCCGCAGGACCGGCAAGCCATGATCAGCACCATGGTTGCCGGCCTCGACGAAAGGCTTCGGCAAAATCCGCGCGACGAGGAAGGGTGGATGCAGCTCGTTCGTTCCTATGCCGTGCTGGGCAAGACAGATCAGGCGCGTGACGCGCTCAATCGCGGTATCGCCGTCTTTGGCGCGGACAGTGACCAGGCCAGGAAATTCACCGCCTTTGCCGCCTCGCTTGGCGTGACGGCGACGGAGTAGACGATGACGCGCAAGCAGAAACGACTGTCGGTGATCGCAGCGGGGCTGGGGTTTCTCGGTGTTGCCACGGGGCTGACCTTCTATGCGCTTGGCCAGAAGGCCTCCTATTTCTACATGCCGGCCGATCTGGCCACCGCCAGCCTTCAGCCGGGCCAGCGCATAAGGCTCGGCGGTCTTGTCGAAAAAGGCACGGTCGAGCGTGGCCAAGGCGCCACCGTCGCCTTTTCGGTGACCGACAACCAGAAGGACGTCAAGGTCACCTATACCGGCATTCTTCCCGACCTCTTCCGGGAAGGACAGGGCGTGATCACCGAAGGCTCGTTTGGCCCTGACGGAATCTTTGTCGCCGACAGCGTGCTGGCCAAGCATGACGAGACCTATATGCCCAAGGAAGTGGCCGACGGCCTCAAGGCCAAGGGCGTATGGCAGGAGAGCAAGAGTGACTAGCGGGTGCGGTGACAATGGTTGAAACCGGACATTTCGCCCTGGTCCTGGCGTTTGCGCTGGCCCTGGTGCAGACGATGGTGCCGCTGTTCGGTGCGCGCACCGGCAACCACAAGATGATGGCCGTCGGCGCACCGGCCGCGCTGACCGGCTTTGCCTTGACGGCGCTGTCTTTCGTGGCGCTGGCAACCGCCTACGCCGGCTCCGACTTCTCGGTTGAGAGCGTCTGGGAGAACTCGCATTCGCTGCAGCCGCTGATCTACAAGATCACCGGAACCTGGGGCAATCACGAAGGTTCGATGCTGCTCTGGGTGCTGATCCTGACCTTCTTCGGCGCGCTCGTCGCCGTCTTCGGCGGCAATCTTCCGGCGACGCTCCGGGCCAATGTGCTTGCCGTGCAGGGAGCGATCGGCGCCACTTTCTTCCTGTTCATCCTGACGACGTCGAACCCGTTCGTCAGGCTCAATCCGGCGCCTATCGAGGGCCGCGATCTCAACCCGATCCTGCAGGACCTCGGCCTCGCCATCCATCCGCCGCTGCTTTATCTCGGCTATGTCGGTTTCTCGATCTGCTTTTCCTTCTCTGTCGCTGCCCTCATCGAGGGCCGCATTGACGCTTCGTGGGCGCGCTGGGTAAGGCCGTGGACATTGGTTGCCTGGATGTTCCTCACCGGCGGCATCGCCATGGGCTCCTACTGGGCCTATTACGAGCTCGGCTGGGGCGGCTTCTGGTTCTGGGATCCGGTCGAGAACGCATCCTTCATGCCGTGGCTGGCGGGCACGGCGCTGCTGCATTCGGCGATCGTCATGGAAAAGCGCTCGGCGCTGAAGATCTGGACGCTGCTTCTGGCGATCCTGACCTTCTCGCTGTCGCTGCTCGGCACCTTCCTGGTGCGTTCCGGCGTGCTGACCTCGGTGCACGCATTCGCCACCGATCCGACGCGTGGCGTGTTCATTCTCTGCATCCTGACGCTGTTCATCGGCGGCTCGCTGGCGCTGTTTGCCTTGCGCGCCTCCCTGCTGACGGCCGGCGGCCTGTTTCACCCGATCTCGCGCGAAGGCGCGCTGGTCCTGAACAATCTGTTCCTGACCACCGCCACCGCCACCGTGCTGGTCGGCACGCTCTACCCGCTCGTCGTCGAAGCCCTATCTGCCGACAAGATTTCGGTCGGCGCGCCGTTCTTCAACCTGACATTCGGCCCGCTGATGGTGCCGCTCTTGGTCGTCGTGCCGTTCGGGCCGCTACTCGCCTGGAAGCGCGGCGACATTTTCGCGGTCGCCCAGCGCCTGATGGCGGCTTTCGCGGCGGCGCTGCTCGCGGTGCTGGTGACGGCCCTGTTCATCGATGGCGCTTCGGTGTTGGCGGCACTCGGTGTCGGCCTTGCCTTCTGGCTGATCTGCGGCGCGCTCACCGATCTCGCCGTCAAATCCGGCTTCGGCACCGTCGCGCCCGCCACCATGCTCAGGCGCTTCGCCGGCCTGCCGCGCTCGGTCTTCGGCACAGCGCTTGCGCATCTCGGCCTCGGGCTGACAACGCTCGGCATTGTCGGCACGCTTTGCTTCGGGACCGAAAAAATCCTGTCGATGCATGCCGGCGAGACCGTCGAACTGTCCGGCCACAAGCTGCGCTTCGAGGGGCTCTACCCGGCCCAGGGGCCTAACTACAGTGAGGATCGCGGCCGCTTCACCCTGCTTGGCGCCGACGGCAGCGTCGCAGGCGAGATCACCTCGGCCAAGCGCTCATATCCGGTGCGCCAGATGACCACGACCGAATCCGGCATCAGGACGATCGGCTTCAGCCAGCTCTATCTTTCGCTTGGCGACGAGGGCAGCGATGGCTCTGTGGTCGTTCGTCTGTGGTGGAAGCCGCTGGTGACGCTGATCTGGGGCGGCGGACTGGTGATGATGGCGGGCGCGGCGATGTCGCTGCTCGACCGCCGCCTGCGCGTCGGCGCACCGTCGCGCCGCAAGGCTGCGGCCGGCGTGCCATCGGCGAGCCTGCAATGAAAAGGGCCACGCTGGCCTCGCTGGTCCTGCTGCTGGCGCTGTTGTTCGCCGGCGCCGCGCAGGCCGTCAAGCCGGACGAGGTGCTCGCCGACCCGGCACTCGAGGCGAGGGCGCGCGCATTGTCGGAAGGCCTGCGCTGCATGGTCTGCCAGAACCAGTCGATCGACGAGTCCGATGCCGACCTCGCCCGCGACCTGCGCGTCCTTGTGCGCCAGCGCCTGGTCGCCGGCGATACCGACCGGCAGGTGATGGACTATGTCGTTTCGCGCTACGGCGAATTCGTGCTGCTGAAGCCACGCTTCAATCTGCGCAATGTTTTGCTCTGGGGGACGCCAGTTCTTCTGCTGCTCGTTGGCGGGACATTCATCCTGCTGGCCGCCCGCTCGCGCCGTTCGACGGTGACCGCTGCATTAACTGCCGAGGAACAGGCGGCGCTGGACAAGATGCTCCGCCGCGATTGATCGATACATTACGAAAGTTTCATGTACCGGAAATGGCGCCGTAATGTGCGGCCCTCTATTTCCTTTGTCGAGGATGCCAATCAAGGGGCGTCCCTTGAAAAGAGGATACGATAACCATGAATGTTGCCCCCAATTCATATCTACGCACCCGCAAACGCCTTTTGGCCGCAGCCGCATCCCTGGCCATTGCCGGCGCGATCGGCTTTGGTGCTGTTGCCACCGGGACAGCCCCGGTGCTGGCCGACGCCGTGCGTGTCGAGGCACCGCAGGTCCCAAGCTTCGCCGATGTGGTCGAGCGCGTTTCGCCGGCGGTCGTCAGCGTGCGCGTCAAGGCCAAGATCCAGTCGACGGCCGATGACGGTTCCGGCCAGATGGACGACGAGGACGGTCTAGGCAATCTTCCCGACAACCCGCAGCTGCGCCGGTTCTTCCGCGAATTCCGCGGCTTTGGCGATCAAGGCGGCGATCAGGGCCCGAACGGAATGCGCCGTTTTGGACACCGTGACCGCAACAACGACCAGCCACGGCCGGTGGCGCAAGGGTCCGGTTTCTTCATCTCCGATGACGGCTATCTCGTCACCAACAACCATGTCGTCGAGGAGGGCACCGCCTTCACCGTGGTGACCAATGACGGCAAGGAACTCGACGCCAAGCTGATCGGCACCGATCCGCGCACCGATCTTGCGGTGCTCAAGGTCGATGACGGCAACAAGTTCACCTATGTCGACTTCGCCGATGATTCCAAGGTTCGCGTCGGCGACTGGGTGGTGGCTGTCGGCAATCCGTTCGGCCTCGGCGGCACGGTTACCGCAGGCATCGTTTCGGCCCGCGGCCGCGACATCGGCGCCGGTCCCTATGACGACTTCATCCAGATCGACGCCTCGGTGAACCGCGGCAATTCGGGTGGCCCGACCTTCAACCTCAACGGCCAGGTTGTCGGCATCAACACCGCGATCTTCTCGCCGTCGGGCGGCAGCGTCGGCATTGCCTTCGACATTCCCGCTTCGACCGCCAAGCAGGTCGTGCAGGATCTGATGAAGAACGGTACAGTGCAGCGCGGCTGGCTCGGTGTCGAAATCCAGCCGGTCACGCCCGAAATCGCCGAGTCGCTTGGCCTTGGGTCCGGCAAGGGCGCGCTCGTTGCCAGCGCGCAGGACAACGGTCCCGGCAAGAAGGCCGGCATCACCGCCGGTGACGTGATCACCCAGGTGGACGGCAAGGACGTTGCTTCGCCGAAGGAACTCGCCCGCCTGATCGGCGCTTACCCGCCCGGCAAATCTGTCGATGTCACGGTGTGGCGCAACGGCAAGAGCGAGGCGGTCAAGGTCGATCTCGGCAAGCTGCCGTCGAGCGACAAGCAGGCCTCGGCCGACCAGCAGCCTGCCCCAGCGCCGAAGACCGACACGCTCGCCGATCTCGGCCTGACCGTCACCAAGTCTGACAATGGCAAGGGCCTTGTGGTGACCGATGTCGAACCCGACAGCGATGCCGCCGATCGCGGTATCCAGCCCGGCGACGTCATCACCTCCGTCAATTCGGCGGAAGTGAACGGCGCCGGCGACGTCGACAAGGCGATGGCCGACGCGGTGAAGTCCGGCCGCAAGGCGGTGCTGATGCAGATCACCCGCGACGACAGCAACCGCTTCGTCGCACTGCCTGTCGCCAAGGGCTGAGCGCATGACCCCGAACACGTATTCCGTTTTCGGAAAGGCTCATGCGCCGATTCAAGGTGCTAGAGCGCCCTTTGCGCGTCCAAGAGGACGCGCGGCGCTCTAGTGGTCGACTTTTCCGGTGCGGCGGTTTTCAACACCCCCGAGCCGCCGCACGGGAAAGCACGGGGCCTGAATACGTTCGTCAGTCATCGTGTTCCGCCCCAGCGGCAGCGGGCTTCCCATCGCCCGCTGCCGCTCGAACATGCCGCTCAAGGCGTGAAGCGGTTTTAGGCTACGACATGCTAAAACAAAGACTTACCGCGTATCCCTGAATCACTTTGTTCGCGATACGCCATGGAGAAGGCCACGATGCATATGCCGGCCACTCAATCTTCCAGCGAAATCGCGTATAACGGTTCTATGAAGATTCTCGTCATAGAAGACGATCGCGAGGCAGCCGACTACCTGCAGAAGGCGTTCGCCGAGGCCGGCCATACCGCCCATGTCGCCGGCGACGGCGAAACCGGCTTCGCGCTCGCCGATTCCGGCGACTATGACGTCATGGTCGTTGATCGCATGATGCCGCGCCGCGATGGCCTGTCCGTCATTGCCGGGCTCAGGTCCCGGGGCAATACGACGCCCGTGCTGATCCTGTCGGCGCTCGGCGAAGTCGACGACCGGGTCACCGGTCTGCGCGCCGGCGGCGACGACTATCTGACCAAACCCTACGCGTTTTCGGAACTGCTCGCCCGCGTCGAGGTGCTGAACCGCCGCGCCAGCGCCAGGGAAGCCGAAACCGTCTACCGGGTCGGTGATCTCGAACTCGACCGGCTGTCGCACTCGGTGCGCCGCGCCGGGCGCGAGATAACGCTGCAGCCGCGCGAGTTCCGCCTGCTCGAATATCTGATGCGCCATGCCGGCCAGGTGGTGACGCGGACCATGCTGCTCGAGAATGTCTGGGACTACCATTTCGATCCGCAGACCAATGTCATCGACGTTCATATCTCGCGGCTGCGGGGCAAGATCGAGAAGGGCTTCGACAAGCCGATCCTGCACACGGTTCGCGGCGCCGGCTATATGCTGAAAAGCGGCTAGAACCCCATGGCTCTTTCCGTGCCGGCCATCATGAAGACGACGGCAGCGCGGCTTTCGGCGCTCTACCTCCTGCTGTTCGCCATCTGCGCGGTGCTGCTCGTGTTCTACATGACCTCGCTGTCGGCGCGCATGCTGACCGGCCAGACCCAGGACACGATCAACGACGAGGTGCTCGGCCTCGCCCGCGCCTATCAGCGCGGCGGCCTCCCGCTGCTGGTCCGCGTCGTCGAGCAGCGCTCCCGCCAGCCCGGCGCCAATCTCTATCTGATCGCCGATGCCAACGGCCAGATCCTGACCGGCAACGTGCAGAGTCTGGAGCCGGGCGTGATCGAGGCCGAGGGCTGGACTACCGAGCCGTTCTCCTACCGCCGCTTCGGCGAGGGCGAGCTCGAGCGGCAGCGCAACCCGGTCTCCGACCCGAACGAGCCCGCCCAGAGCGAAGTACAGGCCGAAGGCGAGAAGGGCCATAACGCCATTGCCCTGGTGCTGCGCCTGCCCAACCAGATGATCATGCTGGTCGGCCGCGACCTCGGCGAGCCGGAGCGCTTCCGCGCCGTCATTCGCCGCGCTCTGATGCTGGCGCTCGGCATGATGGGCGTCGGCGGGCTGCTGATCTGGTTTTTTGTCGGGCGCGCGGCGCTGAAGCGCATCGACAGCGTGTCGGAGGCGAGCCGCCGCATCATGGGCGGCGATCTTTCCGGCCGGCTGCCGGTCACCGGCGCCGGCGACGAGTTCGACCGGCTGTCGGAAAACCTCAATTCCATGCTGGCCAGGATCGCCACGCTGAACGAGGGCCTGAAGCAGGTCTCCGACAACATCGCCCACGACCTGAAGACGCCGCTCACCAGGCTGCGCAATCGCGCCGAGGCGACGCTTTCCGGCAAGCACAACACCAGCGACTACCGGCAGGCGCTGGAAGGAACGATCGCCGAATCCGATCAGCTGATAAAGACCTTCAACGCCATCCTGATGATCTCGCGACTGGAAGCCGGCTATTCCTCGGAAAGCACCACCAGGGTTGATCTGGCCGCTGCCGTGCACGACGTCGTCGAACTCTACGAGCCGGTAGCGGAGCAGGCGGGCGTGACGCTCGAAACTTCGGTGCAAGGTTCCTTCGCCGTCAACGGCAATCGCGAGCTGATTGGCCAGGCGCTGTCCAACATCGTCGACAACGCGATCAAATATTCGACCGACTCGACCTCCAGGCCTACGGTTCGCGTGACGCTGGAGCGTGTTGGTAGCGAGATCAGACTCGCCGTCTCCGACAACGGCCAGGGCATTCCCGACGATGTCGACCGCGCCAGGGTGACCGAGCGTTTCGTGCGGCTGGAAAAGAGCCGCTCGCAGCCGGGTTCCGGCCTTGGCTTGAGCCTCGCCAAGGCGATCATGACATTCCACAATGGACGGCTTGAGCTTCTGCCCGGCAATCCCGGATTGTCGGTCGTCATGAGTTTTCCCGGGCGGGACGATCGCTGATGGTTGCAAGGATAGCAGTGCGACGCCTCGAAACGGACTGGCTGTTGAAGCCGGCGGTAGAGCTCGTTCCGCTGGATGCAAGCCGCGCCAGGCAGGAATTGTCGGAGATCGCCGACGCCGCGCGGCAAAAGGAACTGCCGCGACTGGCGAAATCTCTCGCCGGCAAGGGGGTCGTCCAGGATTTCCTCGCCGCCGTGTTCGACCTGTCGCCGTTCCTGCGCGATACCGCGCGCCGCCGGCCACGGATACTCGATGCGCTTTTCGACGGGAGCGTCGAGGCGCGGCTGTCATCGATCGGCGCCGCGGTCGACACGGCAGCACGCGTAGAGGCCGTCTCCGAAAGCAGCCTGATGATGGAGCTGCGCCAATGTAAGGCGGAGGCGCATTTCCTGATCGCCTTGGCCGATCTCGCCGGCGAGGCCGAGACCTCGCTGACGGTGCGGCGACTGAGCGACCTTGCCGACGCCTGCACGCGTGCGGCTGTCGATTTCCTGCTCCGCGACGCGCATGAGCAAGGCAAGCTCCGATTGCTGGATGCCAAAAATCCGGCGCGACGCTCGGGCTGGATTCTGCTTGGCATGGGCAAGCTCGGCGCGCATGAGCTGAACTTCTCCTCCGACATCGACCTCGTCGTCTTCTTCGACCCCGATGCGCCTGCCGTCGTCGATCCGCTCGATGCCACAGAGCTGTTTTCGCGCCTGACCCGCCGGCTTGTTCGTATCCTCCAGGACCGCACCGAGCACGGTTACGTCTTCCGCACCGATCTCAGGCTTCGTCCCGACCCCGGCTCGACGCCGCTGGCGATCCCGGTCGAGGCGGCGCTGCGCTACTATGAGGCGCGCGGCCAGAACTGGGAGCGCGCCGCCATGATCAAGGCCCGCCCGGTGGCTGGCGATCTTGCCGCCGGCGCCGCGTTCCTGAAGGAACTCCAGCCCTATATCTGGCGCAAATACATGGACTATGCGGCGATTGCCGACGTCCATTCGATCAAGCGCCAGATCCATGCCCACAAAGGCCATGGCGAGGTCGCGGTCAAAGGCCACAATGTCAAGCTCGGTCGCGGCGGCATCCGCGAGATCGAGTTCTTCGTCCAGACCCAGCAGCTTATCGCTGGCGGCCGCTTTCCCGAACTGCGCGGCCGCGAGACCGTGCCGATGCTCGGCGAGCTCGCCGCGCGCGGCTGGATCACCGCCGACGCGCGCGATGCGCTCACCAGGCAATACTGGTTCCTGCGCCGCGTCGAACATGCCATCCAGATGATTGCCGACCAGCAGACGCATATCCTGCCGGAGGACGAAGAGGGGCTGGAGCGCGTCGCCCGCATGCTGGGCTTTGCCGATGCGGCAGGCTTTGCCGAAACGTTCCGCGCGGCGCTGCACCAGGTCGAGCGCCACTACGCAGCGCTGTTCGAAACCGCGCCGGAGCTTTCGGCCGGCATCGGCAATCTGGTCTTTACCGGGGACGTCGACGATCCCGATACCTTGCAGACCTTGCAGCGGCTCGGCTTCCAGCGGCCGAGCGACATCTGCCGGGTTATCCGCGGCTGGCACTTCGGCCGCTACCGCGTCACCCGGTCGGCGGAGGCGCGCGAGCGGCTGACCGAACTGACGCCGGCGCTGCTGCAAGCCTTCGGCCAGACGCGGCGGGCGGACGAGGCAGTGATCCGCTTCGACGAATTCCTTGCCGGCCTGCCTGCCGGCATCCAGCTGTTTTCGCTGCTGCAGTCGAATCCGGCTTTGCTGAAGCTGATGGCGACTATCATGGGCGCGGCACCGCGGCTGGCCGCCATCATCACGCGCCGGCCGCATGTCTTCGATGGGCTGCTCGATCCGGCGCTGCTGAGCGAACTGCCAAACCGCGCCTATCTGTCGGCGCGCCTTGCCGCCTTCCTCGAAGGCGACAGAGCCTATGAAGACGTGCTCGACCGGCTGCGCATCTTTGCTTCGGAGCAAAAATTCCTGATCGGCGTCAGGCTGCTTGCCGGGTCGATCGACCCGCCGCGCGCCGGCCGCGCTTTTTCCGATCTCGCCGACCTGACCATCGAGGCGGCATTGCAGGCGGTGATGGCGGAATTCGCTTTGCGTCATGGCTATATTGCCGGCGGCCGGGTCGCGCTGCTCGGCATGGGCAAGCTCGGCAGCCGCGAACTGACGGCGGGCTCCGACGTCGACCTCATCCTGCTCTACGATCACGACGCCGATGCGGAGGAGTCCGACGGCGACAAGCCGCTTGCCCCGTCGCATTACTACAGCCGGCTGACACAGCGGCTGATCGCCGCCGTTTCCGCGCCGACCGCCGAGGGCGTGCTCTACGAGCTCGACCTTCGCCTGCGGCCGTCCGGCAACAAGGGGCCGGTGGCCACTCATGTCGACGCCTTCAAGAAGTATCAGCGCCAGGACGCCTGGACATGGGAGCACATGGCGCTGGCGCGGGCCCGCACGATCGGCGGCGATGCCGAGCTCTGCCGCGAGATCGAAGGGGACGTTGCCGCAGTACTCGCTCTGCCGCGCGATCCAGCCAAGGTGATGGCCGAGGCATCCGAGATGCGCGCCATGGTCGACAAGGAGAAGCCGCCGCGCGATCCCTGGGACATCAAGCTGATCCCGGGCGGCCTCATCGATCTCGAATTCATTGCCCAGGTTGCGCTGATCACCGGAAAGATCGAGGCAGGCCGCAGGGCCACCGGCACGGCTGAGGTCCTGTCGCGCCTGGCGCCGGATTTCGCCAAGCCCCGGGTCAGGCAGGAACTGGTGGATGCCTATTCGCTCTATCTGGCGCTGACCCAGATGATACGGCTTTGCCTCACCGGCGCGTTCGAACGCGACGACGTTCCGCCAGGGCTTTCCGATCTGCTTCTTGCGGTCACCGACCTGCCGGATTTCGGGGTGCTTGAAGCGCACCTCAAGGAGACGTCGCAGAAGGTCAGAAAGGATTTCGACCTTCTGCTTCGTGCGAAACAACCGTGACGGCAACCAGCCGTACGGGCGAGAGCATCGGGCCCAAAATTGCGACCTGCTTTGGGAGGTTCCGATGTTCAATCAAAGAGATAGAGCGGGGGATTGAAGGTCCGCCGCTCTAGCATCGGGGGTGACGATGCAACAGGAGAAGACCATGAGAAAGACAACCAGACTTGCACTCGTTTTCGCAGCCCTGGCCGGCGCCGTCGGCACCGCTGCCTATGCAGACGAGCACTCCGTGGCCGGGCCGCGCGACGGCATGATGATGCGCCTCGGCAAGGTCATGAAGGACAATGACGGCACCATCACCTTCGACCAGTTCTCCGACGCCATGAACGCGCGGCTGAAGAAGATGGTCGCCGACAATGGCGGCAAGCTGACCGTGGCACAGCTCGCCGACGCGCTCGAGAAAGCACGCTTCGAGCAGATGGCCAGGCGCATCATCGCCCGTTACGACACCAAGGGCAACGGCACGCTGACCGCCGATGACATCACCAGCCGCCAGAAGAAGGTCTTCGCCATGCTCGACCGTGACAATGACGGGAAAATCGAGAAGAACGAACTGCCGAAGGGTCCCGGCGGTCACCGCCAATGGGACGGCGAGGGCAATGATGGCACTGACGGCATGCAGTGAGAAGTGATAACGCTCCGGCGGTGCGAGCCGCCGGAGACTTATTTTGTCATTCAGGCGGCGGCCTTGACCGCCTGCGCGGCTTTCTTGATCGGGATGCGTACCGAGACGATCGTGCCGGTGCCTTCGGTCGAGCGGATCTTCAAGGCGCCACCCTGAAGTTCGGCCAGCGAGCGCGAGATGGCGAGGCCGAGGCCGGAGCCGGCATGGCTCTTGGAGAACTGGTTTTGCACCTGTTCGAATGGCCGCCCGAGCTTGCTCAGCGCCGCCTTCGGGATGCCGCAGCCATTGTCCTCGATCGTCAGGATCAGCGCGCTGGAAATGCTGCGGGCTCTGACCGAGATGTGGCCGCCTTGCCCGGTGAACTTCACCGCATTGGACAGAAGGTTGATGAGGATCTGCTTGATCGCCCTGCGGTCGGCGAACAGCGTCAGCGAATCGGCGATGCGGGTTTCGACGGTGATCGACTTTTCCGCCGCCTGCAGAGAAACGACGCGAACCGTCTCCCTGATGAGCGGGCAGAGATCGATTTCTTCCTGATCCAAGGCGAACTGGCCGGCCTCGATCTTCGACATGTCGAGGATGTCATTGATCACACCGAGAAGATATTTGCCGCTGCCGTTGATGTCGGTGGCATACTCTTCGTAGCGCGGCGAGCCCAGCGGCCCGAACAGCCGCCGCTCCATCAGTTCCGAGAAGCCGATGATCGCGTTGAGCGGGGTGCGCAACTCGTGCGACATGTTGGCCAGGAATTCGGATTTGGCCCGGTTTGCCGCTTCGGCGCGCTCGGTTTCCTTCATGTATTTGCGATTGAGTTCGACGAGCTCACGCGCCCGTTCTTCTTCCGCGCGGCGGGCAAGGCTGAGGTCATGGATTGTCGCCATCAGCCGGCGCTCGCTGTCGACCAGCTTCTCCTGGTGCAGCTTGATCTGGGTGATGTCGGAGCCGACAGAGACGGTACCGCCGTCCCTTGTCCGCAACTCGTTCACCTGCAACCAGCGGCCGTCGGCAAGCTGGCGCTCGAAGGTCACGCCTCCCTGCGGTCCGTTGGTGTTGGCAAGCCGCCGCTCCGAGGCGAAGGCCAGCATGCGTTCCTCCAGAACGGCGCGCGGAGCGCCCGGCATCACGTCGCGATCCAACAGGCCGTTGTCCTGCTGGTATTTGGAATTGCACATGATCAGGCGCTCGGACGAATCCCACAGCACGAAAGATTCGTTGATGTTTTCGATGGCCGTCCTCAGGCGCAGGTCCGCCGCTTCGGAGCGCAGCGCCAGATGCCGCTGCTCGGTGACGTCGACGGCGATGCCGATCAGCTGGATCTCCGGCGCTTCCGGGTCGATAACGTGTGCTCTTGCGCGCATCCAAACCCATTGCCCGTCGGCATGGCGCATCCGGAACACCTGGTCGATATGGTCGATCTCGCGTGCGACGATCCTGTTGGCGAGTTCGAACAAATCGCCGTCCTCGGGATGAATGATTTCATCGACTTCGCCGAACGACAGCATCGTGTCACAAGGCTCGTAGCCCAGCATGTCGTACATCGAGCGCGACCAGTACATCTTGCCGCGCACCATGTCCCAATCCCACAGGCCGCAGCGGCCGCGCACCAGCGCCATGTCGATGCGCTGGTGGGCTTCGAGATAGATGCGATCGGCGGCCTGGGCGCGCGCCGCCTGGCCGAAATAGGCGTAGAGGATGATGATCAGCACACCGGCCGTCAGCACGAACAGCGTGACGTTGAGTGAGACCGTCTTGCGCCAGGCGTCAAAAACTGCCTCCCGCGGCACGAACGCTGCCGCGGCACCCTTTCGGCCGTTCGCCAGGCTCACTGCCGCGTACCAGTCCTGTCCGCCGATGCTGACCTCCATCACCCCGGCGCGGTCGCCGAACATGAACAGCGGCTGCCCGCCCTGTACGACGCCATCGAGCGACCGGCCCTCCCAGTGCATCGACTGCGGCGATACGGCAATGATCTTGAAGGCGCTATCGGTGATCGCCAGTACGTGGCTTCGGCCCATCGCGCCCTGACGACCGGTGCTCTCCAGCAGGTCCTGGATCGCGCCGGGCGTGGAACCCATGGTCGCATCGGCAGCGATCGAACTGGCCAGTTGGCCGGCGGCCAGCGCAAGGATCGCCTTGGCGTCGCGCTCGATCTCGTCGCGCTCGTTCATCAGTGACAGAAAGCGCAGTACTGCGATGATCAACAGAAACATGATAATGAGGGCCGGTATCGATCGCCGCAACAGCGGCTCGGCTGCCAGCAGCCGTCGGTAGGCAGGTTCGGCGATGAGCCGCGTATTGCCCGCGAGACCGTCGCTTCGCGCCTCGCGCCGCCCAAAAGCCGTCCCACCGGGCGCGCCCCACGCGTCCGCCTTCGCCATAAATGGCACTCCCCGATTTTCTGTCCCGCTTGACGATCCGGCAACGCCGCACTTCCGAATCGTCACTAAAGAATCAAAGGTGATTCGCCTTGTCCAGAGGCGCGGCGAAAAAAGATTAAAAATCGACTAAAATAACTGGGTTTTCGGGAGGTCTTCCCTTTTTCCCACAAGGGGACAACGGAGGTCGCTTACGCCAGGGTGCGCTCGACGATGTCTCGCAAATCGGCCGACAGCTTCTCGGTATTGGCGATCGAAAGCAACGCCTCCCTTGCCTTGGCCTGCCGCACCGGTTCGAGCGAGCGCCACGACCTGAGCGCCGTCGCCAGCCTGGCGGCCACCTGCGGGTTGCGTTTTTCGACCTGCAGCACCGTTTCGACGAAAAGCCGGTAGCCTTGGCCGTCGGTGCGATGGAAGCCGGTCTGGTTGGCGCTGCAAAACGTGCCGATGAGTGCCCGTACCCGGTTCGGGTTGGCCATCGAGAACGCAGGGTGGCCTGTCAAGGCGCGCACCGCGTCGACGGTTTGCGGGCCGGGCACGCTGGCCTGGATCTGGAACCATTTGTCCATGACCAGCGGATCGGTTGCATATTTCGCCTCGAAATCCGCCAGCGCCTTGGTCGCCTCCGGTGAGCCATGGTGACGGTGCGCAAGCACGGTCAACCCCGCGGCCCGGTCGGTCATGTTGGTCGCCGACTGGAAGTGCCGGGCAGCGAGTTCCGCACCTCCCGGCAGCAAGCACAGATAATCCAGCAGGACATTGCGCAGCGCCCGCCGCCCGGCACTGGCCGCATCCGGGCTGAACGGACCGTTGTCGGCGAGCCGATCGTAAAGTTTGGAGAATATCTCGCGGTTGGTCTCGGCGATCGCAACCGCCAGCGCCTCGCGCGCCGCGAAAATGGCGTCGGGGTCGATGTTCTTGCCGATGTCGCGGGCGATATCGGCCTCGCCGGGCAGCGCCAGCGCCAGTGCCCGATAGGCGGGTTCGAGCGCTTCGTCGCCGCCTATTTTGCCGGCAAGCCCGGTCAGCCGGGCGCTGAACTCGGGTTGCTTGTGGTCCAGGATCTGGCGGAAGGCTGCAATCAGCGCATCGGTCAAAAGCGAGTTGAACGACTGCCAGCGCGAGAAGGCGTCGCTGTCGTGGCCAGCCAGAAAAAACTGGTCGTCGGGCCGCTGCTCGACCGAAAGTGTCACCGGCGCCGAAAAGCCGCGGTTGAGCGACATGGCTGGACGCTCGGCAATCCCGGAAAACCTGACGACATGGCGGCGTTTGCGGATATGGATGACACCGTCCTCGACGTTCGCCCCTTCGGCGCCGCTGTGGGCTATCGCCTCGCCACCGGCGCCAACCAGGCCGAAGGCAAGCGGAATGTGCATCAGCCGCTTGCGGCTTTCCGACGGCGTTGGCGGCACCGACTGCTCGATTTCGAGCGTGAATTCCCGCGCTGCCGGATTATACGCCGAACTGACGGTCAGGTTCGGCGTACCGGCCTGATGATACCACAGCGAAAACTGCGACAGGTCGCGACCCGAGACGTCTTCGAACACTTTGATGAAGTCTTCGATCGTCGCCGCCTGGCCGTCGTGACGTTCGAAGTAGAGGTCCATGCCGGCGCGGAACGTCTCGGCGCCGAGGATGGTATGGATCATGCGCACGACTTCCGAGCCTTTTTCGTAGACCGTCGCCGTGTAGAAATTGTTGATCTCGCGGTAGCGGCGAGGCCGGACCGGATGCGCCAGCGGCCCTTGGTCCTCGGGAAACTGATGGGCGCGCAGCGTACGAACCTCGGCGATGCGCTTGACGGCGCGCGAGCGCTGATCGGCGGAGAATTCGTGGTCGCGGAAAACCGTCAGGCCTTCCTTCAGGCAAAGCTGGAACCAGTCGCGGCAAGTGATTCTGTTACCTGTCCAATTGTGGAAATACTCATGGGCAATGATGGCCTCGATATTGGCGAAATCGGCGTCGGTCGCGGTTTCCTGGTCGGCCAGCACATATTTGTCGTTGAAGATGTTGAGACCCTTGTTCTCCATTGCGCCCATATTGAAGTCGGACACGGCGACGATGTTGAAGACATCGAGGTCGTATTCGCGGCCGAATGCCTCCTCGTCCCATTTCATCGACCTTTTCAAAGCGTCCATGGCGTAGCCGGCGAGCCTCTCCTTGCCCGGTTCGACATAGATTCCGAGCTCGACCCTGCGGCAAGACAGGGTGACAAAACTGTCCGAGATCTTGCCGAGGTCGCCCGCCACCAGCGCAAACAAATAGGACGGCTTGGGGAAGGGGTCGTGCCAGACCGCATAGTGCCAGCCGCCGGCAAGCTCGCCGCTGCCGGCCGGGTTGCCGTTGGACAAAAGCAGCGGCGCCTCATTGCGCTCAGCTTCGATACGCACCGTATAGACCGACAGGATGTCGGGACGGTCGAGGAAATAAGTGATGCGGCGAAAGCCTTCGGCCTCGCATTGCGTGCAATAGACGTCGCTCGAGCGATAGAGGCCCATCAGCGCTTCGTTCTGCGCCGGCGCCAACACGGTTTCAATTCTCAGCTGGAAGCGCCTTGTCGCAGGGGGGCTGATGATTGTCAGTTGATCGGGCGTGACGAGAAAATCCGCAGGGCTCGGCTCCTGGCCGTCGATGGCGATGCCGCGGAGCGTCAGCCCGTCGCCATCCAGCACCAGTGGCACCGACGCCGCAATCCCGTCGCGGCGTTCGACCGTCAGCACGGCGGTCACATGCGTTGCTTCAGGCGAAAGGCGGAAAGTCAGGCTGGTTTCCGGAATGAGATAATCACTGGGGCGATAGTCTTCGAGCTTGAAGACCTGGCCGGTATCTGTGCGCATTCCTTGATTTTTCCTGTCGATCCGGGTGCGGCGGGCGGGTCCGCTGGTCCAAATAATTTGAAGTCTGCGCTCTTTACACGAAACGCTCCCTCGACAAAACTGCAGCGACGTCTATTTCAGGCGATCATTTCCCAAGCATCATCGCGAGGCTTCCATGACCGTCGTCACGCCGAAATTCGGAACGAGCGCCTCTGTGTTGCGTCGCGAGGATGTGGCCTTCATCAAGGGCGCGCGGGAGGCGGGTACGATCGGGTCGACGCCTGCCGCGCTCAATGCGGTGACCGACGCGCACTACCGCACCTACGGCATCAGGCATATCGACATGCCGGCAACGCCGGCGTGCATCTGGGCGGCGATCGAGGAAGCAAGAGGGGCGTGACAGCCAGACCGGATTTGCCAGTGCTTGCAGTTGGCGACCTTGCCGGCGAGCACAGCACGCTGACCGGAATCTTGCTCAAGATCGTATCGGTGGCGGTCTTCGTCGGCATGTCGTCCTGCATCAAGGCGGCAGGCACCGTCCCGGCGGGCCAGATCGTCTTCTTCCGCTCCTTCTTTGCCATTTTTCCGATCATCGCCTTCCTCGCCTTCCAGGGAAAACTCGGAACCGCCTTTTCGACAAAGCGCCCGCTCAACCACATTGCGCGCGGCGTCGTCGGTGTCTGTGCCATGGGGCTCGGCTTCTTCGCGCTGACGCGGCTGCCGCTGCCGGAGGCGATCACACTGAACTACGCGCAGCCGCTGCTGGTCGTGGTGTTCAGTTCGATCTTCCTCGGCGAAGCCATCCGCATCTATCGCTGGAGTGCGGTTGCCGTCGGCCTGGTCGGGGTGCTGATCATCTCGTGGCCGGAACTGACGCTGCTCAGTTCGGGCGCTGCCCTTGGCGATCAGGAGGTGCTTGGCGTCATCGCCGCCCTGATAGCCGCGGCGATCTCGGCCATCGCCATGCTCCTGGTTCGCAACCTCGTCCAGAGCGAGCGGACGGCGACCATCGTGCTGTGGTTTTCGGTAACCGCGAGCGTCATGGCGCTGCTTTCGCTGCCATTCGGCTGGCAGGCGCTGACGCCAGCACAGGCGGGGCTTCTGATTGCCGCGGGTTTTTGCGGCGGGCTTGGCCAGATTCTGATGACCTCGGCCTATCGCCATGCCGAGGCTTCCGTCGTAGCACCTTTCGAATACACTTCGATGATCCTCGGCGTCGTCGTCGGCTATCTGGTCTTTGGCGATATCGCCACGATCAACATGCTGGTCGGCGGCATGATCGTGGTTGCGGCGGGGATTTTCATCATCTGGCGCGAGCGCCAGCTGGGTCTCGAACGCACCCGCACCCGCAAGGCCGTCGCGCCGGAAGGGTGATCAGCCCGCTGCGTCGGTCCGCTCTTTCGCCAGCCGCATCAGCACCGCCCGCGTCTGCTCGTCGGCGGGGAAAAAAGATTCGATCGCCAGCTCCGCCAGCGTCACGTCGAGCGGCGTGCCGAACACGGTGATGGTGCTGATGAACGACAGCACCGCGTCGCCATGGGCAAGCTTGAGCGGATGGACAATCGCGTTCGGTTCGACCGGCGCCGGCCGGCTGCTTTTAAGGCCGGACGGATAGGCCCGAAGCTCGCGCTCGAGCTCGACCAGAACCGGATCGGCGGCAGCGTCGTTCTGCCGCTTCAGCCGCTCCAGAAGATGCGTCCGCCATTCCGCAAGGTTGACGATGCGCGGCGCGATGCCGCCGGGATGCAGGCTGAGGCGCAAAACGTTGACCGGCGGCTTCAGCAGGGAGGCGTCGGCGACATTGGCGAGGAACGGGCCGATGGCGGCGTTCGCCGACACCAGGTTCCAATGCCGGTCGACGGCAAGCGCCGGGAACGGCTCGTGCGCCTTGAGCACGGTCTCGACCGCCGCCATCGCCGGTGCCATCGAGGCATCGTCAAGTGGTCGTTCGCTGAAGCTCGGGGCAAAGCCGGCGGCCAGCAGCAGCTGGTTGCGCTGCCTGAGCGGGATCGAAAGCTGCTCCGCCAGATGCAGCACCATGTCACGCGAGGGTGCGGCGCGGCCGCTTTCAACGAAACTCAGATGCCGCTGCGAGATCTCGGCCTCCATGGCGAGGTCGAGCTGGCTCATGCGCCGGCGTGTACGCCATTCGCGAATGAGACTGCCGGCGGAAATCTGGGCTGCTGTCATAACGAGATGACTAGGCCGGCAGTGGGCGCATTTCAATTACCTGCGAGATCATGATGCCGCCCTTCCTTCCTCGCAAGGGGAGGACGGAAGACGCGTTCTGCACCGTTACCCAAGTGCCCGCAACTTCGCCTTCACTTCGAGGAAATCCCGCCACGCCAGCTTCTTGTGCGCAGGCGTTCTCAACAAATAGGCCGGATGCAGGGTCGGCATGGCGGGAATGGCGACGCCAGACGGGGTCGTGTGGACGCGCCAGTTGCCGCGCAGCCGCAATATGCCTTCGGAGGTGTTGAGCAGGGTCTTTGCCGACGGGCCGCCGAGATTGACCAGCACCTTCGGATTGACCAGTTCGATCTGCCGCTCGATGAACGGCCGGCAGATCTCGGTCTCGTGCGGCGTCGGCGTGCGGTTGCCCGGCGGCCGCCAGGGAATCACGTTGGCGATGTAGGCAGATGTCCGGTCAAGACCGATCGCGGCCAGCATGCGGTCGAGCAGCCGGCCCGAGCGGCCGACGAACGGCAAGCCCTCTATGTCCTCGTCGCGGCCCGGCGCTTCGCCGACCAGCATCACCGCGGCAGTCGGATTGCCGTCGGCGAACACCAGGTTCTTGGCGGTGAATTTAAGATTGCAGCCGTCGAATGCCGCCATGTGCTGGCGAAGCTCGTCGAGGTTTGCCGCCGATCTCGCCAGTTGCCGCGCCAATGCCGCCTGCGCCTCGTCGGGCACCGTTGACATGGCCGGGGACGTTCGCACTGCCGGTGCCGTATTCGGTCTCTCGCCCATTTCGCCGCGCGACACGCTCGTCGAGCGATGAGGCGATGCATTTTCACCGGCCGGCAGAGCGGCCGCCGCAGGCACCCGCTCCGGCGGCCTGGCTTCTGCAAACCTGTTTACCGGCTGTTCTTCAAGTGCCTCGTCGACGCCGGCGCTGGCGTAGAAGGCCAGCAGCTCGGCGAGATCGGCTCGGCTAGTGTGGGGGGCGGCAGTCATGGTTTCACATTCGGCCGCGGAGCTTGAATTTGCAAGTTCAGCTCGACGGTATGCGCGGATCCTGCACCAGATAGAACGTCCAGCGCGGCGTGTAGTCGGTGATCAGGAAATAGAAGCTGGCGGTCTTCAGCGGGTCGATCTTGCCGTTCTTGAACAGCAGGCGGTCATACGGTTCGAAATTGCGGTCGAAATCGGCGTAGCTGCTCGACCAGATATTTTCGGGCGTTTTGTTGCGCTGGTCGAACGACAGGCCGTCGCCGAACACGCTCGGCTGGTCGAGGATCTCCTGGAGTTCGAACTGGAACTCGACCCAGGCTTGGCCGCTATTGTTGAGCACGTCGATGCGCATATACATCAGACCATTGGCGAAGTCTCCCGCCTTGCCGAACGGCTGGATCGGCCTTGTCGTGCGAATGGCCAGCGTTACCGGCGTCGCTGAATTCAGCTCTTCGGTGATGACCAGCGGATCCTCTTTCGTGCCGATGCCGGAAGCCCCGGTGATGCGGAAACCGCCGCGCTCGTCGGAAAAGGAATAGGCGCCGGTCGCCCAGACCAGTTGCTGCTCGGCACGGGCATCGAGGGCCGTCAGTGGCAGAAGCGCCAAGAGCGCCGCACGGCAAAACCGGCCGGGCGTGAAAAAAAAGCGCGTCGATGAAAAGCCAGCCGGCCCGAATATGCGCATGGCGGGAAGTATGGCCGATAAGCAAGCCGTCGAACAATTAAAAACATCAGTGCGACATATCTGTGCAAACGGAATAGGATTGAAGATTGATGCTCGTCACCGCGAATCTGTGCGGCAGGACGCGACTTTTTGATGAAATCGGTATTGTCACGTCCGCGCCGGTTTCCCGTCGCTATTTGATGCGCTATGCAGCGCGTGAGCCAGCAAGATGCCGGGAATAGCGAGCCAGTGAGGGATCGATGAGCGATATCGAACGCGAAAGCATGGAATTCGACGTGGTCATCGTCGGCGCCGGCCCGGCCGGCCTCGCCGCCGCGATCCGTCTCAAGCAGGTCAATCCCGAGCTTTCCGTCGTCGTGCTGGAAAAGGGCGGCGAAGTCGGCGCGCACATCCTGTCCGGCGCCGTCGTCGATCCGATCGGCATCGACCGGCTGCTGCCCGGCTGGCGCGAAGAGGAGGGTCATCCCTTCAGGACACCGGTCACCGACGACCATTTCCTGGTTCTCGGCCCCGCCGGTTCGTTCCGTCTGCCCAATATCCTGATGCCGCCGCTGATGAACAATCACGGCAATTATATCGTCTCGCTCGGCAATGTCTGCCGCTGGCTGGCGACCAAGGCCGAGGCGCTGGGCGTCGAGATCTATCCGGGCTTTGCCGCGGTCGGCCTGCTCTACAACGAGGCCGGTGCGGTCACCGGCGTCGTCACCGGCGACATGGGCGTCGAGAAGGACGGCACGCACGGTCCGGGCTTTGCGCCGGGCATGGCGCTGATGGGCAAATATGTCTTGATCGGCGAGGGCGCGCGCGGCTCGCTGGCCAAGCAACTGATCGCCAAATACCACCTTTCCGACGGTCGTGAGCCCGGAAAATACGGCATCGGCCTCAAGGAACTCTGGCAGATCAAACCGGAAAACCACCGGCCGGGCCTTGTCCAGCATTCCTTCGGCTGGCCGCTCGATTTGAAGACCGGCGGCGGCTCCTTCCTCTACCATCTCGAGGACAACCAGGTGGCAGTCGGCTTCGTCGTTCACCTGAACTACAAGAATCCCTATCTGTCGCCCTTTGACGAGTTTCAGCGCTTCAAGACCCATCCGGCGATCCGCGGCACCTTCGAGGGTGCCAAGCGGCTGGGCTATGGTGCCCGCGCCATCACCGAAGGCGGCTGGCAATCGGTGCCGAAACTGTCCTTCCCTGGCGGTGCGCTGATCGGCTGCGCAGCCGGCTTCGTCAACGTGCCGCGCATCAAGGGCTCGCACAATGCCGTGCTCTCCGGAATGCTGGCGGCCGAGCATGTCTGTGATGCGATAGCCGCCGGCCGCACCAATGACGAGCTGGCCTCCTACGAGGCCGCCTGGCGCGCCACCGATATCGGCAAGGACCTGAAGAAAGTGCGCAACGTCAAGCCGCTATGGTCGCGCTTCGGCACCATTGTCGGCGTCGGCCTTGGCGGCCTCGACATGTGGCTGAACACGCTGTTCGGCTTCTCGCCCTTCGGCACGATGAAGCACGGCAGGGCCGACTATGCGACGCTGGAACCGGCCGCCGCGCACCAGAAGATCGCCTACCCGAAGCCGGACGGGGTGCTGACCTTCGACCGGCTGTCGTCGGTGTTCCTGTCCAACACCAACCACGAGGAGAACGAGCCGGTGCATCTGCTCGTCGCCGACATGGACCTGCAGAAGCGCTCTGAGCATGACGTCTATGCGGGACCCTCGACGCGTTACTGCCCGGCCAGCGTCTACGAATGGGTCGACAAGGACGGCAATGCCGCCGCCGATCCTGCGGCCAAGGATGTGCGCTTCGTCATCAACGCGCAGAACTGCGTGCACTGCAAGACTTGCGATATCAAGGACCCGAACCAGAACATAAATTGGGTGCCGCCACAGGGCGGCGAGGGCCCGGTCTACCAGAACATGTAAGTCACAAGGTTTGCTCCGGACTAAACAAGATGAGGAGCAGCGCAACCGTAGGATTGTTGAATAAACCGCCTGCCTGTGTTTCCTTTCTGCGGCGACAGGGAGGAAGGAAAAATGCGCCTGGCAGTTCTGACGAGCGTTGTGGCGATCGGGGCATTGTGCGCCCCTGCAGCCTTGGCCGGCACTAAGGTGCTGGTCAAGACACGAACTTACAACATTGCCGGAACCACCGGCGCGGCCCTGATCGAGGCCATGGATCGCAGTGGGCCGAAGCACGGCTTCATGACCCACGCCATCGCGCAGACCGGCTACAGCGTCGATGATTGGACCTTCGACGCCCAACGGGAAAACGGCGTCTGCCGCCTGCGCCAGGCCAACGGGACGCTCAATCTCTTCTATACCTATCCCAAACTAGTCTCAGCCACGTCGCCTGCGCTGCAGAAGCGCTGGAAGCGGTTCTTCGCTGGCGTTCGCGCCCATGAAGAGACCCATGGCCGCATCGCCAGACAGATGATGCGGGCCACCGAAAAGTCGGTTCGAGGGCTGACAGTCGGTGATGACCCGCACTGTTTCGAGGCACGTCGCGAGGCAAAGCGCCGGATCAATGCCATCTATGCCGAATACGAGGCAAAGCAGATCGCCTTCGATGCGCACGAGCATCGCGACGGCGGCCCTGTCGAGCACCTCATCCGCGCTTTTGTGGGCCAGTAATAAGCCAGGTCGAGATTGGACTGCGGATTTTCAGCTTCGCGTCCCGCCAGGCAGCGCCGCAAGCGCGGTCGCCGTCTGGTGCTCGTCGAGCGGCTTTTGTTCATCCGACCGAAGCGAAAACTCCACCAGCACCGGCAGATGGTCTGAGCCGGTGTCCTCAAGGGTCGACGCCGAATGGATAACAATGGCGCCCTTGCTGAAGACCTGGTCGATCGGCAGTCCGGCGAAGCGCAGGAAATCCGGCAGCCTTCTGTAGAGCCAGGTCGGCCCGACCGACGGCATTACAGTCAGCTTGCCAAGCGATGCGACGCGCCGGACGGCGGCGCTCCATGGCGCTGCGTTGCAGTCGCCTGCCAGGATCGACGTCTCGCCAAGCGAGGCGATTTCGTCAGACAACCCTCCAATCTGCCGTGATTGGTTGTGCGGCCATGGCCAGGTGAGGTGGATGGCGGCGACATCGACGTCGGTTCCGCCGAAATCGACCGTGGCGATCGCCATCGCGCCGCGGCTGTCGCAGTGCGGCTCCGTGCCTATGCCAAACGGTCGTCTGGACAGCAGCGCAACGCCGAACACGCCATTGGGATATGGGCAGAGGATCCGGTAGGGATAGCCGCCGGATAGCAGCCCAAGCTTTGCCTTCCACGTTTCGGACACCTCGTCGAGGGTGATAACATCAGGCTGGGTCCGGCCGATCAGCGACAGCACCTTCTCAGGCGTTGGATTGTTGAACCTGAGGTTCATCTGCAGCAGGCGGTAGACTGGCTCGTCACCGAGTTTGGCTTCGTAGGCGGCCTGCACCTGCCATAGCCGCGAAAGCGGCAAGGCATTCTGCGTGGTGGCAAAGGAGGCTATCGCAAACAGCAATGCGACCGCGGCCTGCAGGCGAAACGAGGTGGCGAGCAGCGGCAGCGCGCAAAGCGCCATCAGCACCGAAAAATGGACGCGGAAATGAGCAAAGGAATCGAGGGCCGGATGCAGCGATCCGAAGAACCCGGCCACCAGCGCGGCCGAGAGTGCAAGCATTGCGACGAATGCCAGCGCAACCGTCATGTCCCGAACACGTGCCATCGCTTTGTCTATCGGCAGAAGTGCGGCTCAATCAAGATGACGAAATGTCCTGACCTGGACCGACACATGCGATTCGGCATTTACTGGAAGGCAGTTTCCGAAAAGCTCCTGAGTTTGCGCGAATGCAGTCGGTCCATCGGCATTTCAGCCAGCTTCTCCATCGCCCTGATGCCGATGGTCAGGTGCTGCGCTACTTGCCGCTTGTAGAACTCGGTCGCCATGCCCGGCAACTTCAATTCGCCATGCAGCGGCTTGTCGGATACGCAAAGCAGCGTGCCATAGGGCACCCGGAAGCGGAAGCCGTTGGCGGCGATCGTCGCCGATTCCATGTCGAGCGCGATCGCCCGCGACTGCGACAGCCGCTGGACCGGCCCGCGCTGGTCGCGCAGCTCCCAATTGCGGTTGTCGATAGTGGCGACGGTGCCAGTGCGCATGATGCGCTTGAGATCATATCCGGAAAGCCCGGTGACCTCGGCGACCGCTTCCTGCAGAGCCACCTGGATTTCGGCTAGCGGCGGGATCGGCACCCAGACCGGAAGATCGTCGTCGAGGACATGGTCTTCTCGTACATAGGCATGGGCCAGCACATAATCCCCGAGCGCCTGCGTGTTGCGCAGGCCGGCGCAATGGCCGAGCATCACCCAGGCATGCGGCCGGAGCACCGCAATATGGTCGGTGATCGTCTTGGCGTTGGAAGGCCCAACGCCGATATTGACCATGGTGATGCCGCCATGATTCGGCTTCTTCAGATGATAGGCCGGCATCTGCGGCAGGCGAGGCGGCGCAGCACCCTCACCGGGCGCGCCGTCCCCTGCTTTGGTCACGATGTTGCCCGGCTCGACGAACTCGACATATCCATCACCGCCATTGGCCATCAATTCGCGTGCGCGGGCGACGAATTCGTCGATGTAGAATTGGTAGTTGGTGAACAGCACGAAGTTCTGGAAATGCTGGGGACTTGTCGCCGTATAATGCGACATCCGGTGCAGCGAATAGTCGATGCGTTGCGCGGTGAACGGCGCCAGCGGCCGTGCCTCGCCCAATGCCACTTCGAACGTGCCGTTGGCGATCTGGTCGTCGGTGCCGTCGAGATCCGGCACGTCGAACAGGTCACGGATCGGCCGTTTGATGCGCTCGGCAGCAGTCCCGTCGACATGCGTGCCTTCGAGGAAGGCGAAATGCAGCGGGATGGGAGTGGTCGATTCCGAAACCGTGACGGGAACGCCGTGGTTGCGCATGATCAGCCGAAGCTGTTCGGTGAGGTAGCTTTCGAAAAGAGCAGGCTGGGTGACGGTGGTTGAGAAATGCCCCGGCGTCGGCATGTGGCCATAGGCCTGCCGCGAGTCGATTTGCGTGAAGGAACTCGTGGTGACGCCGATCTCCGGATAGAAAGCCCGGTAGCGTTTGTTGTTGTCGCCGCCCGCGGCGAGCGCGGTAAATGAATCGCGCAGGAACTTGGTGTTGCGGTCGTAAAGCACCTGTAGGGCGGCGACCGCCTTCTTGGCGTCGTTGAAGCTCTGCCGGCCAAACGGCTCCGGCGTGACCACCGATTCAATGGCTTGGGGATAGATTCGCTTTTCCATGACCCAATATAGAGAGTTGGACGCGCGGTTGGGAGGGGGTAAGGCGGCCTCAATACGCGCTGTCGGCGTTTTTCGGTCTGCTAACCGCGCTGCAGGCTAACCAGCAGCACAAAGCCGAGGCCTGACTTCCTCAACGCAGGCGCCTCGATCGTCGAGCCGGCATTGGTGCGCATCGTCGGCACGGCCAGTACCGGTACCGAAAGAACAGTCAGGATGAGCGCCGCGCGCGGCAGCAGCCGAAGCGTCTTGAGGGTGTTGGCGGCGAGGCGGTTCATTGGCGTTTTGCTTTTCTCTAAAGGTTCAGCTCTTTGTCGTTTCAGTGGTGAAGATGGTTCAAGCAACCGAGTCGGCAGGAACTGGCGACGTCCCAGGAGCGGGACGGCCGGCCGGCTTCGGCGACAAGGACGGCGAACAACATGCCGAACAGACTCATCAGCAGGCAGACGATGGTGAAGCGGCGGGCAAGCATTGCGCGGTGTCTCCTTCAACACGCATGACAATGCCTTGCCCCGGCTGAACCGGCTCTGATCCCGGCGTTCATCTGCGGTTCAAAAATGGTTGATGATCTCTGAGAGGGTCCGCTGTGAGTGCAGCGACCCATGGCGACACCATGGCTGCGAGACCGATAACATGAAAACGGGGCCGACTGGCCCCGCTCACCCCGGCAGGAAGGGCACGATCAGAGCTTGTGCCAGGTCTGGCTCTTGCAGATCAGCCCGCCGAGCACGCAGCCGCTCATCTTGAGAGAACTGCCGGAAAGCGAAGCCTTGCCCGAATAGGTCTTGTCGGTTTCCGGGTCGGTTATCGTGCCGGCATATTTGTTGTCGCCGGCAACCTTCAGTGAACCGATGTTCTTGCCGGCAAATTTGCCGGATTTGAGCGTAATCGAAAATGCCCCGCCGCCACCCGAAATGGCGGCAGTCGATCCGGCTTGCGTTTTCCAATTGCCTTCGATCGGATCGGCCCATGCCGCGCCGGTCATCATTATTGCGGCCGCGAGGGCCAGGCTCACTTGTCGAAACATGTCTTTCCTCCCTCAGGTAAGTCCAATCGGGCTCCGTCCCGGGTGTCTGCCCCTTACGCAAACGTAAGCTAGTCCAGCTCCCGGAAAAACAAAAGCGGTGCCGCCACGGAAGGGTTGCGGGTTTTTGCCCGCTCCCGAACGGCCGCGCCGGCGAAAGATGAAACGGGCCGCACACGTCTTTGTCTTCTGTGGTTAGCGGAGTCTTGATCCGCGCCTCGCAAGTTTTCTTCAAATCTTGTGCAAACCGGCGCGATTGCTGGCTTTGTATCCTTAACGAATTTTCGTGTTTACCTCTTGTTTTAGCTTTGTTTTCCTCAAATTAAGCACGCCATTTAACGACGGATTCAAGCCTCCGGGGCATTCTCGAAAGCATCGAAAGAGCGGCCGCCCCCGACGGTAATCAAGGACACCGAGGGACATACGGAGACAGCTCTCGGGAGCCAGAACAGGGGATTTGAAATGGCACGTTTTGAAATGCTTGAAGCCGGCTTCGGCGCCATGGGGGCAACCGCCCAGGCCGATATTCTTTTCGAGTTGGGCATGATGTATGCGACTGGCCGCGATTGCGAGACCGACGTCGTCGCCGCCCACAAATGGTTCAACATCGCCGCGATCAAGGGTTCGGCCCGCGCCGCGGAACTGCGCTCCGAATTGTCTGCCGCCATGTCGAAGGTCGAGATCGCCAAGGCGCTGCGCGAAGCTCGCGAATGGATGACGATGCACTGAATTCGCCGGCATCGGGTACTGACCTCACGACAGGGACGCTTCGGGTCAAGGCCGCGCAGAGGGCCGGGCCCGAAAAATCAAGGCCGCGCAAGACGGCCGGGCCAACAAGATCAAGAACACGGCGGACGAGCCGCGCCATAAACCGTACAAACAGGGAAGGCGAGCGGATCCTGGTGGGGATACCTCGGGAACTCGATGAGAAAAGCTGCGACCGGCCGGAACAAGGCTGGCGCGGCTTTGTCTTTGGAACAGCGCATTACAGGCCCAATCGAGCGCCGACGATGCGTCTAGACAGCTCCGGTGAAGGATGAAATTCTCCCGCCATTCTGGAAGAGGCGCGGCCGGGATGGTCGCGCGAGAGTGGAGGAGTTGTGTCACCATGAAGAAATTCAGTATTTTCAGCGCAGCCATATTTGGCCTGATGATGACCGCGCCGGTCGCCTTCGCCGATGACATCACCTTTTCGGTGGTCGGACCGATGACCGGTCAGCTTGCCAACATCGGCGATCAGTTTAAGCAAGGCGCGCAAGCCGCCGCCGACGCGATCAACGCGGCGGGCGGCGTCGACGGCCGCCAGATCAAGCTCGACATCGAGGATGACCAGTGCGATCCGAAGCAGGCGGTTTCGGTCGCCAACCGCATCATCGCCAACGGTGTCAAGTTCATCGATGGCCACGCCTGCTCGGGCTCCAGCATCCCGGCCTCCGCTGTCTACGCCGAAGCCGGTGCGCTGATGATGAGTCCGGCTTCCTCGAACCCGGTGTTGACCGATGCAGCGGCGAAAGCCGGCTGGCCGACGATCATGCGCCTCTACACGCGCGACGATGCGCAGGGCGCTTTCATCGGTCCCTGGATCGCCAAGAAATATGCCGGCAAGAAAGTCGTCATCCTGCACGACAAGAGCGCCTATGGGCAGGGCGTGGCCGATGCCGTGAAGGCAACGATGAACCAGAACGGTCTCAATGAAATCCTCTACGAGGGCATCAACGCTGGCGAGAAGGACTATTCCGCTCTTGTTACCAAGCTCAAGGAGCTGAAAGCCGACGTCGTCTATTTCGGCGGCTATCACCCCGAAGCCGGCCTGATCCTGCGCCAGTCGGCGGAGCAGAACCTCAAGTTCCAGTTGATCATGCCGGACTCGATCGCTTCGCCGGAATTCTGGCAGGTTGCCGGTCCGGCCGGCGAAGGCACCATGTTCGTCTTCCCATCGAATCCGCAGGCGAAGCCCGAAGCCAAGGAGGCCATCGCCAAGATCAAGGCCGGCGGCTTCGTGCCTGAGGGCTTCACGCTGTTTTCCTATGCGGTGATCCAGGCCTTCGCCGAAGGCATCAAACGCGCCGGCAGCGACGATCCGGCAAAAGTCGCCGAAGCGTTAAAGAACGGCCAGCCGATCAGCACGGTTGTCGGCTCGGTCACCTTCGACGAGAAGGGCGACCTCAAGAACGCGAGCTACGACATCAACCAGTGGCATGACGGCAAATACGCGCCGATCCAACCGTGATGGCCGCGGCGCCGCAAGACGCGCTGCTGTAATCGAACATGGCCGGGGGTCAAACCCGGCCACATTTTTTTTGGCGACGCCTTTGTCACGCGTTCGAGATCACTTCGTGGATAGGGAAACAGCAGTCAACTGAGGTTCCTCGACAAAGCGAACCAGCACGGTGCCGTCGGTTACCTGCGCGCCTTCGGCAGCAATCTCGGCGATAACCCCGTCATGGGGCGCGGCAATGGTGTGCTCCATCTTCATCGCCTCCAGGATCAGCAGCGGCTGGCCCTTGATCACGGACTCGCCTTTGCCTGCACGCACCAATTTGACCAGGCCGGGCATTGGCGCGCGCAGGCTGCCGGAAGCGGCGGCGGCTTCGTCGGCTCGGGCCAGCGGATCCGGCACGGCAAAACCGTAGCCGATGGCGCCATCGAAGACCGTGACGTGGCCCGGCCAGCGGGCGAGGCGAGGCGCCGCGCGGAGATCCCGCGAATTGACGCTGTCATAGGGCGCATCCAGCGCCACCTCGAACCGCCCGTCCGGCCGCACCGACACGCGCGCGCCGATCTCCTGCTCGCCAAACTTCAGCAGGGTGCTCCGCGCTACAGCGTGGAAATGCGCATAGCCGGCCAGTGACGACCAGGGATCGTCCGAGGACGGCAAGTCGCGCGCACCGGACGCGGCAAGTGCCGCGGCGGCAATCGTCTCACCGCTCGGCGGCGGAACCGCCGTCAACGCCTGCTGGTGCCTGGCGATCAGGCCGGTATCGACATCGCCCGCCGCAAAATCCGCAGTAGCGGCCAGCGCGGCAAGAAAGCCAGTGTTGACCGTCGAGCCGGCGATTTCGGTCTGCGACAGTGCCGTGCCAAGCGCCGTGAGCGCCGTCCGTCTGTCCTTGCCATGAACGATCAGCTTGGCGATCATCGGATCGTAGAACGGCGAAATCGCATCGCCAGCGCGTACACCGGTTTCGACGCGCATGGTCGCACCCTCCGGTGCCGGCTGCGGAAATTTCAAATGGTGCAAGGTGCCGGTCGCCGGCAAAAACCCTCTTGCCGCGTCCTCGGCATAGATGCGCGCCTCGAAGGCGTGGCCGGAGAGCGCGATCTCGCTCTGGGTCTTCGGCAGTTTTTCGCCGGAGGCTACCCGCAACTGCCACTCGACCAGGTCGATGCCGGTGACCATTTCGGTGACGGGGTGCTCGACCTGCAGACGGGTGTTCATTTCCATGAACCAGAAACGGTCGGCCTTCAGACCTTGCGAGGCATCGACGATGAACTCGATGGTACCGGCGCCGGAATAGTGGATTGCCTTGGCGGCTTTCACCGCCGCCTCCGTCATCGCCTTGCGCAGTGCCGGCGTCATGCCGGGGGCAGGCGCCTCCTCGATCACCTTCTGGTGGCGGCGCTGCGCCGAGCAGTCGCGTTCGTGAAGATGCACGGCGTTGCCGAAATTGTCACCAAACACCTGCACTTCGATGTGGCGCGGCTTGTCGACATATTTTTCCACCAAGACGCGGTCGTCACCGAACGCGGCTTTCGCCTCGCGCCGCGCGCCCGACAGTGCTTCCGAAAAATCATCGGGATGCTCGACGCGCCGCATGCCTTTGCCGCCGCCGCCGGCGCGCGCCTTGATCAGTACGGGGTAGCCTATCTCGCGCGCCTTGGAGGCGAGCAACACGATCTCCTGCGCTTCGCCGTGATAGCCCGGAACGACAGGCACGCCGGCCTTTTCCATCAGCCGCTTGGCCGCGTCCTTCAGTCCCATGGCACGGATCGAGGCCGCCGACGGCCCAATGAAGATCAGCCCCGCCGCGACCACCTGGTCGACGAAATCGGGGTTTTCCGAAAGAAAGCCGTAGCCCGGGTGGATGGCCGCGGCACCTGTGGCCAAAGCCGCCGCGATGATCTTGTCGCCGTGCAGATAGCTTTCGTTGGCGGTAGAGGCGCCGATATGCACCGCTTCGTCGGCCATTTCGACATGCAAGGCGCGATCGTCGGCGTCGGAATAGACGGCGACGCTGCGCACACCCATCCTGCGTGCCGTGCGGATCACCCGGCAGGCGATCTCGCCACGGTTGGCGATCAGGATCTTGGCGAACATCGGGCCTCCACAGGCAGAGCTGCCGCCAACGGCGCGAATTCTCGTCACGCGAACTGCGGCAATGCCCTGCTTTGTAGTCTGGCGGTCAAAGGGTAGGCAAGCGAGGCCTGCCTACTTTGAGGCCGCGATTTCGCAAGCTCCCCCGGTCGTGACCCTGTAACGGTCGCGGGTGACCTGGCAGGATTTCATCGCCATATCCTCGGCAGCCTTTTGCGAGGGCGCATTCAAGCGCGAGCCGCACAGGATGTACAACGAACGCACCCGGGAATACGGAGTGGTCGCATAAGCTGAATGGCCGCTGGCCGCCACATAGGCCTTATATGCCTTGGTGCATGGCCGATCCGCGGTCGCCGGAAAATACGGGTAGAAGCGGACGTCGCCCTTGCTTCCAGCCAGCGATTCCGCCGCGCCGACATTGGGGCTCGAGATTAGAAGCAACCCGGTTATCAGCGAGAAGACTGCTTGTTTGACGCTTATAGATTTCATTTTTCCCACCCATTGAATATGTCGAAGGCCGACGGGTGTCGGTCTATTTGGAGGCAGCTATGGCGCAGGCCCCTGCAGTCGTGACCTTGTACTTGCTGCGCGCGGACTGGCAGGATTTCAACGCCAGCGCCTCCGCAGCCTTCTGGGATGTTGCATTCAGATAAGCACCGCAAATAGTGAATTCGGTTGCCCAGTTGAATGGCGTCATCGCATAGGCCGAGTGACCGCCAGCCGCCACATAGTCCTTGTAATTCTTGCCGCAGCCTCCGATTGTACCCGGTGCAAAATAGACCGGAAAGCGGCTGTCGCCCTTGCTTCCCGCCAGCGATTCGGCGGCGCCGACATTCGGTGCAGAGGCCACAAGCAGTGCAAGTACCGACATGGTTGCTCGCTTGATTGATAAAGATTTCATTGCCAAACCCATTTGAACCCCAAACACTGAAATATATTCGCCTACTTGGAGGCAGCGATTTCGCAGCCGCCGCCTGTTGTAACTCTGTAACTGTTGCGGGCGGCCTGACAGGATTTCAACGCCAATTCTTCGGCAGCTTGCTGTGACGGTGCATTCAAGCGCGAGCCGCAGATGATGTACAGAAAACGCACCCGGGAATACGGAGTGGTTGCATAGGCTGAATGGCCGCCGGCCGCTACATAGGCCTTGTAGGCCCTGGTACACGGATCCTTCGGGCTCTGCGGCAAATAGGGATAGAAACGGGTCTCGCCCTTGCTTCCCGCCAGCGACTCCGCTGCACTGATGCCAGGCGTCGCTAATATAAGCAACGCCGCAAGTATATGCGCAGTTGTTCTCTGAAAAACCCGCCGCCTCATCTTCGCCCAATCCCCATTGGTATTTGCGATGATCAATAGCCGTGATTCTTTCGTCTGGCCAGATCGAGAAGCAAAAAATAGTCTGGAGATGTGGTGGGTTGTCTCCCGCGCAGGGTCACACCCTGCCGAGTGCAGCGACGACCCGCTGATACAATTCGGCCGTCGGCTCGTCGAAGCAGCAGAAAATGACGGTTGCCGGAGCGATGTTCTGGCCGATGAAGGCGCTCACGGTCCCGACAGCAATTTGCGTCGCCTGATCCTTCGGATAGCGGTAGGCCCCGGTCGAGATCGCAGGAAACGCCACCGTCCGGCAGTCCTTTGCGGCGGCGATTTCGAGCGACCGGCGATAGCAGGAGGCGAGCAGTTCGGCTTCTCCTTTGCTGCCACCTTGCCAGACCGGCCCGACCGTATGAATGACGTAGCGCGCGGGCAGCCTGTAGCCCTTGGTGATTTTTGCGTCTCCGACCTTGCAGCCATGCAAGGTCCGGCATTCTGCCACAAGCTCGGGGCCGGCCGCGCGGTGGATAGCGCCGTCGACGCCGCCGCCTCCGAGAAGAGAGGTATTGGCGGCGTTGACGATGGCATCGACCGCCAGCTTCGTGATGTCGCCGGTTTGAATGCGAATCCTCTGGCCGATTTCGCTCATCTCACATCCTGAACACGCCGAATTTTGTCTCCTCGATCTCGGCGTTGAGCGCGGCCGAAAGGCTGAGCGCCAGCACCTCGCGGGTCTTGGCCGGGTCGATGATGCCGTCGTCCCAGAGCCTTGCCGACGAATAGAGCGGGTGTCCCTCGTGCTCGTACTTCATCAGGATCGGCTTCTTGAATTTCGCTTCCTCCTCAGCGCTCCATTCCCCGCCCTTGCGCTCGATGCCTTCGCGCTTGACCACGGCCAGCACCGTTGCCGCCTGCTCGCCGCCCATCACCGAAATGCGGGCATTCGGCCACATCCACAGGAAGCGTGGCGAATAGGCGCGTCCGCACATGCCGTAATTGCCGGCACCGAACGAGCCGCCGATGATCACGGTCACCTTCGGCACCTTGGCCGTTGCGACCGCCATGACCAGCTTGGCGCCGTCCTTGGCGATGCCGCCGGCCTCGTATTTTCGCCCGACCATGAAGCCGGTGATGTTCTGCAGGAAAATCAGCGGGATCTTGCGCTGGCAGCACAGCTCGATGAAGTGCGCGCCCTTCAGCGCGCTTTCCGAAAACAGCACGCCATTGTTGGCGACGATGCCGACCGGCATGCCGCTGAGATGGGCGAAACCGGTGACCAGCGTGGTGCCATAATTCTGCTTGAACTCATCGAACTCGGAGCCGTCGACGGTGCGGGCGATTACCTCGCGCACGTCATAGGGCTGGCGCAGATCCGTCGGCACGATGCCGTAGAGTTCATGTGGATCGTGAAGCGGCGGAATCGATTTCTGCAAGGCCAGGCTTACATTTTTGTTCCGATTCAGGTTTTTGACGATACGCCGGCATATGGCCAGCGCATGCTCGTCGTCGAGCGCATAGTGGTCGGCAACGCCGGAAAGCCTTGTGTGCACGTCGGCGCCACCGAGGTCCTCGGCGGTGACGTCCTCGCCGGTGGCCGCCTTCACCAGCGGCGGCCCGCCGAGAAAGATGGTTGCCTGGTTGCGCACCATGATTGTCTCATCCGACATCGCAGGCACATAGGCGCCGCCGGCCGTGCACGAGCCCATGACGCAGGCGATCTGCGGAATGCCGGCGGCCGACATGTTGGCCTGGTTGTAGAAGATGCGGCCGAAATGATCGCGGTCGGGAAACACCTCGTCCTGGTTGGGCAGATTGGCGCCGCCGCTGTCGACCAGATAGACGCAAGGCAGATTGTTCTGCAATGCGATCTCCTGTGCACGCAGATGCTTCTTCACCGTCAGCGGATAATAGGTGCCGCCCTTCACCGTGGCGTCGTTGACGACGACCATCACTTCGGTGCCTTCGACGCGGCCGATGCCGGCGATGAGGCCGGCCGAAGGGATGTCCTCGCCATACATCGACCATGCCGCGAACTGGCCGATTTCGAGGAAGGGCGAGCCTGTGTCGAGCAATTGGGCTAGGCGTTGCCGCGGCAGGAGCTTGCCGCGGGAGACGTGCCGCTCACGCGCCTCTTCCGAGCCACCGCGCTCGATGGCGGCGGCTTTTTCAGCAATATCGGCGACCAGCGCCCGCATGCGCCCGGCATTGGCGCGGAAAATATCGGAGGCGGGCGATATCTGCGAGGTGAGGGGGGCCATGGCGCTACCGGATCAGCTCGATCTTGCAGCCGACATCGAGGTCGCCCCAATCGCGATCAGCGGTGACGGCAATGGCATTCTCGCGAATTGCCAGCGCCAGGCAAGCCCGATCGCCCAGCGACAAGCCGCGATGCCGCGTCAATTGGCGAAGCTGCCCGGCGGCGATGCCCATCGCGTCGTCGAAAACGGCGATCGGCATGCCGAGACTGGCGAGGTCGTCCGCAGCCTGTTCCATGCTGCGTCCCTTGTCGATCAGCTTGGCGATGATTTCGGCCGCATTGACCGAACTGCATTGTGCATCCGGCGCGAACCCCAAAGCATTATCGGTGCCTTGCTCGTTGAGCAGGATTGCGAGCGCCGCCGAACTGTCCATGACATAGGGCTTCATTTCGCCCGCTTTCCCGTTGTCCCTTCGGCGTGAAGCCGGTCGAGACGCTTGTCGCTTCGGCGCTGCTCTTCCCGTCGCTCTTTCAGAAATTCGTCGACGACGCTTTCACCGGGCTGTTTCAACGCTGACAATTCGGCCTGGACGCGTCGCAGATTCTGCAGCCACGATCTTACCCGCAGTTCGCCGTTCTCGACATGCAGGATCATATCGTCGCCAGGCTTCACGCCCATCTCCTCGCGCATCGCGGCAGGGATGACGAAGCGCCCGCCCTCGCCAAGCTTGACACGCTCGCGTTTCGCCGGAGCACGAAGCTGTGGTTGGCGAGCGCCGGCATCGAACTGTGTTTGCGGATCTTCGTCAAATCCGGACTTTCCCGTTCTGCCCGCCATGGTCCACCTCGCCTGGATTGTGGCACATTACCCCATGTATGCCACATCGTGCGGCTTCTGGCAAAATCTCAAAAAGACGCCATCAGGCGCCCTCCGCCATGATTTCTCGTCCGATCAGCCAGCGACGGATTTCGCTGGTGCCGGCGCCGATCTCGTAGAGCTTGGCGTCGCGCAAAAGCCGGCCGGTCGGGTAGTCGTTGATGTAGCCGTTGCCGCCCAAAAGCTGGATGGCGTCGAGCGCCATCAGCGTTGCCTTTTCGGCGGCGAAGAGAATACAGCCGGCAGCATCCTTGCGGGCCGTCTCACCGCGATCGCAGGCGGCGGCTACGGCATAGACGTAGGCGCGCGCCGCGTTCATCGTCGCATACATGTCGGCGAGTTTGCCTTGCACCAGCTGGAATTCGCCGATCGGCTGACCGAACTGCCTGCGTTCATGCACGTAAGGTATCGCCACGTCGAGGCACGCTGCCATCAGCCCGACCGGCCCGCCGGCCAGCACGGCGCGTTCGTAGTCGAGGCCCGACATCAACACCTCGACGCCGCGCCCTTCCTCGTGCAGTACATTGTCGAATGGCACTTCGACATTCTCGAACACCAACTCACCGGTGTTCGAGCCGCGCATGCCGAGCTTGTCGAGCTTTTGCGCCACCGAAAAACCGGCAAAGGCTTTTTCGACGATGAAGGCGGTGATGCCGCGCGAATTGAGTTCCGGATCGGTCTTGGCGTAGACGACCAGCGTCTCGGCATCCGGCCCGTTGGTGATCCACATCTTGGTGCCGTTGAGCACATAGCGGTCGTTGCGCTTTTCGGCGCGCAGGCGCAGCGACACGACATCGGAGCCGGCACCCGATTCCGACATCGCCAGTGCGCCGACCTTTTCGCCGCTGCAGAGCGATGGCAGATACTTTTCCTTCTGCGCCTGCGTTGCCCAGCGGTTGATCTGGTTGACGCAGAGGTTGGAATGGGCGCCGTAGGAGAGGCCGACCGAGGCCGAGGCGCGCGAAATCTCCTCCATCGCCACGACATGGGCAAGGTAGCCCATGCCGGTGCCGCCGAAATCGGGATCGGCGGTGATGCCGAGCAGGCCGAGCCCGCCGAGTTCGGCCCACAGATGTGCCGGGAATTCGTTCGAGCGGTCGATTTCGGCGGCGATCGGTGCGATCTTTTCCTGGGCGAAGCGCCGCACCAGGTCGCGCAGCGCCTCGATGTCTTCGTCAAGCCCGAAGTTGAGCGTATGCATGTACATGCCGTTCCTCCCGGCGCACGATCCCGAAATCGGGATCATGCGCGAAATCAAGTTGCTAGAGCGTCCTTTGCGCGCCCGAATAGAGGCGCGGCGTCGTCGCTCGTTGACGCGCCATCGCTCTTTGCTCCAACAAGGCGCATTGTCATTGCCAGATATGTAGCGGTGACTTCGGCGATCGACAGCCGCTCGCCCGGCCGGAACCAGACAATGACGCCGGTCATCATCTGGATCAGCGCCATGGCGGTGAGCCCGGTGTCTTCGATGCTGAATAACCCCGCTTCGACGCCGTCGCGCAGGATGGCGCGCAGCTCCTTCTCGTAGGCCGTGCGCATGCGCAGGATCTGCGTGAGTTTTTCATGCGACAGGCTGCGCAGCTCCATGTTCGAGACATGGGTGGAGTGGCGGCGTTCGATATGGAAAGCGATGTGGTTTTCGACATAAGCGGCAAGCCGCGCTGCCGGATCAGCGCCGACAGGGCGTGTTGCGCGCCACGCCTCGATCAAGCCTTCCATATGCTCACGCATCAGCATGAACAGAAGGTCCTGCTTGGTCGGGAAGTAGCGGTACAGCGCCGCTGCCTGGACGCCGACCTCGGCCGCCAGCTGGCGCATCGACATCGCCTCGTAGCCGAGACGCGCAATCAGGCTGACTGCCGCCTCGCGGACCGCAGCTTCGGTCTTCTCTCCGTCGGAACCGGTCGTACGCGCCATGACAAGCCGCCTTTTCGCGGAAAATAAAACAAACGTTCAATTAATTCAAGAGGCGCGTCCGGGCAGGGCAATGGCTTCAGATTTGCTCTATCTGCACCCTCGAGAACTTTGTGCGATGGAAGCGAATGAGCAGGACCATGCCTTGCTAGGCAACAATCCTGAAATCGGCCGACATGTCGCGAGCCTCGATCTCCTCGACATCGACCTTCGAAACCGCTGCCCCTGGGGGCCCTTGCCGAAGCCGTTCGATCATTGCCAAGACCGCCGCATCGGTCCCTGCAATCAAGGCTGTCACCGAGCCGTCAACTTCGTTGCGCACCCACCCGGCAAGGCCAAGCGCCGACGCCTCGCGCCGCGCCCAGACCCGGTAGCTGACGCCTTGCACCTTGCCGTAAATGCGTACCTGCACAGTCCGGTCGGTCATCACGCTCTCCATCCTCTGAGGCGAGTCTGGCGCATCGCCGTGCAAATTCAACCGCGTTGCCGCCGGTCAGCCACATAGGGCGAAGGCTCTTCAGTTCCCCCGCGCTGCCGCCAGCGCGCCAGGCAGTTCCTCGGCAAAGATGTCGAGTTCGTGATCGAGGCCGACACTGACCCGGATGCAGCGGTCGAGAACCGGCGCCATCGGCTTGCGGATGAAGACGTCGCGTGACAACAGCGCCTGCAGCACTTTTAGTGCGAAAGCGCCGTCGCGGCCGCAGTCGATGGTGACGAAATTGGTCGCCGAAGCCAGCGGCTTCAGCCCGTTCGCTTCGGCTATTGCGGCGATACGCCGGCGGCCGGCGGCGACCCGCGCCACCACGCTCTCCAGCCAGGCCTGATCGGCAAGCGCCTCGACACCGGCGATCTGCGCCATGCGGCTGACGCCATAGTGGTTGCGGATCTTCTCGAAGTCCCGAATCACCTGGGCCTCGGCCACCGCATAGCCGCAGCGTATGCCGGCCAGCCCATAGGCCTTGGAGAAGGTGCGCATGCGGATGACGTTCGGCCGCGCCACATCGATCGGCGGCAGCGCTGAGGCTGGCCCTAATTCGCCATAGGCTTCGTCGAGCACCAGCATTGTGGTCTCCGGCAAGGCTTCGATGAAGCGGCTGAGCTCGGCGGCTTCCCACCAGCTGCCCATCGGATTGTCCGGATTGGACAGGTAGACCAGTGGCGCCTTTTCCCTGGCCACTGCCGCCAGCAGGCCGTCGAGGTTTTCCCGATCGTTCTCGTAGGGCACTGCGACCAGCCGGCCGCCGACGCCGGCAACATGAAAGTTGAAGGTCGGATAGGCGCCGCGCGAGGTCACCACCGCGTCGCCGGGCGCCACATACATGCGCGCCACCAGGCTGAGCAGCCCGTCTATGCCTTCGCCGATGACGACGTTTTCGGCGCCGACGCCGAGATGCCCGGCGGCAGCTACCTTCAAATCGTGATTATCGGGGTCGCAATACATCCACATGTCGCCGGCAATCTCAGCCATGCGGGCAATGACGCGCGGGGAAGGGCCAAAACTGCTCTCATTGGCGCCGATGCGGGCGCGAAAGGCGCGGCCGCGATCACGCTCCTGCGCCTCCGGGCCGACAAACGGCACCGTGGAGGGAAGCGCGTCGATGAGCGGCGTAAGGGGAGGGCGCAGGCGCATGATAGGGCTCGTTCGAAAGCGGGCCTTCTTGCTAGCCTGCCGGCTTGGCCTGCGCAAGTTCCGCGGCAGGCAGGAACGTCAGGCTGGATTCTCCCGGATCATTTTGCTAGCGAGACATGATGAGCAACCGACTGCCACCCGCTTGGTCCAAGCACATAAAGTCCCGCCCGGCGCCGAACGTGCAACCGCCGAAAGCGAAACCGCCGTCGCGCGCGCAGGCCGACGACATGCTGCTGAAACAGGCATATGACTTTCAGCAGGCCAAGCGGTTGGCCGAGGCTAAGGAACTGTGCCGTCGCGTGCTGGAGCGCACGCCCAACCATCCCTTGGCATTGTATATCATGGGCACGCTATTCATCGGGCTCGACGATGAAATTGCATTGCGATATTTGGCGTTAGCCGTCGGCGAGGAGCCTCGAAACCCCTATTACCACCTTAGTCTGGGTGAAACCTATCTGAAGGTCAGCGAATATTCGCCCGCAATCACGCATATCCAGCAGGCCTTGAAGTTGAAGCCGGATTTGCTGGAAGCGCTTTGCGCGTTGGGACGCGCTTACGTCGAATTCGACAAGGCTGACATGGCTCTGCCGCTTTACGAGAGAGCGCTCAAGATCAACCGCGATCATCCCCGCGTTCGGGCGGGATTGGCCAGCGCCCTCATCGGTCTCGGCCGCATGGACGAAGCCGAAATCTATCTGAAAGAGGCGATCGAACGTCGCATAGCCATGCCAGCCGCCTATAATGAGCTTGTGCGCACGCGCAAATTCACTGAAGAGCCTGCGGAACTTAAGTCCATCTTGCGCGAGCTTGGCAACCCAAAGCTTGACCCGGACAGTGCGATGACACTTCATCACGCTGCCGGCAAGGTGCTGAACGACCTTAAGCGCTACGACGACGCGATAGATCATTTCAAGAAAGCCAAACAGGTCGCCGGCTATAAGTTCGATCTGGAAACCTATCGCCGCTGGGTCGACTCCACGATCGAGTTCTTCAACCCGGATATGTTGGCTGCCAAGGCGGGTTATGGAAGCCCATCGGAAGTGCCCGTGTTTGTACTGGGCATGCCCCGCTCGGGGACCACCCTGACCGAGCAGATTTGCGCGAGCCACCCGGATGTTCACGGCGCAGGAGAACTCAGCAAGCTAAGACGAACCGCAAATGCTATCGGCCTTACGAGGCTTTCGGCACAGGGCTTGGCCCAATCGATCGTGCCGATCACCCCCGACCTAGCCAAGATGCTGACCGAGGGGCACCTGTCCTACCTTCGTGAGCGTGCGCCGACCGCACTTCGCATAGTCGACAAAATGCCCCAGAATTTCGAACTTGTCGGTCTTATAGGCCTTCTTTTCCCCAACGCGCGGATTATTCACTGTCGCCGCGACGCCATCGACAATTGCCTCTCATGCTTTTTCCTGAATTTCTCCAAGGGACACAGCTACATCACCGACCTGCAAACGCTCGGGCTGTATTATCGTGAATATGATCGCCTGATGCGACATTGGGACAAGGTTTTTCCGGGACGCATCTTCGAAAGTCGCTACGAGACGCTGGTTGCGGATCAGGAGGCACAATCGCGCCGTCTGATCGATCATCTTGGATTGCCCTGGGACGATGCCTGCCTGCGCTTCTTCGAGAATGACGGTTCGGTCAACACGGCCAGTCGCTGGCAGGTTCGGCAGCCCATCTACAACTCGTCCATCAAGCAATGGAAAAATTATGAGAGCAAGATCCAGCCGCTGATTGACGCCTTGGGCGACCTGGCCGAACTTTGAACAAGTAGGTGCGACAAGGCCCGTTAGAACGAGCAATGTAAGCGAAGCATGCCGCCGACGCCGGCAATATGAAAATTGAAGGTTGGGTTGGCGCCGAGCGAGGTCACCACCGCGTCGCCGGGCGCCATACATGCGCGCCACCAGGCTGAGCAGCCCGTCTATGCCTTCGCCGACGACAACATTGTCGGCGCCGACGCCGAGGGGAGGGCCCTCGCTAGCCTGCCGGCTCGCCTCGCGCAAGTTCCGCGGCAGGCGGAAACGTCAGGCTGGATTCTCCCGGATCATTTTGCTAGCGAGACATGATGAACAACCGACTGCCGCCCGCGTGGTCCAAGCATGTAAAGTCCCGTTCGGCGCCGAAAGTGGAACCGCCGAAAGTGAAACCGCCGTCGCGCGCGCAAGCTGACGACATGCTGCTGCGACAGGCGCTCGAACTTCAGCAAGCCAAGCGGCTCCCGGAGGCGGAGGAATTATGCCATCGCGTTCTCGCCCGCACGCCCAACCACCCGCTTTCGCTCTATATACTCGGCACGTTGGGCCTCGGTGTCGACGATGAGTTGGCTCTCAAATATTTTGCGCGGGCAGTAAGCCAGACGCCTCAAAATCCATATTTCCACCTTAGCCTGGGAGAGGCCGGTCTGAAACTTGGCGACAGCTTGCTTGCGATCAGGCACCTGCAGCGCGCCTGCGAATTGAAGCCCGATCTGGTGGAAGCGCTTTGCGGACTGGCGCGTGGCTACGTCAACTTCGACAGGGCCGAGATGGCTTTGCCCCTTTACGAGAAGGCGCTAAAGATCAACGGCGACCATCCCATGGTCCGGATTGGTCTGGCTGGTGCGCTCACCGGCCTCGGCCGCATGGACGAAGCCAGAGCCTATCTCGATCAGGCAATAGAACGTCGCGTCGATGTTGGGGCAGCCTACAATTACCTGGTCGACACGCAAAAGTTCACCGAAAAACCTGCCGAGCTCGATTCTATCCTGCGCGAATTGTCCAATCCCAGGCTCGAACCGGTTGCTGCATCACAGCTCCATCACGCCGCAGGCAAAGTGCTGAACGATCTCGAGCGCTATGAAGAGGCGATGGATCATTTCAAGAAGGCGAAAAAGGCCGCTGGTCACGATTTCGACCTGGAGCACTACCGCCGAAGTGTCGATTCCATGATCGAGATATTCAGCCCGTCATTATTGGAAGCCAAGGCTGGCCACGGCAGTCCGTCCGAAGTGCCTGTGTTTGTGCTGGGCATGCCCCGGTCGGGGACGACGCTGACCGAGCAGATCTGCGCGAGCCATCCGGATGTCCATGGCGCCGGGGAGCTTACGAAGCTGCGGCGAATCGCGAACTCGATGGGCTTTAGAACACTGTCGGATAAAGACCTGTGCAATTCGATCATGTCGATGACGAGGGATCAGTCGAGGGCGCTGGCCGAAGAATACCTGTCCTATCTGCGCCAGCACGCGCCCGGCGCACTCCGCATCGTCGACAAGATGCCGCACAATTTCGAGTTTATCGGCGTGATCGGAATTCTCTTTCCCAACGCGCGCATCATTCATTGCCGCCGCGATGCCATCGACAATTGCGTGTCCTGCTTCGTCCTACATTTCACCAAGGACCACGGCTACAACGCCGACCTTGAGACACTCGGCCTATACTACCGCGAATATGATCGCTTGATGCGGCATTGGAATAAGGTCTTTCCCGGACGTATATTCGAAAGCCGCTACGAGACGTTGGTTGCGGATCAGGAGACACAGTCGCGTCGTCTCATCGATCATCTTGGATTGCCTTGGGACGATTCCTGCCTGCGCTTTTTCGAGAAGGACAGGTCGGTCAATACCCCCAGCCGCTGGCAGGTCCGGCAGCCGATCTATACATCATCGGTCAAGCGCTGGAAAAAATATGAGAGTACGATCCAGCCGCTGATCCAGTCGCTTGGCGATCTCGCCGAGATTTGATTTGGGGTTGGCGGTCCACATTGCGTGGATCGTGATATCTGAACTGCGCAGGCTTACGGCGGATTTCCCAGCGTGCGGCCAGATATCTGTCGGTAGAATTTCTCAGCAACTGGCAGAGAACGATCGCGACCTGTAACCGGCGCCATGCTCACGCGGCTTGGTAGCGGAGTCGCCCTGATAGAAAAACCCGGCGGTTGCCCGCCGGGTTCAATATAAATCTGGCTCGGACTGTTAGAATGAGCGCTGGAAGCGGAGCATCCCGCCGACGCTGTCCTTGTCGTCGGCATTGGTCCAGTTGCGATCGTAGGCTTTATCAAACTGGCCGTCGCGGGCCCAATCGACTTCGGCAGTGATCGTGAGACCGGGAACGATATCGTAGGCAATGTTCGCAGCGACGCCGTAGTTCTTGTCGTCGTCAGCCGAGGCCTGGAGATTGAACGAGGTCTTCTCGTTGATGGTGTAGGTGCCACCGCCCCAAACTGCCCAGTTGCCGCCCCATTGCTTGTAGAAGTTGCGGTCGATGTTGTCGTCAGAGCCGTAGCCGGCCATCAGGAACAGTGTCAGGTTCTGTATCGGCGTAACGTCGACGCGAACCTTGCCGGCCCACTCTTCCCAGGTGCTGTCGTAGGCGGCGACACCGGTGATCGAGCCCCAGCCCTGTGTGTATTTGATACCGCCGACGACATACGGGACATAGCTGTCGATGGAATCATTGCCGCTGTTGCTGTCTTGGAAAATGCCAGGATCCGCAGCGGCACTGCCCGAACCGGTTTCCAACGAAGCCACGGCCGAGAAGCCGTTTCCGGCATCGAAGTAATACTGAACGACGTTGGTGTCGAAGCCGCCGTAGGGGACCAGCGTATCCTGGATGACGTTGCCGGCGTAGCCGATGAAGGTATCGAAGGCCGATTCGTCCTTACCGACGCGCAAACCACCGAGCTGGACCCAGGCAAAGTTCAGCGAAACGCTCGTACCGCCATTGAAGTTGTCATCAAGGTAATCGTTGTGGTTACCCCAGTTGAAGCGCGTCTCGGTGTATGTCTTCAGGGTGCCGAGCTCGGTTTCCTGGCCGGTCCAGGTCTTCAGCGTGAAGCGGGCGTGCTTGTAGTAGGTATCCTGCGAGTCGCCGTCCTGCTGATCGGTAGTCTTTGCACCGTCGAATGAGCCGACGTCACCGATGCCGATGTCATAGCGGACGTAGCCGCCGATGCGCAGGCAGGTTTCAGTGCCGGGGATGTAGAAGTAGCCAGCGCCGTAGACGTCGCAGATCTTGACGTATTCAGCGGGTTCCGGCTCGGCGACGACGACGGCGTCGGCGGCGCGCGCACCGGAAACTGCGATCAGTGCCGCAGCGGAGCCGAGAAGAAGGCTCTTGA
>NZ_JAMYMO010000043.1:0-49566 GCF_040318575.1 Mesorhizobium sp. M1088 | reverse complement strand
CTGATCGGCTCCCAGTCCAGCTCTTTCGCAATCAGGTCGAAGATCGTCTCATCCGACACCGCAAGACCGTCCGCCAGACTCAACTGACCCAGAACACGATCCACCATCGCGAATCTCCCTGCTCCAACCTCACAACAGAATCACTGATCGGCTTCTGTGCAAAGATCTCACAAGGGGAGAAGGAAGAAGAGGCGCCAGCAACACCCCTCAGAACTCGATCCCCTGCTGCGCCTTCACGCCGGCGGAGAAGTGGTGCTTGGTCACGCCCATCTCGGTGACCAGGTCGGCCGCCTCGACCAATACCGGTTTGGCGTTGCGGCCGGTGACGACGACATGCAGGCCTTCGCGACGCGCCTTCAGCGCCGCGACCACCTTTTCGAGATCGAGGTAGTCGTAGCGCAGCGCGATGTTCAGCTCGTCGAGCACCACGAGGCTGATCGATGGGTCGGCCATCAGCTCCAGCGCTTTCGCCCAGGCAGCCTCGGCCGCCGCGATGTCGCGCTTCAGGTCCTGTGTCTCCCAGGTAAAGCCTTCGCCCATGGCGTGCCAGACGACACGGTCGCCGAAGGCGGTAAAGGCGTCTTTCTCGCCGGTGTGCCATTTGCCCTTGATGAACTGAACGACGCCGACGCGCTTGCCGTAGCCGAGCATCCTGAGCGCCAGCCCGAAGGCGGCCGTGGTCTTGCCCTTGCCCGGTCCGGTGTTGACGATCAGCAGCCCCTTCTCGATCGTCTTGGCCGCGACCTCGGCGTCCTGCACCGCCTTGCGCTTGGCCATCTTGGCGCGGTGGCGTTCCTCGTCCTTGGGATCGATAGTATCAGCCATGTCATTTCACCTTGAGCGGCAGCCCCGCCACCATCAAAAGCACGGTGCCGGCAACGGCCGCGACGTCCTGGTTCAGCCGGCCGGCGGCGTCGCGAAACCGTCTTGCCAGCGCATTGTCCGGCACGATGCCCTGGCCGACCTCGTTGGACACCACGAACCACGGCCCACGCGGCCGCGACAGCACATCGGCCAGCCTCCGGCATTCGGCCTCGACATCATGGTCGGCCAGCATGTGATTGGTCAGCCACAGCGTCAGGCAATCGATCAGCACCGGCTGGCCGTCAGGCAGCGCCTCGATCGCGCCGGCAAGGTCGAGCGGCGCATCGATGGTCGTCCAGCCGGCGCCGCGGCGCGAGCGGTGCAGCGCGATGCGCTGGCGCATCTCCTCGTCATAGGCTTGCGCCGTGGCGATATAGCTCCAAGGCGGCGGGCCGACCGTCACCAGGCTCTCGGCATGCGCGCACTTTCCGGCGCGCCCCCCCCCGATGACCACGGTCAGTGCCCCGGCAGCCCGCTCAGGCAAAGCTGTCGCGCAGGCTGGTCGCCGTGCCCGTGAAGCGTCCGCGCACCACGCCGACGACCGCGCCGAGCACCAGCCAGAACACCAGATTGGTCAGCGTCACCGCCACCACGAACTGGTGGTGCAGGCCTTCCGGGATCGCGGTCTCGAAGCTATCGGGCTGCGGCGCGCCGACAATATGCGGCGCCATGATCAACGCTACGGCAAGGATCGCCAGCGGCAACGATCTGCGGAAGGCGATAAGGCCGAGCCCGGCGGCGGTCGCCACCACTGTTGCCCACCACCAGATCTGGCGTTGGACAAGGTCGGCCGCCGGCATCGCCGGCAATTCCGGCGGCAGGCCGAGGCCCGGCGCCAGCGTGAACACGGCAAAGCCGGCAAGCCCCCAGAACACGCCCTGGCGCCAGTTGCCGATGCCGCCGGCGAATTCCGAAACCGCAACCAGGACCAGCGCAAAGCCGATGCCGGTGACGATATTGGCAACGACGCTGAAGCCGAAGCGTTCGAAACCGTCGGCCGGCGCCCAGCCTTCGTCTTCCGCCGGAGCCATTGCTTCAGCCGGTGCCGGCGCGGCGCTGCTCATAGCCGTCGTGCCCGCGGCGCTTTCGGCCGGTGCCGCAGGTGCCGCGGCATGGTCATGGCCGCCGCCGGCCTGTTCGTAGACTTCCGCCTTCAGGATGAGCGGCACCGTGGCATAGGCTTGCATGCAGGCGAGAGCCACGCCGGCCACAAGCCCTGCGATCGCCGCGATGAACACGACGTTGCGAAACAGTGTCATGATGTCAGCCCCTTGTTAGTGGCAGGGAAAGCCCATCGAATGGCGATAGTCGTGCGCGGCATTGTGGACCGCATCGATATGCGAGAAGCCGACAAAGCCCATGACGAAAATGCCGAGGAATGCAGCAAGCGCCAGCTGCATGAGACGCGACTGCGAGGAGGCGGAAGCGCCGAGCGAAACGGAAGCGGTATTCATGTCTTGTCCTTTCGCCCTCCACCCGAGGGCATAGAAGTCAGTTTCCTGTCGCCGGCAGGTCTCCTGGCTCGCGGATCAGCGCCCTTCCCCACCTTCCCGAAGGCGAACCTTCAGTGGCATATGGAGAGGACTACCGCACACAGTTGCGGGGGCAGCCGCGGCATTAGGCAAACAACTTGCCCTAACCGCATTCCCTCTTGGTTCCAAACGGAACCGACGACATCAGCGACTATAGGCAGAATCGCCGCGCCCGGCAAACCAAATTCCGCCGGATCGTGTGGCGAATGCGCCGCCTCGCCAAGTTCGCAGACCGGCGCCGCGATTGACAATTTTCGCAGCCGGGTGTCGGCTGGCGGATGGAGAGGAAGCCGGGCATGCAACCCAGCCCGAACAAGCGATCCCTACAACGGCCTGACGCGGCCCGAGCCGACGCTGCCGTCAACAGCCTATTGGGACATCGCGGCCTATCAGCGCGATCTCGAGGCCATCTGGTATCGCAACTGGCTGCTCGTCTGCCGCGACGCGAAGCGCTCGCCGATCCGGCCGCCGATATCGACAACATCGTCGCGTTCGGTACCCAGGTGCTGGAGGAGGATGCTGATATCTGCGAGGTCAACCAGATGGGCCTGCGCTCGATGCGCCATAAGGCCGGCGTGCTGATGCCCGAGGAATACGACTTGCACCGCTTCCACAACTGGGTGCGCGAGCGCCATGCGGCGCTCGCACATCAAAGCGATTTGGGCAGATAACGCCAGGTGACGAAGCCGCAGGCCACGCCGGCCAAAGGCTTTCCGGCTGTGGCCTAAAGCAGCCCTGATGCCGACCGGCGCCAACACGACGCAAGGCCCAGCTTCTTTTGACGGTGGCAACCGTGATAGTCGTCTTGCCGGGGCTGAACCAAGACAGCGAGACCATGAGCATCGACACGCCGACCGCAGCCGTTCAGGATCAACCGAAGTCGAAGCGCATCGCCGTTATCGACATTGCACGCGGCATCGCTTTGCTTGCCATGGCGAGCTATCATTTCACCTGGGACCTCGAATTCTTCGGCTACACCGATCCCGGCCTCACCGCCTTCGGCTGGTGGAAAATCTACGCGCGCTGCATCGCCTCGAGCTTCCTGTTCCTGGTCGGCATCAGCCTCTATCTCGCCCATGGCAAAAAAATCCGCTGGACCGGCTTCTGGAAGCGCTTCGCCATGGTTGCCGGGGCAGCGCTCGCAATATCGCTGGTCACCCGCGTCGCCACGCCCGACGGCTTCATCTTCTTCGGCATATTGCATGAGATCGCGCTCGCCAGCCTGCTCGGCCTGGCGTTCCTGCGCCTGCCGGTGCTGCTGACGCTGCTTGTCGCCGTATTCGTCGTCGCTGCGCCTTTCTACCTGCGATCCGAGCTTTTCGATCATCCGGCTTTGTGGTGGGTCGGCCTGTCGGCGACCAACCCGCGCTCCAACGACTACGTTCCGCTGCTGCCCTGGTTCGGCGCCGTACTTGCCGGCATCGCGGTTACCAAGCTCGCTGCCACCTCCGGCGCGCTGACGCGGCTGTCGGCCTTGGCGCCCGGCCGCTGGGCAAATCCGCTGGTCTTCATCGGCCGGCACAGCCTTGCCTTCTACCTGATCCATCAGCCGGTGCTGATCGGCTCGGTCTGGCTGTTTTCGCAATTCATGCCGGCGCGGGCCGAAACCAGGGAGGTGAGTTTTCTGAAATCCTGCCAGATATCCTGTGAGCAGGCACGCGACACCGAGTTCTGCTCCAGCTATTGTGCCTGCATGCTGGACACTCTCCAGGGCGAAGCCTCGCTTGACCGGCTCTACAGCGACGACCAGTCCCCGGAGTGGAAGGCGCATATTGGCGAGCTCGCCGGCACCTGCACCGCCCAAACCGAGGCGGCGGAACCGGGAACGCGCTAATCGAGGGAGGACAATAATGAGCGACAGTCACCCGAAACCCGTGCAGCAAAATCCTGGGCAGCCGAAGCTGGGGCACATCCCATGGCCGCCGCTGATCTATATCGCCGCCATCATCGTCAGCGTCGCGCTAGGGCTGTTCTATCCGCTGCCGTGGATCGGCGATCTTCTCGGCGACATCCTGTTCGCCGCCGGCCTTGTGGGGTTGGTGGCGGTTACCGCGCTCTGGTTCACGGCAATCCGCACCATGATCCGCGCCAAGACGACGCTCAACCCGAACGGCGTGCCTGACCATCTGGTGACCACCGGACCCTTCGCCGTCAGCCGCAACCCGATCTACCTCGCCAACACGCTGCTGCTGGTCAGCCTCGCCTTTGTCACTGGGATCGCCTGGTTCCTGCCGTTGGCGGTCATCGCGGCGTTCCTGACGCAGAAGCTGACGATCGAGAGCGAGGAGAAGGTGCTGACGGCCAAATTCGGTAAGAAATACCGGGACTACGCCAAAAGGGTGCGGCGCTGGATCTGAGCCGAGGCTGACATCGGCTTAGGTGGTGACGCCGAGCTCCACCAGCCGCTCGACGCAGGATTCCTCGGCCTGGTCGAGCTCGGCCAGCGTCTCTTCGAGGTCGCGGCGTTTCTGGCGCAAATCCTCGCGCTTTTCCTCGATGCGCTTGATCATCAATTTGAGTTGGCCGACCTCGCCGGGCGGCTCCCTGTACATCTGGATGATTTCGCGGATCTCGTTGATCGAGAAGCCGAGTCTTTTTCCCCGCATGATCTGGCGGATGAGATGCCGGTCCGACGGACGGAACAGCCGCGTGCGGCCGCGTCTTACCGGCTGTACCAGCCCTTCGTCCTCATAGAAGCGCAACGTCCGCGTCGACACGTCGAATTCGCGGGTCAGCTCCGTGATCGAATAATATTCCCGCATCGTCACTCCAATGCCCCGGCCACGCCGCGAGTTCCAACTGGCCGGCGCCGCCGGCGCCCAGGCGCGTGCCAGAATCGGCGGACAAGGCACATTTCAAAGCCTCGCATGGCATTTACGTAAAAGTCAATTGAGGTGACGTTCAGCGCACACCGAACCACCATGTGGCGAGCCCGAGAAAGGCAAAGAAACCGACGACATCGGTGACCGTGGTGACGAAAACCGCCGAAGCCACAGCCGGATCGATCTTGAAGCGGTCGAGCAGCAGCGGGATAAGGATGCCCGCCAGAGCCGCCACGAACATATTGATGATCATCGCAGCCGCAATGATGCCGCCGAGATTGCGATCGTGGAACCAGGCAGCAGCCACGAGGCCGATCAGGATGGCAAAGATGATGCCGTTGATGAAGCCCACCCCAATTTCGCGGCGGATGATGCGGCCGGCATTGTAGATGTCGAGGTCCCTGGTCGCCAGCGCCCGCACCGTGACCGTCATGGTCTGCGAGCCGGCATTGCCGCCCATGCCGGCGACGATCGGCATCAGCACCGCCAGCGCCACGATATGCTCGATGGTGCGGTCGAACAGGCCGATCACCGAGGCCGCCAGGAAAGCCGTCAAAAGATTGACCAGCAGCCAGGGCACGCGCGAGCGCGAGGTCGAAAAGATGCTGTCCGAGAGTTCTTCGTCGCCGACGCCGCCCATGCGCAGCAGATCTTCCTCGGCCTCCTGCTGGATGACGTCGACGACGTCGTCGATGGTCAGCACGCCGACCAGCCGCTCGTTCTCGTCGACGACGGCGGCGGACAGAAGATCGTATTGTTCGAATTCGCGTGCCGCCTCCTCCTGGTCCATGGTGGCCGGGATGGCATGCCTGGTCTCATGCATGACCTCTTCGACTTTGACCGAGCGCTTGGTACGCAGGATCTGGTCGAGGTCGATGGCGCCGAGCAGCTTGAAGCTCGGATCGATGACGAAGATCTGGCTGAAACGGTCGGGAAGATTGTTGTCCTCGCGCATGTAGTCGATGGTCTGGCCGATCGTCCAGAACGGCGGCACCGCGACGAACTCGGTCTGCATGCGGCGGCCGGCGGTCTCTTCGGGATAGTCAAGCGAACGCCGCAGCCTGATCCGCTCGGTGAACGGCAGCTGCGACAGGATCTCGTCCTGGTCCTCCTGGTCGAGGTCTTCGAGAATGTAGACCGCGTCATCGGAATCGAGATCCTGCACCGCCTGGGCGATCTGCGCATTGGGCAGACTGTCGACGATGTCGCGGCGGATCGCCTCGTCAACCTCGGTCAGCGCGGAAAAATCGAAATCCTTGCCCAGCAATTCGACCAGCGCGCGTCGCTGTTCCGGGTGCAGGGCCTCGAGCAGGTGGCCGAGTTCCGACTGGTGCAGATCGTCGACTTCGCGCTTCAGCGTCAGCGTATCGCGATCGGCGATCGCGGCACCGATCTGGGCGAGGAACGACGACAGGATGACGCCGTCCTCGTCATAGATGTCGGCGCGGCGCTCCTCGGCCGCCCGGGCGCCGGTCATCTGTTCGTCCTGGCCTTCCACCAGCGCCTCCCGCCATCGGATTTCCGGATAAGGTGCCTGTCAGGTCTAGACCATGATCCTGACAATCGGAATCGATTTTGCGAAAGGACCATGCACAACGACAAATTGCTACAGCGCCGTTCGCGCGTCCAAACGACGCGGCGCATACCGGATGGTAGGAGGAGAGGCGTTCTACAAACCTGCGGCGCTGCAAACCTTCGCGGCGGCAGGTAAAGGGCAGCGTATCTCCCTGCCCCGGTCAACCAGATGGGCAGATCGACACTGATTCAAAAACGGCGAGGCCGACGGTGCGACGGCCTCGCTGGATATTGGACTTAACGGCTTCCCGATCAGGCGGCGTGGCGCTTGGCCTCAGCCGCATAGCGCTCCAGGAGACCGCTCCAGCCACCCTCCGATTCGAAGGCCTCGCGCATCGCCTCTGCGGTTTCGCCCATGTTCTCCAGAAGCCTGTGCTCGAGTTCCACGCGCGTCGCGTTCTCGCCGAGCGCAACAAAGCGGATCTCGACTTCGGTCAGCAATGCCGGATCGTAGCGCCAGCCGGCTCCAATCCGCCAGGCGAGCGTCAGCCTGGACGGCGGATCCCAGGCGAGAACCTCGCCCCAATCGCATTGTGACCCATCCTCGCCGATCTCGTACCAGCGGCCGCCGGCTTTCGGTTCGATCACCGCGGTCGTCAGGGCGGATTTGCCGATCGAATGCGAAGCCGGCCACCAGCGCCCGAATCCTGTGGTGAACACATCGAACGCCTTGTCGAGCGGCACCTCCACCGTCACCGACTTCCTGACCGGCGCGGGCTTGATCATGGTCGTCATTTCCTGTTCTCCTTGCTGTTGTCGACTTCCCGTTTGAAGGCGTCGAGCGCATCGCCCCACATGCGGTCAAGCCAGGCGCGCATCTCGCCGAGCCCATGCGGGTCGAGATGATAGATGTTGCTGGCACCTTTCGGCTCTGCGCGGACCAGCCGGGCTTCCTTCAAGACCTTGAGGTGCTGCGATACCGCCGGCTGCGAGACCGGAAGCACTCGCGTCAGATCGATGACCGAGCGTGGCCGATCGGCGATGAGCTCGAACACCTTTCGGCGCGTCGGATCGGCCAAGGCCACCATTCCTGCATAATCATAAATCATGACTTATGATAAGCTAAAACTTATGATATGTCAACTGAGGGCGTGGCGGGCCCGTGTTCAAGCAACCGGCCGGCTCGGCCCCGAGGCTCCGGGGCAATTCCTTCACGCGGGGGCATGGACAGCGATGCGGATGCAAGACTGCTCAGGGAATCGATCCACCGCATGCGGGCCGGCCGGCAAATGTCGACCACCGGCGAAAAGTAAACCTGGCGGCAAGGTTTTTACCTTACCGGTGTATGTGTCTCTCCGGCGAAACGTTAAGAACAGGTAAATTGGTTTGGCCCTAACCACGGAAGCCTCTCGCTACAGGCCCTCCGCCATATGGCAATTGCGCCTCTCCTTGTTCATGGCGACATACGTTTTAGGCGCATCTGCACTATATCCAGAAATATTCTATACGTCCGCCTTAATCTATTCTCACAAGTTTCTTGTTGGCATTCCGGTGTTGTTTATCGGTGGCGTCTGCTGTGCCGCGCTAATCCATGGCCGGCGGCAACCGGTTCGCTACGCACTGGATTTGGTTCAAGGGCGCTGGCGCGGTTGTCTGCTGGTGCTGCTGTTCTTCTTTGCCAGCTTGACCGCGTTCTCTACCTACAAGATCGCCATCCCGTCCGTCGTCCCATACTATGCCGACAACTGGTTGGCCGACGCTGATGAATGGCTGCACGGGATGCCGCCATGGGAGATCGTCCATAAGCTCGACAGCAACAATTGGTCGTTCGTCGTCTTCAACAGCTATGAAGTCATTTGGTTTTACCAGTGGTTCGGCGCCATCCTTTTCGTGTCGCTCTGGTCGGACGAGATTGCCCGCATCCGCTATCTCTGCGCAGCAGCGCTGACGTTGTCCGTCCTCGGAACGGTCTTGGCCGTGGCGCTGGCATCGGTCGGACCGGTTTACTACCACCACTTTGTCGGCGTGGATCGCTTCCACGGATTGAATGCGGCCCTGGACAGGCTGGACCATAGTTACATGGTGCGGGAACCCGCGGCATATCTCCTGATGGCTTACCAAAGCGGCCGGCCAAGTCTTGGCGGCGGCATCTCGGCCATGCCAAGCATGCATGTCGCCTTTGCCGCATTGAACGCCTATTTGCTGTCATCGATCAATCGCTGGCTTGGCGTTCTGGGTTGGACCTTTGCAGCCCTGATCCTGTACGGATCGGTGTTCACTGGCTGGCACTATGCCGTGGACGGCTACGCATCGATCGTTGTTGTGTCGGTGATTTGGTGGGCGACCGGACGCCTGGTGCGCGAATAGTTATGTGCGCTTGTCGATAGATGGCCATGCCTGCCGATGGCCACTTCGCATAAGCCAAACTCGCGACCGCAATCAGGCAAAAAGCACGTGCCCCGACAAGGACGCTCCCTGCCGTGCTCGAATTCAACGGGCAAGAGATTCCGCTTTCGAATTTGATGGTGCGGTCGAGATGCCGCGCCGCAACGCCTCCCGCGTTGATTTTAAGCCATTTTTCTACGATTCCGTGGCGACCTGTATTGAGGATGGTTCGGCAGCGGCAAAGCATGTAGTTCCGGCCAGCCACCATCGGCAGGCAGCTGGCAGCCTTGCCATCACATCCTCCTCTGACGAACACCTAGTACGGTCAACCCTTAGCTGCCGCGCCGCGCCGCTCGAGCGCGGTCTTGCGGATGGTTTCTGCGATCTCCGGGCTGCTGCTGCACAGCATCTGGAAATCCGCCGAGTGTAGCGACAGGAGTGAGACCACCGTTGTGGCGCTGACGGTCGCCGAGCGCGGTTCGCCGGTGATCAGCGCCATCTCGCCGAAGAAGGCGCCAGGGCCCAGATCCACCGGGTTCGGCGTCGCGACGCTGACGCGCCCCTCCACGACGAAGAACATCTGGTCACCGGTCTCGCCATTGCGGCAGATCACAGCGCCCGCCGGCACGATGCGAGGTCGTAATGCGCGCACGATCTCGACTAGTGTGGCCGGGCCGAGCTTCTGAAACAACGGCACGGCGGCGACCAATTGCCAATTGCGGACGAAATCCTCGCGACGGACTTCTTGATAAAAGCCGGTGGCAAGAATGCCAGCCCAGAGCGCGAAGATGCCGATGCCACTCATCATGACCGCCCCGGCAAGGACGCGGCCGGTGAAGCTTTCCGGAATAGCGTCGCCATAGCCGGTGGTGGACAGCGTGACCACCGCCCACCACATTGCCTGGGGGATGCTGCCGAACTGTTGCGGTTGGACGTCGCGCTCGATGACATAGGCTGCGAGCGCAAAACCGAAAAGAACGATGCCGAAGACCGTGGCGACGCCGATCAGGTTGCGCGCTTCGTTGGTCAGGATTCTGCCCAGCAGCGGGAAGAAAGTTGAGTCGCGCAGCGGTTTCAGCAGCCAGACAGCACAGTAGAGGCTCCGGTCGGGCGTGCCGACGAGCAGAAATGCGGCGAGTGGAACCAAAACCGCGAGCACATCAATGGCGATTGCCGGCGTCCTGTCCCGAACGTCTCCCGCCCGGCGCTTGAGCAGTTTCTCGGCCAATTCCAGGAGATAGACGCCCCAAATGACCGCCAGCACGGCAGCCAAAGCCAGTCTGCTTCGTCCGGACAGGTCCGGTGTCGTGAGCGTAGCCACCGCCACAAGCCCAGTCGCAGCCAGCACCGCGTTGAGCGGCGCGTAAATTCTTAAGAAAGGCAGTACCGACATTCTATGCCCACGAGCGGATACTACCCGCCAGAATAGGATGCCTTCAAGGCAAGCGCAAAGGTGCTTATTTTCGCTGCGATCGTCGCTGGACCATAGGCCATGAACCATCCAATCAGCGTCGAGATCGAGCTGCCCCTCGAACCACACCCAGCGCCGGCTCGTTCTCGGTTGGACCTTTGCAGCCCTGATCCTGTACGGATCGGTGTACACTGGCTGCCACCATGCCGTGAACGGCTACGCATCGATCGTTGTTGTATTTGTGATCTGGTGGGCAACCGGACGCTTGGTGCGCGAATAGTTTGCACGCCAACCGCATAGATGGCTCCGCGCGCCGATTGCTTCTTCACTGGGCCACATTCGTGATCGCAACCAGGCAAAAAGCCTCGCGCCCTGACAAGGACGCTCCCCGCCGTGCTCGAATTCAACGGGTTAGAGGTTCCGCTTTCGAATTTAATGGTGCGGTCGAGAAGACTCGAACTTCCACGGGTTGCCCCACAGCGACCTCAACGCTGCGCGTCTACCAATTCCGCCACGACCGCACGTGGTAGGAGCCGGAACCAACCGGCCCGCGGCGTGTAGCAAATCGTTTCCGGTGAAACAAGTGCGCGGCCAGCAATAATCGGCCGGACATCGGCATAACTGTTCAAGGGCCGAACGTGCCGGAACTGGACGTTTGTACCGATTGCCGCCATATGAGTGGCGAGACGAGATATCATGACAGAACGCAGCCAGATCGCCACGTCGTTCCTGCCCTTGCCCGGCTCGGCGCCGGTCGAATGGCGCATCGAGCCCGGGCTCACCGCCTATCCCGATGCGCTCGCCGTGATGGAGGCGCGCGCCGAGGCAATCCGCAGCGGCGCCGCCGGTGAGATGGTCTGGCTGGTCGAGCACCCGCCGCTCTACACCGCCGGCACCAGCGCCCGCATCGAGGACCTGATCGAGCCGGACCGTTTCCCGGTCTTTGCCGCCGGGCGTGGCGGCGAATACACCTATCATGGGCCGGGCCAGCGCGTCGCCTACGTCATGCTCGACCTGAAGCGGCGGCGCGAGGATGTCCGCGCCTTCGTCGCCGCACTCGAACAATGGATCATCGGCTCGCTGGCCGCCTTCAACGTACGCGGCGAACGCCGCGAGGACCGCGTCGGCGTCTGGGTGGTTCGGCCGGACCGCCCCGCTTTGCCCGACGGCTCGGCGGCCGAGGACAAGATCGCCGCCATCGGCATCAGGCTGAGGCGCTGGGTGAGCTTTCACGGCATCGCCATCAATGTCGAGCCGGACCTTAGCCATTTCAGCGGCATCGTGCCGTGCGGCGTCCAGGATCACGGCGTCACCAGCCTTGTCGACCTCGGCCTTCCCGTAACCATGGCCGACCTCGACCTGGCGCTGAAATCCGCTTTCGAGGACGTGTTCGGGCCCGCCGCGGTGTCGCCTGTCGAAGTGTCCCGCAAGGCCGGCTGAAACACTCGCCCAATGCCTGCGCCAATATGCGAAGGCGGCCCTCGCTCATCAGCATCGAGCCCGCCCTTGAGCTCAATCCTCACATCGCGCCGATCCAGATTGCCATGGAAATGAGGAACGTGCTCATGCACACCAGCGAGACGACATCCTGAACAAGATCGGTCATAACTCTCTCCTGTTGTTAGTATGTTCGTATTTTGTTCTAATTTTGTTCGAATGTCAACGATCGCAGTCCGGGTGTCACCGGAATTGCGCCCGGTCAATTCGACAGGGTTAAGAAAGGGTTGAGAGGGAAATGCCGAGCGTTTCGCGGCCGACAGGCGCGCGAAAGCGGCGGGACGGCGCACGGCAGCTCGCAGGCCGTCATCGCCTCAATTGCAGCGCACTCTAAAGCGGCACGACCTTGCCGTCGGCCAGCGTCACGCGGCGGTCCATGCGCGAGGCGAGCTCGTGATTGTGGGTGGCGATGAGCGCCGCCAGGCCCGATTGCCGGACCAGTGCCGCCAGCGCCTCGAACACATAGGAAGCGGTCACCGGGTCGAGATTGCCGGTCGGCTCGTCGGCCAAAAGCACCAGCGGCGCATTGGCGACGGCACGCGCAATGGCGACCCGCTGCTGCTCGCCGCCGGAGAGCTCGGAGGGGCGATGCTGTGCCCGCTTGCCGATCTGCATATAGTCGAGCAATTGCGCCGCGCGCTCGGCCGCCTCCTTGCGCGGCAGCCCTTTTATCAGCTGCGGCATCATGATGTTTTCCAAAGCAGAAAACTCAGGCAGCAAATGATGGAACTGGTAGACGAAGCCGACATCGTTGCGGCGGATCGCCGTGCGTTCGTCGTCGGAAAGCCGGCCGCAGGCGCGCCCCGCTAGGATCACGTCGCCGGCGTCCGGTCGCTCCAGCAGCCCGGCGGTGTGGAGCAGCGTCGACTTGCCGGTGCCCGACGGCGCCACAAGCGCCACCATCTCGCCACGCTTCAGCGAAAAATCGGCGCCGTTCAGGATGGTCAGCTTGCGCGGCCCCTGTACATAGTGGCGTTCGACGCTCTTCAGCTCGATAATGGCCTCGGCCATCATTCGTACCTCAGCGCTTCGACCGGATCGAGCCTGGCAGCGCGCCATGCCGGAAACAGTGTCGCCAGGAATGACAGCGCCAAAGCCATGAGAACGACCGAGATCGTCTCGCTGGCATCCATGCGGGCCGGCAGCTGGCTTAGGAAATAAAGCTCGGGATTGAACAGCCGCTCGTTGGCCAGCCAGGAGAAGAACTGGCGGATGCGCTCGACGTTGAGGCAGATCACGATGCCGAGCAGCACGCCGGCGATGGTGCCGACAACGCCGATCGCAGCCCCGGTCATCAGGAAGATGCGCAGGATGGCACCGCGCGTCGCGCCCATGGTGCGCAGGATGGCGATGTCGTGGCCCTTGTCCTTGACCAGCATGATCAGGCCCGAAATGATGTTGAGCGCCGCCACCAGCACGATCAGCGTCAGGATCATGAACATGACATTGCGCTCGACCTGCAACGCGTCGAAGAACGTCTTGTTGCGCTGCCGCCAATCGACAAGGCTGATCGGCCGCTGCGCCGCCTCTTCGACCTTCGGCTTCAGCGCGTCGATATTGTCGGGATTGTCGGCGTAGATCTCGATCGTCTGCGCCCGGCCGTCCATGTTGAAGTAAAGCTGCCCTTCCGAAAACGGCATGTAGACGATGGAACTGTCATATTCCGACATGCCGACCTCGAAGATCGCGGTGACCGGATAGCCTTTCATGCGCGGCGTCGTACCGAGCGGCGTGATGTCACCCTCGGGCGAGATCAGCGTGATGGTATCGCCGAGCACAAGACCGAGATTTTCGGCCATGCGGCTGCCAATGGCGACGCCTTCGCCGGTGTCGAAGCCGACGATCGAGCCCTCCTTGATGTTGTTGGCGACGATGGTGATCTTACCGAGATCCTCGCCGCGTATACCGCGCACCAGCGCGCCGGTGCCGCCGCCGACATTGCCTTGCGCCAGCACCTGCCCGTCGATCAGCGGGATGGCGTATTTGACGCCGGGCACGCCGTTGATGCGGCCAGCGACCTGGGCATAGTCCTCCAGCGGCATGTCGAGCGGCTGCACGATCAGGTGCCCGTTGACGCCTAGGATGCGCGTCAGCAGTTCGGCGCGAAAGCCGTTCATGACTGCCATGACGACGATCAGCGTGGCGACGCCCAGCATGATGCCGAGGAAGGAGATCGAGGCGATCACCGAGATCACCGTCTCCTTGCGACGCGAGCGCAGATAGCGCCACGCCACCATACGCTCGAAGCCGGAAAAGGGTCCTGCCCCCGAAGGTCTGGCTGCTGCCGCTTCGTTCATGCGGCGGCACCGAAGCGCTGCTTCACGTCACCGATCGGCAGCGTCTCGCGCTCGCCGGTCCTGCGGTTCTTGATCTCGACCTCGCCGGCGGCGACACCACGCGGCCCGACGATCACCTGCCACGGGAGCCCGATCAGGTCGGCGGTGGCGAACTTGCCGCCCGGCCGCTGGTCGGTGTCGTCGTAGAGCACTTCCTTGCCGGCGGCGGCAAAGGCGGCATGCAGCTCGCCGCAGACGCGGTCGCATTCGGCATCGCCAGCCTTCATGTTGATCAGGCCGACATCGAACGGTGCCACCGCCTCCGGCCAGATGATGCCGTTATCGTCATGGCTGGCCTCGATGATCGCCGCGACCAGCCTGGACGGGCCGATGCCGTAGGAACCGCCAGAAACGAAATGATCCTTGCCGTCCGGCCCGGTCACCTTGGCGCCCATCGGCTTGGAATATTTGTCGCCGAAATGGAAGATATGCCCAACCTCGATGCCGCGCGCCGAGACCCGGTCGCTCGCGGGCACCTTCTCCCACGCCGCCTCGTCATGCATCTCGTCGGTGGCGGCATAGGGCGTCGTCCACGTCTTGACGATGCCGCCGATCTCGGCGTCGTTCGAAAAATCCGTGTCTGCGCCGGGCACTGCCAGCGAAAGATAATCGCGATGGCAGAACACCTGGCTCTCGCCGGTGTCGGCCAGGATGATGAACTCATGGCTGAGGTCGCCGCCGATCGGCCCGGTGTCGGCGCGCATCGGGATGGCCTGCAGCCCCATGCGCGTAAACGTCCTGAGATAGGAAACGAACATGCGGTTATAGGCGGCCTTGGCGCCTTCATAATCGAGGTCGAAGGAATAGGCGTCCTTCATCAGGAACTCGCGCGAACGCATGACGCCGAAGCGTGGGCGCACCTCGTCGCGAAACTTCCACTGGATGTGATAGAGGTTGAGCGGCAGGTCCTTGTAGGACTTGACATAGGAGCGGAAGATCTCGGTGACCATCTCCTCGTTGGTCGGCCCGTAGAGCATATCGCGGTCTTGCCGGTCCTTGATGCGCAGCATCTCCTTGCCGTAGTCTTCATAGCGGCCGCTTTCGCGCCACAGCTCGGCCGATTGGATGGTCGGCATCAGGATTTCGAGTGCGCCGGCGCGATTCTGCTCCTCGCGAATGATCCGGCAGACCTTGTCCAGCACCCGCTTGCCGAGCGGCAGCCAGGAAAAGCTGCCCTGCCCCTGCTGGCGGATCATGCCGGCGCGCAGCATCAGCCGATGCGAGACGATCTCAGCCTCGCGCGGATTTTCTTTGAGGATGGGCAGGAAATAGCGCGACAAACGCATGAACTGGTCCGTGAGAGAGGATGGCGGCGCCGGAATCGGCGCAGCGCAGGCTTGCTTGCCCCGGCTTCATAGCCATTTCATGGCGGAATGGAAACCCGGCCCAGGCGCTGCACAGGCGCCGCAATTGCCGCACGCGGCTTGCTGGGCGTTTCGCAAGCAACGCCTGCCGTACTATTGTGCACTGCAGCACGAGATTGCCTGTTTCTGGGCAAAATTCTTCGTGACATTTTCACCCGCCTTAGGCTAGTGTGCCCCCATAACCGAGAGGGTAGAGAAAAATCTGCCCTCCTACGCGGTCAAAGTCTTGGGAGGATGCGATCTAGGCGCGGTAACTCGCTGCCGCCGGACACCGGAAACAGATCGGACGCGTTTAAATTGCAAGGCCTCGCGCCTTGCATTTTTTTTGTGCAATCATCTGGTTAGCACGACAGATTATCAAACCACATGACGTTGCGTCAGCCCAAACCCGCCCCGGCCTTTACTTTGGGTTGACCTTGCTGGCTCAGCTTGATTTCAGAGCCTCAGCTAGGCTGGGATAGTCGGACACGATAGGTAGCCGGCTAATGCGCTGGGCTCTGGTTGAAATCCGGCACGATGTGCGGGATGTCGTCGATACCGAGGCCAAGCCCTCTCGTGATGCCGTAGAAGATACCCATGAGGACCAGCGTGGCGATCGTCGTGCGCAGCGCGGCGCGCAGCATGTGCGGTCCGCGCGGTGCGCTCGGAACCGTGCCAAGCGTCACGTCCCGATCCTCGTCCTGCGTCCGCATGCTGAACGGCAGGACGGCGAACAACACCACCCACCATGTGGCGAAGAACAGGGCGATAAACGAAACCCAACTCATGCTTGCTCCAGTTCGACCAGCGTGCCGAAGAAATCCTTGGGGTGCAGAAACAATACCGGCTTGCCATGTGCGCCGATCTTCGGATTGCCGTCGCCGAGCACGCGCGCGCCGCTGGCCTTGAGACGGTCGCGCGCCGCAACAATGTCGTCCACCTCATAGCAGACATGGTGCATGCCGCCGGACGGATTCTTCGCGAGGAATGCGGCGATCGGCGAGGCTTCGCCGAGCGGCTCGAGCAACTCGATCCTGGTGTTGCCGACATCGACGAACACCACCGTAACGCCATGCTCCGGCAGCGCCTGCGGCGCGGTCACGCGCGCGCCAAGCGTATCGCGATAGACCGCCGCAGCCGCGGCCAGATCCGGCACCGCAAGCGCGACATGGTTGAGGCGTCCGAGCATAGAGTACTCCCGGGTTAGGGGAGTAGGGGAGTAAGGCAGTAGGGGAGTAGGGAAAAACTGGATCTAGAAGTGCATCTGTTTGCGCTCCTACTTCCTACTTCCCTACTCCCTTACTGCCCTACTCCCCTACTCCCTTGTTCGTCACCTCGTGACGAACACCGTCACCAGCGGCTTCTTGCCCCAGGCTTCGTTGGCCGCGCCGCGCACCGCGCGGCGCACCGCCTCCTGGACCAGGTCGAGGTCTTTTCGGCGCTGGCGGGGGATGGAGTCCACGGCGCCGATTGCCGCATCGATCATCAGGTCTTCCAGGCTCTCGCCGCTGCCGTCGGCCTCGGCGACGCCGATGGCGACCAGATCGGGATCGCCGGCAAGCTCGTATTTGTCGTCGAGCACGACATTGACGGCGACATGGCCGGCGAAGGACAGCTTGCGGCGATCGCGAATGCCCATCGCCTGGTCGCTGCCGATCAGCCTTCCGTCCTTGTAGATGCGGCCGAACGGCACCTGGTCGATGATGGCGGCGGCACCCGGATACAGCCTGAGCATGTCGCCGTCGCGCACCTGCGCGACCTGGCCGATGCCGGACGTCGACATCAGCGAGCCCTGCGCCACCAGATGCGCCGCTTCGCCATGCACGGGAACGCCGATCTGCGGCCCTACCCATTCATACATCTTGCGCAATTCGCTGCGGCGTGGATGGCCGGAGACATGCACCAGCGCATCGCCGTCCTCGATGATCTTGATGCCGAGATCGATCAGGCGGTTCTTGATTTCGAGGATCGCCTTCTCGTTGCCGGGAATGGTGCGCGAGGAAAACACCACCGTGTCGCCGGCCGTCAGCGCCACCGACTTCATCTCGTCGCGCGACAGCTTGGCAAGTGCGGCAAGCGGCTCGCCCTGGCTGCCGGTGCAGATGATGACGAGGTTTTCGCGCGGGATGAAGCCGTAATCCTCCTCGGCGATGAATTCCGGCAACCCGTCCATATAGCCGAGTTCATCAGCCACATCGATGACTCGCTTCATCGAGCGGCCAATCACCAGGCACTGGCGGCCGGCATCCCGCGCCGCCTTGGCGATGGAGACGATACGCCCGACATTGGAGGAGAAGCTGGTGACGGCGACCCGGCCCTTGGCGTTCTGGATGACGCTCTTGAGGCCCTCGCCCACCGCCACTTCGGACGGCGATTCCCCTTCCCGCATCGCATTGGTGGAATCGCAGACCAGCGCCAGCACGCCCTTGTCGCCATAGGCTCGGAAGCGCGCCTCGTCGGTCATCGGCCCGACCGTCGGCGCCGGATCGATCTTCCAGTCGCCGGTATGGATGACGACACCGGCCGGCGTCGTGATCGCCAGCGACATCGGTTCGGGAATGGAGTGCGCAACAGGGATGGCCTCGATCTCGAACGGGCCAACGGTGAATTTCTCGCCGGCCCGGTAGATCGTCACCGGGATCTTCGGCGCCCCTTGCTCGCCCTGCCGCTTGGCTTCCAGCAGGCCGGCGCTGAACGGCGTCATCCACACCGGCGCCTTGAGCTTCGGCCAGATGTCGTGGAGCGCGCCGTAATGGTCCTCATGCGCATGGGTGATGACGATGCCGCGCAGATTGGCGACATTCTCCTCGATGAAACGTGTGTCGGGCAGAACCAGGTCGACGCCGGGCAGGGTTGCATCGGGAAAAGTGACGCCGACGTCGACGACGATCCATTCGCGCGCATTGGCCGGCCCATAGCCGTAGAGGGCGAAGTTCATGCCGATCTCGCCGACACCGCCGAGCGGCACGAAGACAAGTTCGGCGTTTTCCGCTGTCGCCATGGTCTTTCCTTCCTTGCCGGTCAAAATTGCGGGCCGGTCAAAATTGTGGGCCGGTCAAAATTGTCGGCCGGTCAAATTCAAGCTGGTCAAATACCTGGCCAGTCAAACGTATTGGCCGGTCAAACGCCGGCCGAGGCAACCGCGCCGAAATGCACGTCGCCGGCGGCGATCGTCAGAACCGAACCTTCATCGTCGCGGATCACGAAACGGCAGTCCTCGTCAATGGTCTCGAAGGTGCCGCGCACCACATTACCGTCAATTCTGACAGCAACCTGCCCGCCAAGCCCCGCCGCACGCGCCAGCCACCGCCGCCTGACGGCGGCAAGCCCACGCCCTTCGTTCCACAGCCGCGCATTCTCGCTCCAGGCATCCGACAGCGCCAGAAACAGCGTCTCGGCATCGCAAGCAGACCCCAACGCGCTGAGCGACGTCGCTGGATAAGGCAAATCCTTGGGATAAGCCACCACGTTGACGCCGATGCCGACAGCCACCGCCGAACGGTCGCCATCCAGCATCGCCGATTCCAGCAGGATGCCGGCGAGCTTGGCGCCCGAGGCAAGCACATCGTTCGGCCATTTCAGTTCGAAACGGTTCTTGCCTTGGCTCGCACCATCGAGGCCGATCGCGATCCTGCCCTTCGGCACGACAGCGTCGAGCGCGTCGGCCAGCGCCAGTCCGGCAACGAAGCCGAGCGTCGCGGCAAGCCGAAGCTCGGTGTTGGTGATCACCAGCAGCGTCGCTGCCAGATTGCCCTCGGGCGTCGCCCAGGCGCGGCCACGGCGGCCACGCCCGGCTTCCTGCTTTTTTGAGACGACCCAGAGTTTGCCCGGATCGCCGGCCCGCGCGTGCTCCAGCGCCAGCGCATTGGTGGAGCCGACCGTGTCGTGCGCCTCGAGCCGGAACCCGTCCGAAGCCGCGGTTGGAGCCAGCCTGAACGTCATTCCGTCAGAAGAAGGTCTTGGCCGCGGCAGCGGCGTAGGTTCCGATCGGGCCGCCGATCAGCACGTAGAACAGCACGAAGGCGCCGCAGACGCCGAGCACGACGCGCAGTTCGGTCGCCATCGGCACGAAGCCGCCGACCGGTTCGTCGAACCACATGATCTTGATGATGCGCAGATAATAATAGGCGCCCACCACAGAGGCCAGCACGCCGATGATCGCCAGCGCGTAGAGGTTGGCATTGATGGCGGCGAGGAACACGTACCATTTCCCCCAGAAGCCGGCGAGTGGCGGGATACCGGCCAGCGAGAACATCAGGATGGTGAGGATCGTCGCCATGATCGGATTGGTTGCCGACAGGCCGGCGAGATCGCTGATCTGCTCGACATTGCCCTCCTTGCGCCGCATGGCGAGGATGAAGGCGAAGGTGCCGAGCGTCATCACCAGATAGATCAGCATGTAGATGGCGACGCCGCGCACGCCGTCCTGGCTGTTCGCGGCAAGGCCGACCAGCGCATAACCCATATGACCGATGGAGGAATAGGCCATCAGCCGTTTGATGTTGGTCTGGCCGATGGCCGCAAAGGCACCAAGCGCCATCGAGGCGATCGAGATGAAGACGATGATCTGCTGCCAGTCGGCGGCGATCGGCTTGAAGGCGCCCATGGTGACGCGCACCATCAGCGCCATCGCCGCCATCTTCGGTGCCGCCGCCAGAAAAGCCGTCACCGGCGTCGGCGCGCCCTCATAGACGTCGGGCGTCCACATATGGAACGGCACCGCCGAGATCTTGAAGGCAAGGCCGGCCAGCACAAAAACCAGGCCGAAGACGAGGCCGAGCTGGCGCTCGCCGCCGCTCAGCGCCGCGGCGATCTCCTGGAAGCCGGTGTTGCCGGTGTAGCCGTAGACCAGCGAGATGCCGTAAAGCAGCATGCCCGACGACAGCGCGCCAAGGACGAAGTACTTCAGCCCGGCCTCGGTCGAGCGCAGATTGTCCCGGTTGATCGCCGCCAGCACGTAGATCGCCAGCGATTGCAGCTCGAGGCCGAGATAGAGCCCGATCATGCCGTTGGCCGAGATCATCAGCATCATGCCGAGCGTGCAGAGCAGGATCAGCACCGGATATTCGAACTTGTCGAAACGCTCCGCCTGGGCAAAGCGGACCGACATGACCAGCGTCACCGCCGAGCCGACCAGCGCCAGCACCTTCATGAAGCGGGCGAACGGATCCTGGATGAAGGCTTCGCCATAGGCGTTGCCCTGTCCCGGCGAAAAGACCAGCCAGGCGCCGGCGATCACCAGCACGGCGACGGCAAGGCCGCTCACCGTGACGGTGGTGTTGGCGCGCGAATAGGCGCCGAGCATCAACAGCGCCAAGGCGCCGATGGCGAGGATCAGCTCTGGCGTCGAGAGCGACAGGCTTGAGAGAAGGTCCGGCGTCATGGTTCGCAAACCCCCAGTCAGTTCGCCGCCGCGGTCTGCGCGGCGCCGATGGATGCGGTGACATTGGTAACGAGCGCCTTGACCGATTCGGCGGTCGCGTCGAAGATCGGCGCCGGATAGACGCCGAAGAAGATGACCAGCGCGACCAGCGGATAGATGATCACCTTCTCGCGCGTCGACAGGTCGAGCAGGCCTTTCAGGCTTTCCTTGGTCAGCGCGCCGAAGATCACCTTGCGGTAGAGCCAGAGCGCATAGGCCGCCGAAAGGACGACGCCGGTGGCGGCGAAGAACGCCACCCAGGTGTTGACCCGGAACACGCCGAGCATGGTCAGGAACTCGCCGACGAAGCCGCTGGTGCCGGGCAGGCCGACATTGGCCATGGTGAAGATCATGAACACGGTTGCATATTTCGGCATGTTGTTGACCAACCCGCCATAGGCGTCGATGTCACGCGTGTGCATGCGGTCGTAGACGACGCCGACGCAGAGGAACAGCGCGCCGGAGACCAGGCCGTGCGACAGCATCTGAAAGATCGAACCCTGGACGCCTTCCTGGTTCATCGCGAAGATGCCCATGGTAACGAAGCCCATGTGAGCGACCGACGAATAGGCGATCAGCTTCTTCATGTCCTCCTGCATCAGCGCCACCAGCGAGGTGTAGATGATGGCGACAACGGAGAGCGTGAAGATCAGCGGCGCGAACATTTCGGATGCGATCGGAAACATCGGCAGCGAAAAGCGCAGGAAGCCGTACCCGCCCATCTTGAGCAGGATGGCGGCCAGGATTACCGAGCCGGCCGTCGGTGCTTCGACATGCGCGTCCGGCAGCCAGGTGTGCACCGGCCACATCGGCATCTTCACCGCGAAGGACGCGAAGAAGGCAAGCCATAGCCAGGTCTGCATATTGGCCGGGAAGTTATGCGTCAGAAGCGTCGGGATATCGGTGGTGCCGGACTGGAAGAACATCGCCATGATGGCGAGCAGCATCAGCACCGAGCCGGCCAGCGTATAGAGGAAGAACTTGAAGGAGGCATAGACGCGCCGCTTGCCGCCCCACACGCCGATGATGATGAACATCGGGATCAGGCCGGCTTCGAAGAAGACATAGAACAAGACGATGTCGAGCGCGCAGAACACGCCGATCATCAGCGTCTCGAGCAGCAGGAAGGCGATCATATAGGCCTTGACGCGCTTCTCGATCGATTCCCACGAGGCGAGAATGCAGAGCGGCATCAGGAAGGTGGTCAGGATGACGAACAGCATGGAGATGCCGTCTACGCCCATATGATAGGAGATGCCGGAATCCAGCCAGGCAAACTTCTCGACGAACTGGAAGCCAGGCTGCGAATTGTCGAAGCCGGTCCAGATGAACAGCGAAACCACGAAGGTGAACGCAGTCGTGAACAGCGCGATGGCGCGGATGTTGCGGCGCGCGTTCTCGCTGTCGTCACGCACGAAAAGGATGAGCAGCACACCAACCAGCGGCAGGAAGGTGACCAGAGATAGGATCGGCCAGGCGGTCATCAGAGCATCATCCAGGTGACGAGTGCGGCAACGCCGATCAGCATGGCGAAGGCATAGTGGTAGAGATAGCCGGTCTGCAGCTTGACGACCCGGTTGGTGACGTCGACGACGCGCGCCGAAATGCCGTCCGGCCCGAGCCCGTCGATGACGGTGCCGTCGCCGGTCTTCCACAGGAAGCTGCCGAGGCGCTTTGCCGGCCGCACGAACAGGAAGTCGTAGAGCTCGTCGAAATACCATTTGTTGAGCAGGAAGGCGTAGAGCAGGCGATGGTTGGCGGCGACGCTCCGAGGCATTTCCGGCGCGCGAATATAGAACTGCCAGGCAATCGCAAAGCCGATCAGCATGGCGATGAACGGTGACAGCTCGACCCACAACGGCACTTCGTGGATTTCGTGCAGGATGTGGTTGTCCGGCAGCGTGAACAGCGACGCCTTCCAGAATTCGGCATAGCCCTCGCCGATGAAGGCGCCGTGGAAGATCACGCCGGCGAACAGCGCGCCCGCCGCCAGGATGAACAGCGGCACCAGCATGACCGGCGGCGATTCATGGACATGGTGCATGACCTCGTGGCTGGCCCGCGGCTCGCCATGGAAGGTCATGAAGATCAGCCGCCAGGAGTAGAAGGAGGTGAAGCAGGCGGCAATGACCAGCAATATGAAGGCAAACGCGGCGACCGCATTGTGGCCGGCGAAGGCCGCTTCGATGATGGCGTCCTTGGAAAAGAAGCCGGCCGTGCCGATGATCGTTACCGGAATGCCGACACCGGTCAGCGCCAACGTGCCGATCACCATCATCCAGTAAGTCGTCGGAATCAGCGTCCTCAGGCCGCCCATTTTGCGCATGTCCTGCTCGTCGGAGACGGCGTGGATGACCGAGCCCGAGCCGAGGAACAGCAGCGCCTTGAAGAAGGCGTGGGTGAACAGATGGAAAATCGCTGCGCCATAGGCACCGACGCCGAGCGCCACGAACATGTAGCCGAGCTGCGAACAGGTCGAATAGGCGATGACGCGCTTGATGTCGTTCTGGACGAGACCGACTGTCGCCGCGAAGAAGGCGGTGAAAGCGCCGATGAAGGTGACCACCGTCAGTGCCGAATGCGACAGCTCGAACAGCGGCGACAACCGCGCCAGCATGAACACGCCTGCCGTCACCATGGTGGCGGCATGGATCAGTGCCGAGACCGGCGTCGGGCCCTCCATGGCATCCGGCAGCCAGGTGTGCAGCGGCACCTGCGCCGACTTGCCCATGGCGCCCATGAACAGGAGCAGGCAGACGACCGTCATCGCAGCCTGCCTGTCGAGTGCATAGCCGAGGAAGGTCAGCACGGCCGCACCTTGCGGCGCGCCTTCCGCCGGAATGAACGTCGCCGCATTGGCGAAGATGGTGCCGAGATTGACCGAGCCGAACAGCACGAACACGCCGAAGATGCCGAGCGCAAAGCCGAAATCGCCGACGCGGTTGACGACGAAGGCCTTGATTGCAGCCGCATTGGCCGAAGGCTTCTTGTACCAGAAGCCGATCAGCAGATAGGAGGCAAGGCCGACGCCTTCCCAGCCGAAGAACATCTGCACGAGGTTGTCGGCCGTCACCAGCATCAGCATGGCGAAGGTAAACAGCGACAGATAGGCGAAGAAGCGCGGCCGGTCCGGATCGTGATGCATGTAGCCGATCGAGTAGATATGGACCAGCGACGACACCGTGTTGACGACGACCAGCATGACCACCGTCAGCGTGTCGATCCTGAGCGCCCAGGACGCCTCCAGCCCGCCCGACTGGATCCAGCGCATCACCGGCACGGTGAACACCTCGCCGCCGCCGAAGCCGACCGAGAAGAAGGCGACCCACGACAGCACAGCCGCGATCACCAGGAAGCCGGAGGTGATGTATTCTGAAGCCTTGGCGCCGAGCGAAGTGCCGAACAGGCCGACGATCAAGAAGCCGAGCAGCGGAAGGAAGACGATGGCCTGATACATGGTGGTTCCGTCAACCCTTCATCATGTTCACGTCTTCGACCGCGATCGAGCCGCGGTTGCGGAAGAAGACGACGAGAATGGCAAGGCCGATCGCCGCTTCGGCCGCCGCGACCGTCAGCACGAACAGTGCGAACACCTGGCCGACCAGGTCGCCGAGCGCCGCCGAGAAGGCGACGAAATTGATGTTGACGGCAAGCAGGATCAGCTCGATCGACATCAGGATGACGATGACGTTCCTGCGGTTCAGGAAGATGCCGAACACGCCGAGCGTGAACAGGATCGCCGATACGGTCAGGTAGTGCGCGATGCCGACGACCATCTCAGACTCCTTCGCCCGTCTTGACCTTGCGGATTTCCACTCCGGTTGCCGCCGTGCGGCCGACCTGGGCGGCGATCGACTGCCGCTTGACGCCCGGCTTGTGGCGCAGCGTCAGCACGATGGCGCCGATCATGGCGACCAGCAGCACCAGCCCCGCCACCTGGAAGTAATAGAGGTAATCCGTATAGAGGATGTCGCCGAGCGCTGCCGTGTTCGAGCGCGCGGCCAGGTCCGGAATGGGCTTGGCGACCGTCGCCGCCAGTTTCGGCGCGAATGTATAGCCGCCGAGCACCACGATCAGCTCCGCCGCCAGGATCAGCCCGACCAGCGCGCCGATCGGTGCATATTGCAGGGCGCCTTCCTTCATTTCGGCGAAGTCGACGTCGAGCATCATGACGACGAACAGGAACAGCACCAGCACCGCGCCGACATAGACGACGAGCAGGATCATCGCCAGGAACTCGGCGCCGGTCAGCATGAAAAGGCCGGCGGCGTTGAAGAAGGTCAGGATCAGGAACAGTACCGAATGCACGGGATTGCGCGCCGATATGACCATGAACGCCGATGCCACCGCGACAAAGGCGAAGAGGTAGAAAAAGGCCGCCTCTAGTCCACTCAGCATGGGTTCCCCCGGGTTTCCTGTCAGAACAGGACGTTCGTCCTGTTTTTTGCCACCGCCTCCGGTCGGCAAGTTGCGTGTTCCTTAAACGAGGGCCCTCGCCCCGTCCATGCGTCAAATATCAGCGGTAAGGCGCATCCAGCGAGATGTTGCGCGCCAGTTCACGCTCCCAGCGGTCGCCATTGGCCAGGAGCCTGTCCTTGTCGTAATAAAGCTCCTCGCGCGTCTCCGTCGCGAATTCGAAATTCGGGCCCTCGACAATGGCGTCGACCGGGCAGGCTTCCTGGCAGAAGCCGCAGTAAATGCATTTCACCATATCAATGTCGTAGCGCACGGTGCGCCGCGTGCCGTCATTGCGACGTGGGCCGGCTTCGATGGTGATGGCCTGCGCCGGGCAGATCGCCTCGCATAGTTTGCAGGCGATGCAGCGTTCCTCGCCGTTCGGGTAGCGGCGCAGCGCATGTTCGCCACGGAAGCGCGGGCTGACCGGCCCCTTTTCATGCGGATAGTTGATGGTCTCCTTCGGCGCGAAGAATTGGCGCATCGACAGGAAGAAAGCGCTGACGAAGTCCTGCAAAAGCAGTGACTTGGCGGCCTGGGATAGCGTACTCATTCAGCACCCCCAAAGATCTGTGTTGCAGCGATTGCGCCGATAAATCCGAAAAAGACAGGCATCAGGAAACGGTATGCAAGTCTCGTCATCGACGCCAATATCTGCTTGTCCCAGCCAAACACCGGCACTCGGTAGTTTGCTGCCAACCTTTGGTCCTGTTGCCGCAAAACGTAGGGCAGCACAACGACGTTGCCAAAGAGCGCAACAAGCACGCCGACAGCTGCGCCTAGAAAACCAACGATCAGACTGCCCATCACGCAAACCCCGTGATCTTGAGGAAGGCGGCGGTGGCGACCACCATGAACAGCGAGATCGGCAGGAAGACCTTCCAGCCGAGCCGCATCAGCTGGTCGTAGCGGTAGCGCGGCACGAACGCCTTCACCATGGAGAACATGAAGAACACCAGGCAGACCTTGAGCACGAACCAGATCAGCCCCGGCACCCAGGTGAACGGCGCGAAGTTGAAGGGCGGCAGCCAGCCGCCAAGGAACAGGATGGTGGCCAGCGCGCACATCAGGACGACGGCGACATATTCGCCGAGGAAGAACAACAGGAACGGCGTCGAGGAATATTCGACCATATGGCCGGCGACGAGTTCCGATTCGGCTTCCACAAGGTCGAAGGGCGGCCGGTTGGTCTCGGCCAACGCCGAGATGAAGAAGACGATGAACATCGGGAACAGCGACAGCCAATGCCAGTCGAGGAAGGTGTTGGGCAGGCCGAGCCGCGTGCCCAGCCCGTCCTGCTGCGACAAGACGATGTCGGACAGGTTGAGCGAGCCGACGCAAAGCAGCACGGTGACAATGACGAAACCGATGGAGACTTCGTAGGACACCATCTGCGCCGCCGAGCGCAGCGCGCCGAGGAAGGGGTATTTCGAATTGGACGCCCAGCCGCCCATGATGACGCCATAGACCTCGAGCGAGGAGATGGCGAAGACATAGAGGATGCCGACATTGACGTTGGCGATCGCCCAGCCTTCATTGACCGGTATGACCGCCCAGGCAGAGATCGCCAGCACCGCCGACACCAAGGGCGCCAGCAGGAAAACGCCCTTGTTGGCGCCGGACGGGATGACCGGCTCCTTGAAGACGAATTTCAGCAGATCGGCGAACGCCTGCAGCGTGCCCCACGGGCCGACGACGTTCGGTCCGCGGCGCAATTGCACCGCCGCCCAGATCTTGCGGTCGGCGTAAAGCACATAGGCGACGAAGATCAACAGAACGACGATCAGCACGACCGACTTCAAAAGGATCAGCAGCGCCGGCAGCACGTAGAAGGAGAAGAAGGTGTCCATGTCTACTCCGCCGCCTGCCTGAAGCCGTTCTTCGCCAAAGCCGAGCACTCGGCCATCACCGCGGAAGCCCGCGCGATCGGGTTGGTCAGGTAGAAATCCTTGACCGGCGAGGTGAAGGTGCCCTTGTTCAGCCGCCCGCCGAGCTTGGCAACCCTGGCGATGTCGGCCGGGTCGCCGGCCGCGACATGGTCGATGCGGGCAAGATGCGGGTATTCCGCATAGAGCTTAGCGCGCAGCTGCGGCAGCGAATCGAACGGCAGCTTCTTGCCAAGCACATCCGATAGTGCCCGAAGGATCGCCCAGTCCTCGCGTGCCTCACCGGGCGCGAAGCCGGCACGGTTGGTCTGCTGCACGCGCCCCTCGGTGTTGACGAAGGTGCCCGACTTCTCGGTATAGGCGGCACCCGGCAGGATGACGTTGGCGCGGTGTGCGCCCTTGTCGCCATGCGTGCCGATATAGACGACGAAAGCGCCGCCGGTCTTTGCCATGTCGATTTCGTCGGCGCCGAGCAGGAACAGCACATCGGTCTCGCCCAGCATGCCGGCGACGTTCCTGCCGCCCTCGCCCGGCACAAACCCGACATCGAGGCCGCCGACGCGTGCCGCGGCAGTGTGCAGCACGGCAAAGCCGTTCCAGTCGGCCCTGGCGGCGTTGACGGCGACGGCGAGCTTCGCCGCCTGGCCGAGCACGGCCGCCCCGTCCGGACGCGCCAGCGCACCCTGTCCGACGATGATCAGCGGATGCGTCGCCTTCTTCAGCAGTTGGAAGAACTTGCCATTGCCGTCGGCCAGATCCTTCAGCGATTCCGGCCCGGCGCCGAGCTGCTCGTAATCATAGCGCGTATTGCCGACATCGCCGATGACGCCGACCGGCAGATTGCCGGCCCGCCAGCGCTTGCGGATGCGGGCGTTGAGCAAGGATGCCTCGAAGCGCGGATTGGCGCCGATGATCAGCACCGCATCGGCCTGTTCGATGCCTTCGATGGTCGGGTTGAACACATAGCTCGCCCGGCCGAGCGACGGATCGAGTGCGGCGCCGTCCTGGCGGCAGTCGGTGTTCTTCGAGCCGAGCGAAGCCATCAGAAGCTTCAGCGCGTAGATCTCCTCGACGGCGGCAAGATCGCCGGCAATGGCACCGATCTTTTCGGGTGCGGCATTCGACACCGCTTCCTTGATCGCGGCAAAAGCCTCGGCCCAGCTTGCCGGGGCCAGTCTGCCCTCCTTTCGCACATAGGGCCGGTCGAGGCGCTGCGTGCGCAGACCATCCCAGATGAAGCGGGTCTTGTCGGAAATCCACTCCTCGTTCACCGCCTCGTTGGTACGCGGCAGGATGCGCATCACTTCGCGGCCTCGGCTATCGACGCGGATCGCGGAGCCGACGGCGTCCATCACGTCGATGGATTCGGTCTTGGTCAGTTCCCACGGCCGTGCCTGGAAGGCGTACGGTTTGGAGGTCAGCGCACCAACCGGGCAAAGGTCGATGACATTGCCCTGCAGTTCCGAAGTCATCGCGCTTTCGAGATAGGTGGTGATCTCGGCATCCTCGCCGCGGCCGATCAGGCCGAGCTCCGATATGCCGGCAATCTCGGTGGTGAAACGGACGCAGCGCGTGCAATGGATGCACCGGTTCATGATCGTCTTGACCAGCGGCCCGATATACTTGTCTTCGACCGCCCGCTTGTTCTCGTGGTAGCGCGATGAATCGACGCCGAACGCCATCGCCTGGTCCTGCAGGTCGCACTCGCCGCCCTGGTCGCAGATCGGGCAGTCCAGCGGATGGTTGATCAGCAGGAATTCCATCACGCCTTCGCGCGCCTTCTTGACCATCGGCGTGTTGGTGAAGATTTCCGGCGGCTCGCCGTTCGGGCCTGGGCGCAGGTCGCGCACGCCCATGGCGCAGGACGCCTGCGGCTTGGGCGGGCCGCCTTTCACCTCAATCAGGCACATGCGGCAATTGCCGGCGATCGACAGCCGCTCGTGGAAGCAGAAGCGCGGCACTTCCGCGCCGGCGTCCTCGGCCGCCTGCAGCAGCGTGTAATGGTCGGGTACAGTGATCTCTTTCCCGTCGACCTTGAGCTTTGCCATTTCGCCTCAAACCCCTGCGGACGTTCCGCAATCTTTCCTTCCGGGCGCAGCCGAGACCGCGCACGATATTGAATTCACTTTTTGGCCCCGGCCAACGCGGCCGCCTGACCGATCCAGCCGTCACGGCCGATGCGGCCCTTCAACGACAGGTAATCTTCGACCCAGGCGATCTCTTGCGGCGTCCACGCGGCGATCTGGGCGTATGTCCAGATGCCAAGGCCGTTCAGCACCTTTTCCAGTTTCGGCCCGATGCCCGATATCGCCTTGAGGTCGGCCGGCTCGGCTGGCCGATCCATCGGCTTGGGCTGCTTGAAATCCTCCGGCATCAGCCCGGCCGACGCATCCGCTGCAACGGTGCTCGCATTCGCCAAGCTCCGCGCCGCGGTGCTCGTCGCAATGTCGGTCACATCATTGGCGAAGGACTGCGCCTCGGCAATCAGGGTTTTGGTCGCCGCGCGCGCCTTTGTCGAGGAGCTTTTGCCGGTTGCGGAAAAGCGTTCCGTTCGCGCCTCGAAATCCTCGGCGACCGGCTGCCAAAGCCGCTGCGAGGTCTCGGCCGCGCCTGAAAGCACGCCCATCCAGATACCAAAGGCGTGGTTGGCAAGGCCGATGCCGAGTGCCGTCATCGCCGCCGCGCCCGCGACAGGATGCGCCAGGAGATTGACGGCATTGGCCATCTCCTTCGGCATCATCCTGGTCAGATCCTGGTTCATCTTCAACAACGGGTCCATATCGGGCGTAAAATCGTCGGGTGTCGAAAACAGCGACATAGGTGATCTCCTGGTCGTTTCCGTCTGCCCCGCGCTCGTTTCCTCGTTTCGGGCATTCGCCCGCAATTTTTTGAATTCTTCTATTCCGCCGCCGCCAGCACCGGTTCGGCGCGGTGTGCGTTGCGCGAAAACTCGTCGATGCGCCGCTCCACCTCGCCGCGGAAATGCCGCATCAGGCCCTGGATCGGCCACGCCGCCGCATCGCCCAGCGCGCAGATCGTGTGGCCCTCGACCTGCTTCGTCACGTCGAGCAGCATGTCGATCTCGCGCTTCTGCGCCTCACCGCGCACCAGCCGTTCCATCACCCGCCACATCCAGCCGGTGCCCTCACGGCAGGGCGTGCACTGGCCGCAGCTCTCGTGCTTGTAGAAATAGGACAGCCGCGCGATCGCTTTCACGATATCGGTCGATTTGTCCATGACGATGACAGCCGCCGTGCCGAGGCCCGATTTCAGGTCGCGCAGCGCGTCGAAATCCATCGGCGCGTCGATGATCTGCTCGGCCGGCACCAGCGGCACCGAGGCGCCGCCCGGAATGACCGCCAGCAGATTGTCCCAGCCGCCGCGGATGCCGCCGCAATGCGTATCGATCAGTTCGCGGAACGGGATCGACATCGCCTCTTCGACGGTGCACGGATTGTTAACGTGGCCGGAGATGCAGAACAGCTTGGTGCCGACATTGTTGGGCCGGCCGAAGGACGAGAACCAGGCGGCACCGCGGCGCAGGATGGTCGGCGCGACAGCGATGGACTCGACATTGTTGACCGTCGTCGGGCAGCCATAGAGGCCGACATTGGCCGGAAATGGCGGCTTCAGCCGCGGCTGGCCCTTCTTGCCCTCGAGGCTTTCGAGCAGCGCCGTTTCCTCGCCGCAGATATAGGCGCCGGCGCCATGGTGCATGTAGATGTCGAAATCGTAGCCGGAGGTATTGTTCTTGCCGATCAGCTTGGCCGCATAGGCCTCGTCTATGGCGCGTTGCAGCGCCTCGCGCTCGCGGATGAACTCGCCGCGCACATAGATGTAGGCGGCGACCGCGCCCATGGCGAAGCCGGCAAGCAGGCAGCCTTCGACCAGCGTGTGCGGGTCATGGCGCAGTATGTCGCGGTCCTTGCAGGTGCCGGGCTCGGATTCGTCGGCATTGACGACGAGATAGCTCGGCCGGCCGTCGCTTTGCTTGGGCATGAACGACCATTTGAGCCCGGTCGGGAAACCGGCGCCGCCGCGGCCGCGCAGGCCCGATGCCTTCATCTCGTTGACGATCCACTCGCGCCCCTTGGCAACGATGCCGGGCGTGTTGTCCCAGGCGCCGCGCGCCATGGCGCCGGCCAGCGACTTGTCGAAGCGGCCGTAGATGTTGTTGAAGATGCGGTCTCTGTCCTGAAGCATTGCTCGTTCCTCAGACCGGCTTCTTGCCGGTCGGCCGGCTCTTGTTTCCGGGCGACGGCTTGGCCGCCTTGGCGGCAGCCTTCGCCGGTTTGACCTTGGCCTCCGGCGCTTTGAAAGCAGACGCCGGCTCGGCCTTGTTCTTGGGGCCCTTGCGCTGTTTCGAGACGTCCTCGACCTGCGGTTCGGCCTTGTTGGCATTGGCGGCCGAATGCAGAGGCGCTGCGACGCTCGCCGCCCTTTCCGCCGCGGGCGCGACTTTCGTCGCCGACGGCGATTTCAGCGCCGGGTTGGTCTCGACCGCGTCGGTCTTCGGCTTGCTGGCATTCGAGGGCGCAACCGGCGCCGGCGCGGCAGGAGCAGCTGGCGGAACTGATGCTGCGGCGGCAGCCGCCGGCTCTGCATCCTTGGCCGCCTTGGTCGCCGCCCTGGTTTCCCGGTCGCGGGTCGCCTTGAGGATCGCCTTTTCGCTCTTGAGGGTCGTCAGGCCACTGGCCGGCTCAGAGGTGATGCGGCCGTTTTGCGGTCCTGGCGTCACCGAAGCACCTTTGCCGGCGTCATAGAGGTCGATGATCTCGGCAAGCCGCTCCGGCGTCAAATCCTCATAGGTGTCCTTGAATATCATCACCATCGGTGCGTTGACGCAGGCGCCGAGGCACTCGACCTCCTCCCACGACAGCGTGCCCTTGTCGTTGGTGTGGAACTGGTCGTGATGGATCTTCGAGCGGCACACATCCATCAGCGCTTCCGAGCCGCGCAGCATGCAGGGCGTGGTGCCGCAGACCTGGATATGCGCGCGGGTACCGACCGGATTGAGCTGGTACTGCGTATAGAAGGTGGCGACTTCCAGCCCACGGATATAGGGCATGTCGAGCATGTCGGAGATCGTCTCGATCGCCGCCTTGGTCACCCAGCCTTCCTGCTCCTGCGCCAGCATGAGCAAGGGGATAATCGCGGATTGCTCGCGCCCCTTCGGATATTTCTTGATCCACTGCTTCGCCGCCGCCGCATTCGCCCGGTTGAAGGCGAAGGAGGCTGGCTGGAGGCTGGCTTCTGCGAGACGGCGGACTGACATTTAGCTTTTAACTCTGTTGTAGCAGTCGAAATAAAAACGAGGGTCGGACCTGGCCAAGACCGCGGTACTCTCATCGTTTCCGATCTTTCCCCGGGTAGTGTCGACATAGTCGCGATATTCGCGATACCGATCCGAGCAATCCGCGCCAAGGGCCACATTCCAATCCGGATATGCCGTATCGGCATAAAGATACCAACCGGAATCCAGATCCCAAAGTCGGCCCGTCGTGGTTACCCTGCACATGACATCTGTCTTCACGCCCTCAAGGCGGCAGGACACCCAATAGGCTTCCGCCGAGCTGCCCCAGGCGGCAACGGCACCCATGCCTGCCACTCCGGCAGCAAAACCGGCAGCAACATGCAGGGCGCTCCGCATCTTCACCGATCCACCTCCCCGAAGACGATATCGAGGGAGCCAAGCACAGCGGTGACGTCGGCCAACATGTGGCCGCGGCACAAAAAGTCCATGGCTTGCAGATGGGCAAAGCCGGGCGCGCGCAGCTTGCAGCGGTAGGGCTTGTTGGTGCCGTCGGAGACGAGATAGACGCCGAATTCGCCCTTCGGCGCCTCGACGGCGGCATAAACCTCGCCGGCCGGCACGCGGTAGCCCTCCGTGTAAAGCTTGAAGTGATGGATCAGCGCTTCCATCGAGCGCTTCATCGCCGCACGCTTCGGCGGCACCACCTTGCCGTCGAGGTTAGACACCGGCCCGCTGCCTTCCTTGCCGAGCAGAAGGTCGATGCACTGGCGCATGATCTTCGCCGATTGCCGCATCTCTTCCATGCGCACGAGATAGCGGTCGAAACAGTCGCCGTTCTTGCCGATCGGAATGTCGAAATCCAGCTCGGCATAACATTCGTAGGGCTGCGATTTGCGCAGATCCCATGGCGCACCCGAGCCGCGCACCATGACGCCTGAAAAACCCCAGGCCCAGGCGTCCGCCAGGGAGACGGTGGCAATGTCTACATTGCGCTGCTTGAAGATACGGTTGCCGGTCAAGAGCGAGTCGAGGTCGTCGACCGATTTCAGGAACGGGTCGATCCACTTGCCGATGTCTTCGATCAGCTTCTGCGGCAGGTCCTGGTGGACGCCGCCGGGGCGGAAATAGGCCGCGTGCATGCGCGAACCCGAGGCGCGCTCATAGAACACCATCAGCTTTTCGCGCTCGACGAAGCCCCACAGCGGCGGCGTCAGCGCGCCGACATCCATCGCCTGCGTCGTCACGTTGAGGATATGCGACATGATGCGGCCGATCTCGGAGTAGAGAACTCGGATCAACTGCCCGCGCTTCGGCACCTCGATGCCGAGCAGCCGCTCCGCGGCAAGCGCGAAGGCATGCTCCTGGTTCATCGGCGCGCAATAGTCGAGCCGGTCGAGATAGGGCACGGCCTGCAGGTAAGTCTTATGCTCGATCAGCTTTTCCGTCCCGCGATGCAACAGCCCGATATGCGGATCGACGCGATCGACGACTTCGCCGTCAAGCTCCAGCACCAGGCGCAAAACGCCGTGCGCCGCTGGATGTTGCGGGCCAAAATTGATGTTGAAGTTGCGAACGGAGGTTTCAGCCATTTACTGCTTTGCCTTTTCATCCCCCGGAAGCACGTAATCCGTACCTTCCCACGGAGACAGAAAATCGAAATTGCGGAATTCCTGCTTGAGCTCCACCGGCTCGTAGATGACGCGCTTGGCTTCGTCGTCGTAACGCACCTCGACGAAGCCGGTCAGCGGAAAGTCCTTGCGCAGCGGATGGCCTTCAAAGCCGTAATCGGTCAAAATCCGCCGCAGATCCGGATGGCCTGAAAACAGCACGCCGTAAAGATCGTAGGTCTCGCGCTCGAACCAGTCGGCGCCGGGATAAATCCCGGTGATCGACGGCACCAGCGTCTCTTCGTCGGCTTGGATCTTTATGCGGACGCGGATATTCTGCCTCGGCGACAGCAGATGATAGACCACATCGAAGCGCTTTGCCCGCGACGGATAATCGGCGCCGCAAACGTCAATGATCGAAATGAACTGGCATTTCGGGTCGTCGCGCAGGAAGGTCACCACCTCGATCAGGTCGCGCGGCTCGACCGAGATAGTGAGTTCGCCATAGGCGAGCACCGCCGCGCCGATCCGGCCGATCAGCTTCTCGCCGAGATAGGTCGAGAGGTCATTCAACGCCTGGGTCATGCCGCTCACCGCTCGATCGTGCCGGTGCGGCGGATCTTCTTCTGCAGCAGAAGGATGCCGTAAAGCAGCGCTTCAGCGCTCGGCGGGCAGCCGGGCACGTAGATGTCGACCGGCACGATGCGGTCGCAGCCGCGCACCACCGAATAGGAATAATGATAATAGCCGCCGCCATTGGCGCATGAGCCCATCGAGATGACGTAGCGCGGCTCCGGCATCTGATCGTAGACCTTGCGCAGCGCCGGCGCCATCTTGTTGGTCAGCGTGCCGGCGACGATCATGATGTCGGACTGGCGCGGAGACGCGCGCGGCGCCACGCCGAAGCGCTCGCTGTCATAGCGCGGCATCGACGTGTGGATCATCTCGACGGCGCAGCAGGCGAGGCCAAACGTCATGAACATCAGCGAGCCGCTGCGCGCCCAGGTGATCAGCGCCTCGGTCGAGGTGACGAGAAAGCCCTTGTCGGCGAGCTCGTTGTTGATCTCCAGGAAGAATGGATCGTCGGACCCGACCGGCCTGCCGGTGTTGGGATCGATGAGGCCCTTGGGCTTCGGCGCGACGAGCGTACCGGAACTGTCGTTCAATCCCATTCCAGCGCTCCTTTTTTCCATTCATAGGCAAAGCCGATGGTCAACACCGCCAAAAACACCATCATCGACCAGAAACCGAGCATGCCGATCTGGCTGAACGACACCGCCCACGGAAACAGGAAGGCCACCTCCAGATCGAAGATGATGAACAGGATCGACACCAGGTAGAAGCGGATATCGAACTTCATGCGGGCGTCGTCGAACGAGTTGAAGCCGCACTCGTAGGCGGAAAGCTTTTCCGGATCGGGGTTGCGGTAGGCCACCAGGAACGGTGCGGCGAGTAGCGCCAGCCCGACGATCAGCGCCACGCCGATGAACAGGACGATGGGCAGGTACGAACCTAAAAGTGCGTTCATGCTGCAGTTTCCGTTGGCGGCCAATCCACTCTGATTACAGCACCGGACCCACTTGCGGAAGCGTGACAGTTTAACCACTGAACCGTTTTAAGGGGGCTCTATGCTGCAACGCGGCGAGGGTTAGCGCAGCGCTTTCGGCGAAGCAAGTCAAACCTTGTTCAAATCGCGGTGCTGGACGGCATATCCGGGAAAACTGGTCCGATCCGCTCCTGTTTGATTTCCTTCACTTTTTACTCCACTTTTCTCTCCTGACATGGATGCCGCCAAAACCCTGTTAGCATGGCACGGAATCGCAGGTCATTTTCTCTGTCTAAAATCGTCCGGATGCTGCCTTCATGAAGGAAAAAATCTCGCTCGCCATGGCCCGCCGCATTGCGCTCGCGGCACAGGGATTCAATGACCCGCGCCCCACCGGCACGCCTGACCGCCGGCATCTGGCCCGCGTGCTTGCCCGTACCGGCCTGCTGCAGATCGATTCCGTCAGCGCCGTGGTGCGCGCCCACTATATGCCGCTCTATTCGCGGCTTGGCCCCTACAAGCTGGCGCTGCTCGACGACGCCGCCGTAACGCGCAAGCGCATGGTCTTCGAATATTGGGCGCACGAAGCCTCCTTCTTGCCGGTCGAGACCTATCCGCTGATGCGCTGGCGCATGCAGCGGGCCGAGTGCGGCGACGAAATGTACAGCGGACTGGCCAAATGGGGCCGCGAGCACGCCGCCTATATCGAAGACATCTATCGCGAGGTCGCCGAACGAGGCCCGATCGCGGCGTCGGCTTTCGAAGGGCAGAAGGGTTCGGGTGGCTGGTGGGGCTGGAGCCATGCCAAGCACGCCTTCGAATGGCTGTTCTGGGCCGGCCGCATCACCACGGCGCATCGCCGCGGCTTCGAACGGTTCTACGATCTGCCGGAGCGCGTGCTGCCGCCAACAATACTGAGTCTGCCAACGCCCTCCCCCGAAGACGCTCACCGCGAATTGCTGCGCATCTCGGCCCGTGCCCACGGCATCGCCACGGCAGGCGACCTGCGCGACTATTTCCGCCTCTCGCCCGCCGACATCAAGGGCCGCATCGAGGAGCTGGTCGAGGCCGGCGAGCTGTTGCCGGTGAGCGTCGACGGCTGGAACAAAACAGCCTATCTCCACAAGGACGCCCGTTTGCCGCGCAGGATCGAGGCGCGCGCCTTGCTCGCGCCGTTCGATCCTGTCGTCTTCGAACGATCGCGCACCGAGCGGTTGTTCGACTTCCACTACCGCATCGAGATCTACACGCCGGCCGAAAAGCGGCGGTATGGCTATTATGTGCTGCCATTCCTGCTCGGCGACAGCATCGTCGGGCGCGTTGACCTCAGGGCCGACCGTCCGGCCGGCGTATTGCGCGTCCATGCCGCCTATGCGGAGCCCGGCGCCCCGCCACAAACCGCTGCCGAACTCTTCAAGGAATTGAAGCAGATGCAGGGCTGGCTCGGCCTGGAACGCATCGAGGTGACCGCTGCCGGCGATTTGGGCCGGCCGCTCGCGGATATCGCCGCGCCATAGACGTGCGTTGACACAACTGCCTCCACAAGCCTAAATCCGTTCCAGACGGTCCCCTGCCCGCAACGGCAGGGGCCAAGAGGGAATGCGGTGCGAAATCTCGATTTCAAATCCGCGGCTGTCCCCGCAACTGTAAGCGACGAGCCAAGGCCGAAAACCACTGGGATATTCCCGGGAAGGCGGCACCCAGGCGATGACCCGCGAGCCAGGAGACCTGCCGTCTAGGACCTAAGAATCCGATCGCCTGGCGGGTTTTCCGGGCAAGGAGCCTGATTTGGAACGCGACAGCAGTTTTCCGGCTGAGACAGCGGATTTATTGTCCGGCCATGGTGATTCCCCGGCCGGCGTTACCGTCATCGTCTGCTCGTCCTGCCGTGACGAGACCGGTTCGGACGCTCATCCGCGCGCTGGCGAACTGCTCGCAGAGGACACGCGCCGCGCTGCTTCCAGCGAAAACATCAAAATCCGCACCGTCGAATGCCTCGGCAATTGCAAGCGCCGGCTCAGCGCGGCCATGCTGCGCGACGGCTGCTGGAGTTACGTCTTCGGTGATCTGACCACGACCAGCGGCGCCGATCTCGTCACCGGGGCAAAGCTGTTCGCCACCTCGACGGATGGGCTCATTCCATGGCGCGGCCGTCCCGATTGCCTGAAGCGCGGCCTGGTTGCCCGCATCCCTCCCCTTGACCTTTTGAAGGACCTGACATGACCGCTGCCTCCCTTTCGCGCGTTCCCTGCACCGTGGTCACCGGCTTTCTCGGCGCCGGCAAGACGACGTTGATCCGCCATTTGCTCGAAAACGCCAAAGGCAAGCGCCTGGCCATCATCGTCAACGAGTTCGGCGACATCGGCATCGACGGCGAGATCCTGAAGGGCTGCGGCATCGACACCTGCCCCGAGGAAAACATCGTCGAGCTGGCCAATGGTTGCATCTGCTGCACCGTCGCCGATGATTTCGTCCCGGCGCTGGACCAGATCCTGTCGCTGACGCCGAGGGTCGACCACATCCTGATCGAGACATCCGGCCTCGCTTTGCCCAAGCCGCTGGTCCAGGCCTTCCAGTGGCCGTCGGTGAAAAGCCGCGTGACGGTGGACGGCGTCATTGCCGTGGTCGACGGACCGGCGCTGGCTGATGGCCGCGTAGCCAACGACATGGACGCCCTGCAGGCGCAGCGGGCGCAGGACGAGACGCTCGACCATGACGATCCGGTCGAGGAAGTGTTCGAAGACCAGCTCGCCTGCGCCGACCTGATCATCCTGTCGAAGAGCGACCTGATGGACGCAGCCGGCTCGGCCCGTGCCAATGCCGTCATCGGCAAGCACGTTGCGCGGGCGGTGAAGATCGTACCGACTTCGCAAGGCAAGGTCGACCCTTCGGTGCTGCTCGGCCTCGGCCTCGCCGTCGAGGACGACATCGAGAACCGCAAGACCCACCACGACGACGAGCTCGACCACGAACATGACGATTTTGACTCGTTCGTCATCGACATCGCATCTGTGTCCAACCCGAACGAGCTCGCACAACGCGTCGCCACGGCGGCGGAGGAAGAAAACGTGTTGCGCGTCAAGGGTTTCGTCGAAGTCGGCGGCAAGCCGATGCGGCTCCTGCTGCAGGCCGTCGGTCCGCGCGTCAACCACTATTACGACCGCGCCTGGACCGCTGAAGACGACCGCCGCTCGCGCCTCGTCGTCATCGGCCTGAAAGGGCTGAACCGCCCGGCCATCGAGCGTATCCTCGCCGGCTGACCCCAGGTACGAGCCGCGATGCACATCCTCACCACCACATCCGCCTCGCTCGACGATCTCGCCGAGCCTGTCGATCTCAGGCAAACGCCTGCGGATGTCGTGGCGCTGTCCTTCACCGACAGCGACCTGGCCGGGCTGGCGGCGGCGTGGAAGGCAGATGCGCACCGCCTGCCGTCGATGCGGCTCGCCGCCTTGCGCGACCTGCGCCATCCGATGTCCGTCGACCTGTGGATCGACAGCGTCGCCCGCCACGCCAAGGTCATTCTGGTCCGCATCCTCGGCGGCTATGACTGGTGGCGCTATGGCTGCGACCAGCTCGCCGCTATCGCGCGAAATCGCGGTATCAAGCTGGCGCTGCTGCCGGGCGAGAGCCACGACGAGGATTTGCGGCTGATCGAAGGCTCGACGCTGCCGCGCGAGGAGTTGGACGCCCTGCTTGGCTACTTCCGCGAGGGCGGGCCGGCAAATATGACGGCGCTGGTGCAGAGGCTGGCAAGTCTCGCTGGATCGGGTGCGGCGGTAGCCGAACCTGTTAGCGTGCCAAAGGCGGGATTTTACGAGCCGGGACTGGGGGTCGTAGAACGCGGTGTCCCCCTCCCCCTCGAGGGGAGGGCCCGGCCGCAGGCCGGGGGTGGGGTCCTCTCCGAAGCGCGCCTGCACAAAACGTCGAGCACTGCCGTGACGACCCCACCCGGCCCTGCGGGTCCCCTCGAGGGGGAGGGGGACGTCGTGCCAATTCTCTTCTACCGTTCGATGCTGCTCGCGGCCGATGTCGCGCCCATCGACGCGCTTTTCGAAGCCCTGCGCCACCGCGGCATGGCTCCCGTGCCTATGTTCGTCTCCAGCCTCAAGGACCCGGCGTCGCTCGCCTTTGTCGCAACCGCGCTCGCAACCCTGAAGCCTGCCGCCATCATCACCGCCACAGCTTTCGCCTCGGGTGCCGAGCCCGGCGTTGAAACCCTGTTCGACCGCGCCGGCGTGCCCGTGTTCCAGGTCATCGTCGCAACCACCCGCCGCGACATCTGGCAAACCAATCAGCGCGGCCTGGCGCCCGCCGACCTTGCCATGCATGTCGTCCTGCCCGAGCTCGACGGCCGCATCCTGGCCGGCGCCATTTCATTCAAGGGCGAAAGCGAAACCGACCCGGCGCTGGCCTTCCGCGCCTTCGCCAACCGGCCTGAGCCCGACCGCGTGGCGCAAGTGGCGAACCGTGTCGAGGCCTTCGTGCGCCTGCAGCGGACGCCGCGTGCGGAGCGCAAGCTCGCCATCCTGATCCCCGACTATCCGAGCGCCCCCGGTCGCACCGGCTACGCGGTTGGTCTCGACGTGCCGTCCAGCGTCCTGGCAATGCTGCACGACCTCAGCGAACAGGGCTACGCCGTTGAAAGCATTCCGCAAACGCCGCGCGAGTTGCTGGAGACGCTGGAAAAGGGCGGCCATGGGCTGGCATTGAAGGAGTATTTGACCTTCTCGACGGAATTGCCGCCGTCGGCCATCGCTGCGGTGGAAGCCGCATGGGGAAATCCAGAAGATGAGACAGGTTTGTGCGAGGCACCCCCCTCTGTCCTGCCGGACATCTCCCCCTCAAGGGGGGAGATTGGCAGTTCCGCCACCGGCTCTCCCTTAAGGCCCTCGGTAATTGGCGAAAGTAGAGACAACAGCGCAATCTCCCCCCTTGAGGGGGAGATGTCCGGCAGGACAGAGGGGGGCGCGACAGAACGCCAACCTTCGCTGCTGGTCAGCGAAAAACAATTCGCCTTCCGCACAGCCATCTTCGGCAACGTCACCGTGGCACTCGCCCCTGACCGCGGGCGCTCAGCCGACCGCCGCGCCGACTATCACGACCCGACGCTGCCGCCGCGCCATGCGCTGGTCGCCTTTGGGCTCTGGCTGCGCAAGTCGCTCGGCATCCATGCAATTGTCCATGTCGGCGCCCATGGCACGCTGGAGTGGCTGCCCGGCAAGACCGTGGCGCTCAGCGAAAACTGCTTTCCCGAGATAGTCACCGGTCCCCTGCCCGTCATCTATCCCTTCATCGTCTCCAACCCGGGAGAGGCAGCGCAGGCCAAGCGGCGCATTGCCGCCGTCACGCTCGGCCATCTGCCGCCGCCGCTGACCGGCGCCGGGCTGGACGAAAACCAGCACAGGCTTGAACGACTGGTTGACGAATATGCCCAGGCCGACGGGCTCGACCGCCGCCGCCGCGACCGCCTGGCGAAGCTGATCGTCGAGACGGCGGAAAAGACCGGCCTCGCCTCAGAGGCAGGCGTCGCCAGGACCGATGCGGCCGACGAGGCTTTGCGCCGCATCGACGCCTGGCTCTGCGATCTCAAGGATTTCGCCATCAAGGACGGCCTGCACATTTACGGCCGCTCGCCGGAAGGCGAGGCTGATCCGTTGTGGCGGCAAAGCGCGGCAGCTGAAAAAACCGCGCTGCTTGCCGCCCTCGACGGCCGCCACGTCGCTGCCGGTCCGGCCGGTGCGCCGGCGCGTGGCCGGAGCGATGTGCTGCCGACCGGCCGTAATTTGTTTACCGCCGACCCGCGTACCATGCCGACGCCGACCGCCTATGATCTGGGCAAGATGGCAGCGGAAGAAGTGGTCCGCAGCTACATGCAATCGCATGGCGACTGGCCGCGCTCGCTGGTCATCGACCTGTGGGGCTCGGCCTCGCTGCGCACCGGCGGTGAGGAGATCGCGCAAGGACTGGCGCTGATGGGCTGCCGGCCGCAATGGGATTCCGCCACCGGCCGCATTACCGGCATAGACGTGCTGCCGCCGGCAACACTCGGCCGTCCGCGCATCGATGTCACCTGGCGCATATCGGGCCTGTTCCGCGACATGTTCCCGACCCAGATCGCGCTGATCGACGCCGCGGCCAACGCGGTGGCGACCCGCGACGAGGACGATTCGGAAAACCCGCTCGCCGCTAGGACCCGCATCGACGGCAAGATCAGCCCGCGCATTTTCGGCACCTCGCCGGGCACTTACGGCGCGGGCATCGAGGACTTGTTGTCGAGCGGCGACTGGGCCGCGCGCGAAGAGATCGGCCGCACGTATCTCGCCGCCACCTCGCACGCCTATGGCGGCTCCGAGGGCGAAGGCATTTCGGCGCCCGGCGCGTTCGAGGATCGCCTCGCCGAGGCCGACCTTCTGGTTCATACCGGCGACGACCCCGGCCGCGACATCCTCGAAGGCTCGGCCGACGTCGCCTTCATCGGCGGCTTTTCGGCAGCGCTTGCCGCGCTCGGCAAGAACGCCGACGTGATCGTGCTCGACACCACGGACCCGCAAAGACCGAAGCCGCGCTCGATCAGGGAGGCCGTGTCGCGCGTCGTGCGGGCACGCGCGGTCAACCCGCGCTTCATCGCCGGCCAGATGCGTCATGGCCCGCGCGGCGCCTCGGAATTCGCCGAGACGGTCGACCGGCTGGTCGGCTTTGCTGAGACTACCCATGCCATATCGGGCACGCTGATCGAGGCGATGCACGACGCCTATCTTGGCGACCCCGTGGTGCGCGCCTTCATCCTGCGCGAGAACCCGGCGGCGGCAAAGGTGATTGCCGAGCGTTTGCTGTCGGCACGGCGGCGCGGGCTCTGGCATCCGCTGCGCAATTCGATCGATGACGATCTCACCGCACTGATTGCCGAAGCGCAAGCTCTGGGAGTGGCGGCATGAACGCTTTCTCGCGCCGTGGCGCCTGCCCTGCCTTGTCCGCGCCGATGCAGACCGGCGACGGGCTGCTGGTGCGGCTCAATCCGGTCGCTGGAGGACTGTTGCCGAAGTCGTTGATCGGACTCTGCGAATCCGCCTTGCGCCATGGCAACGGCATCATGGAAGTGACCGCCCGCGGCAGCCTGCAGATCCGCGGCCTGACCCCGGCAAGCGCGCGGCTGCTGGCGATGGAGGTCGATGTGCTCGGCATCGCGGTGCGCACCGGCGTGCCGGTCGAGACCGGCCCGCTGGCCGGGCTCGACCAGGAGGAGATAGCCGACCCGCGCCCAATGGCGCAGCGGATTCGGGCGGCAATTGAGGACGCCGGTGTTACGCAACGCCTTGGCCCGAAGGTGTCGGTGATTGTTGACGGCCGCGGGCAGCTGACAATGGATGCGGTTACGGCCGATGTCAGACTGGTCGGGGTGCGGGCCGCCGACGGAATTAAGTGGCGGGTATCGCTCGCCGGAGATGCGCAGGGTGCCACGCCGCTGGCGATGTCCGAGGAAGATGCGGCTTGTGACATCGCCGTCGCCATTCTCAGGATGGTTGCCGAAAAAGGCCGCGATGCCCATGCGCGGGATTTGACGGCGAGGCAGCTGAGATCTCTCGCAAGTTGGCGATCCGTCGCGCCCCCCTCTGTCCTGCCGGACATCTCCCCCTCCAGGGGGGAGATCTGCAGCTTCGCCGGCGGCTTCCCCCCAGCACCTTCGGCGATTGGCGAAAGCGGAGACGAAGGCGCAATCTCCCCCCTGGAGGGGGAGATGTCCGGCAGGACAGAGGGGGGCGCGACGGATCGCCGGCCCATCGGAATTTTCGATCTGGCAGCCGGCAGTACCTCCCTCGGCATCGGCCTGCCGTTCGGCAGCATACCAGCGCCAAAACTTATCGATCTCACCCAATACGCCCTCACCCTCGGCACCACCGAAATCCGTCTGGCGCCGGGTCGCGCGCTGCTTTTGCTTGGCCTCTCCCCAGCCGCATGTCTTTCCCTCCAGAAAACCGCCCCAGCCCTCGGCTTTGTCACCGACGCAGCCGATCCGCGCACCAGGATCGCCGCCTGCCCCGGTGCACCCGCCTGCGCCTCCGGCCGGATCGCCACCCGCGACATCGCCGAGATCATCGCTACAGAAAACCGCGACATCCTTGATTCCTCGCTGACGCTGCACATCTCCGGCTGCGCCAAGGGCTGTGCCCATCCCGGTCCGGCGGCGCTGACCCTGGTCGGTGGCGAAAACGGAGCCGGACTTGTCGTGGACGGGACGGCAAAGGCATTGCCCGCCGGATACAGGCCGGGCTACGACGCCGCGCACGGCATCGGCCGCGTTGCAGCGGCGATCCGCAGCGCACGACATTCCGGCGAGACTGCTGCCGCCTGCCTGGCAAGGCTCGGCGCGGCCGGCATCACCGAAATCTACCGACAGGAATGAGCATGCCCGCCCAGAACGCCTACGACTACATCCATGATGGCACGGCGATCTACGAGCGCTCCTTCGCCATTATCCGCGCCGAGGCCGACCTTTCGCGCTTTTCCGAAGCCGAGGCCGAAATCGCTATCCGCATGATCCACGCCTGCGGCCAGGTCGATGCTTGCAGGCACTTCGTTTTCTCGAGCGATTTCGTCGCCGCCGCGCGCACGGCGCTGGCGGCCGGCGCGCCGATCTTCTGCGATGCGCAGATGGTCTCGCATGGCGTCACGCGCGCCCGGCTGCCGGCCGGCAATGAGGTGATCTGCACGCTGCGCGATCCGCGGACCGCCGACATCGCGAAAAAGATCGGCAACACCCGCTCGGCCGCCGCGATCGACCTGTGGGGCGAGCGCATGGCCGGTTCGGTCGTCGCCATCGGCAATGCGCCGACAGCCCTTTTCTATCTGCTGGAAAAGCTGCGCGACGGCGCGCCGAAGCCGGCGGCGATCATCGGCATGCCGGTCGGGTTTGTCGGTGCCGCCGAATCGAAGGATGCGCTGGCCGAAAATTCCTATGGCGTGCCTTACGCCATCGTGCGCGGCCGGCTGGGCGGCAGCGCCATGACCGCCGCCGCACTCAATGCATTGGCGAGGCCGGGCCTATGAATACGATTGCAAAAGGCAGGCTTGTCGGCGTCGGCACCGGACCCGGCGACCCGGAACTCTTGACGCTGAAGGCAGCGCGCGCGCTCGCCGAGGCCGATGTCGTCGCGCATTTCGCCAAGCGCGGCAACAACAGCAATGCGCGCGCCATTGTCGGCGCGCATTTTCGCCCTGATCTGATCGAACTGCCGCTGCTCTACCCGGTGACGACCGAGATCGACAAGGACCACAGCGATTACCGCTCGCAGATAACCGATTTCTACGAGCAATCGGCCGAAAAGGTCGCCGCGCACCTCAGCGCCGGCAGGATGGTCGCTGTGCTTTCGGAAGGCGACCCGCTTTTCTACGGCTCCTACATGCATCTTCATGTCCGGCTGGCGCACCGCTTTCCGAGCGAAGTCATTCCCGGCGTCACCGCCATGTCCGGCTGCTGGTCGGCGACCGGCCTGCCTATCGTCCAGGGTGACGACGTGCTGACGGTGCTGCCGGGCACCATGAGCGAATTCGAGCTGACGCGTCGCCTCGCCGATACCGACGCTGCGGTGATCATGAAGGTCGGCCGCAACCTGCCCAAGATCAGGCGCGCGCTGGAGGCAACCGACAAGCTGGCGCGGGCCATCTATGTCGAGCGCGGCACCATGCCGGGCGGCGTCTCGATGCGGCTGGCCGATAAAAAGGACGACCAGGCGCCTTATTTCGCCATCGTGCTGGTGGCCGGCTGGTCGGGCCGGCCAAGCGCATTGAAAGCCGAAGCATGAGCGGCCGCCTCACTGTCATCGGCCTCGGGCCCGGCAACGCCGACCAGGTGACGCCGGAGGCAACCCGCGCCGTTGCCGAGGCAAAATTCTTCTACGGCTATAAACCCTATCTCGACCGGCTCGATCTGCGCCCCGACCAGATTCGCGTCGCTTCCGACAATCGCGAGGAACTCGCGCGCTCCAGGGACGCGCTGCTCAAGGCTGCGGAAGGCCACGATGTCGCCGTCGTGTCGGGCGGCGATCCCGGCGTCTTCGCCATGGCCGCGGCCGTCTGCGAGGCGATGGAGGCGGGCCCACCCGAATGGCGCGCGGTCGACATCGCCATCGTGCCCGGTATCACCGCCATGCTCGCCGTCGCCGCCCGCATCGGCGCGCCGCTCGGCCATGATTTCTGCGCCATCTCCCTGTCCGACAATCTGAAGCCGTGGGATCTGATCGAGCTACGCCTGCTGGCGGCAGCCGGCGCTGGCTTCGTAATCGCGCTCTACAACCCGATCAGCAAGGCGCGCCCATGGCAGCTAGGCCGCGCCTTCGAATGCCTTGCTGCGATCCTGCCCGGCACCACGCCGGTGATCTTCGGCCGTGCCGCCGGCCGTCCCGACGAGCGCATCGAGGTTTTTCTGCTGGCCGACGCCGATGCCGCGAAGGCCGACATGTCGACCTGCATCATCATCGGCTCGCCGGAAACCAGGATCATCAAGCGGGGTGACAAGGCCGCGCTGGTCTACACGCCGCGTTCGGCAGCGGGCCCAAGAACATGACCGACCAGAACATGATCGACCATCGCGGCAAGAGATTCGACGGTCTCAGCCGACGTGACGTCCGGCAGCGCCGGCCTGCGGATCATCACCACCTCGATTCCCAGCGCTCGCGCCGCCGCGATCTTGCCGTAGGTCGCCTCGCCGCCGCTGTTTTTGGAAACAACGAATTCGATGTGGTGTTGCAGAAGCAGTGCATGTTCGTCGACTTCCCGAAACGGCCCGCGCGCCAAGAGATAGCTCGCGCGGGGCACAGCGAGCCTGGGCTCGACCGGGTCGACACTGCGGATGAGATAATGATGCTGGGGAGCGGCCTTGAAGGCAGCGACCTCCTGTCGCCCGAGCGCCAGGAACACGCGGCGCGGCACCGGTCCCAAAGCCGTCACCGCGCTGGCAACGGTGTCGACCAACATCCAGTGATCACCTTCGACCGCCTCCCATCCGGGACGCCTGAGCGCAACGATAGGCACGCCGGTCATGCGCGCTGCTTCCGCCGCATTGGCGGAGATTCGCGCCGCATAGGGATGCGTGGCGTCGATCAGCAGGTCGATCTTGTTCTGGCGGAGATACGCCGCCAGCCCGCCGGCACCGCCGAAGCCCCCGACCCGCACCGGCACCCCCTGCGCGGCCGGGTTTTCGGTGCGGCCGGCCAGCGACAGCATGACCGAAATATCCGCGCGCGCGGCCAGCTTTCCGGCCATTTGCCGGGCTTCGGTGGTTCCGCCGAGGATCAGTATGCGGTGGGTCATTATGCCTGCTGAAGCTCCGCGCGGCGCCAAGCTCACCTCAAAGTGGCTCACGATCATCGGCATCGGCGAGGACGGTGTAGCGGGTCTCGGCGACGAGGCCAAGCGGTTGATCGCGGAGGCCGAATTCGTCTTCGGCGGCAAGCGCCACCTTGCCCTCGTCGCGTCGCTCGCCAAAGGTGAAGCGCGCGCCTGGCCGACACCTTTCGATGCCGAGATGCGCGGCGTGCTGGCGCTCTCCGGCAGACGCGTCTGCGTGCTGGCCTCCGGCGATCCCCTCTTCCACGGTGTCGGAGTCACCCTCGCCCGCAAGGTCGCGGCAGAGGATATGCGGGTGATCCCCGCGCCCTCGGCCTTTTCGCTGGCCGCCTCACGCCTGGCCTGGGCGTTGCAGGACGTCGAGACCATTTCGCTGCACGGCCGCTCACTCGACCTGATCCGGCCGTTGCTGCATCCTTGCACCCGCATTCTCGCGCTGACCTCGGACAGCGATGCGCCAACAGCGATTGCCCGTCTTATGACCGAGCTCGGCTTCGGCGCTTCGCGGCTGACGGTGCTGGAGGCGCTGGGCGGACCGAACGGAGGGCTGCGCTCGGCGAGCGCCGGCGCCTTCGACCTCGAAAAGATCAACCCACTCAACGTGCTCGCGATCGAAGTTGAATCGACTTCGCAAGCGCGCATCGTGCCGCTGACAGCGGGACTTGCCGATCATCTGTTCGAGCATGACGGCCAGATCACCAAGCGCGAAGTGCGCGCCGTCACCCTGTCCGCTCTCGCGCCAAGGCGCGGCGAACTGCTGTGGGACATCGGCGCCGGATCGGGCTCCATCGGCATCGAATGGATGCTGGCCCATCCTTCCATGCGCGCGATCGCCGTTGAGGCCGATCCGGCCCGCGCCGCGCGCATCCGACGCAACGCCGCGGCTTGCGGCGTTCCCGGTCTCACCGTCGTCGAAGGTTCGGCACCGCAAGCTCTTGCCGGGCTGGAGACGCCCGCGGCGATCTTCATCGGCGGCGGCGGCAGCGATGCCGGCGTGCTGGAAGGAGCCATCGATGCCTTGCCTGCCGGCGGCCGCCTCGTCGCCAATGCGGTGACCCTGGAGATGGAGGCGCTGCTGCTTTCCCGTCACGCCGCGCACGGCGGCCAGCTCACCCGCATCGCTGTATCCCGTGCTTCGCCGGTCGGTTCGATGCAGGCGTGGCGGCCGGCCATGCCGGTTACCCAATGGAGCTGGGTGAAGCCATGATGGTCGCGGGCATCGGCAGCCGCAAAGGCGTCAGCGCGCGCGACGTGCTTGCCGCGGTAGAAACCGCTCTGGAAGCGCACGGGGTTGCCCTGCCCGCGCTTTCAGCCCTCGCGACCACGTCTCTCAAGCAGGATGAAGCGGCAATCTTCGCCGCCGGACGCGAACTCCGCCTTCCGGTGATCGTCGTCGAGCAGGATGAACTCAAAGCCGCATCTACGACCAGCCGTTCCGACCTATCGCAGGAGCATGCCGGCACGCCGTCGGTTTCCGAAGCGTCGGCGCTTGCCGCCGCCGGCAAAGGCGCAAAACTGCTCGGGCCGCGCACCGTGCTCGGTGCCGTCACTTGCGCCATCGCCATCAGCGGAGATGCGGCATGACCGTTCACTTCATCGGTGCCGGCCCCGGTGCTGCCGACCTCATCACCTTGCGCGGCAGCCGACTGCTCGGCAGTTGTCCCGTCTGCCTCTATGCCGGATCGATCGTCGCGCCGGAGCTGTTACAGCACTGCGCGCCCGGAACGAGGTTGATCGACACCGCGCCGATGTCGCTCGATGAGATCGAGGCCGAATATCTGGCCGCCCACGCGGCCGGCAATGATGTTGCCCGCCTGCATTCCGGCGATCTTTCGGTGTGGAGCGCCGTTGCCGAGCAGATCCGCCGGCTGGAAAAGCACGGCATTCCTTATACGCTGACGCCGGGCGTGCCGTCATTCGCCGCTGCGGCGGCAGCGCTGCGCCGCGAGCTGACCATTCCAGAAGTCGCGCAAAGCCTGGTGTTGACCCGAATCTCCGGCCGCGCCTCGAAAATGCCGCCCGGCGAAACGCTGGCCGGCTTCGGCCGCACCGGCGCCACGCTGGCCATCCACCTTGCCATCCACGCCATCGACCGCGTCGTCGCCGAGCTGACGCCGCATTACGGCGCCGACTGCCCGGTCGCGGTCGTCTTCCGTGCCTCCTGGCCGGACGAGCGCGTGCTGACCGGCACGCTGGCCACCATCGAGGCGCAATTGGCCGCCGATCCGATGGAACGCACGGCAATCATCTTCGTGGGGGGCGCGGGGGGGGGCGCCCGGGGTGGGGGGAGTTTTATGTTGTAGGGGCCATGTCCGCGCCGGGGTGGGGGGGGGGGGGGGGTGGGT
>NZ_JAMYMO010000042.1:0-50217 GCF_040318575.1 Mesorhizobium sp. M1088 | reverse complement strand
TTTTGCCCTCCAGCCGGCTCGGGGGTCCTTTGTGGGGTCTTGGGCCAGGGCTGCGCCAGCCCCATCTACACTTTCTCCTTGGGCCGGGGCTTCCTCCCGGGCACCGCGCAGGAATATGGCGGGTTGATCAAGCACGGCGCCAAGCTTCTGTTCGCCTATGCCGAAGCGACCGTGCCAAAGATCACCGTCATCACCAGAAAGGCCTATGGCGGCGCCTATGACGTCATGGCGTCAAAGCATTTGCGCGGTGACATGAACTATGCCTGGCCAACGGCGCAGATTGCGGTGATGGGGGCCAGGGGCGCGGTCGAGATCATCTATCGCAAGGACATCGGCGACGCGGAGAAAATTGCAGCACACACAAAGGCTTACGAAGATCGCTTCCTGTCGCCCTTCGTTGCCGCCGAGCGTGGCTATGTCGACGAGGTGATCATGCCGCATTCAACCCGCCGCCGCATCGCCCGCGCGCTCAGGATGCTGCGCAACAAGGATATGCAAAACCCCTGGAAGAAGCACGACAACATTCCGCTGTGAGGGGTTGATGTCGCGCCTGGTCTTCTACATGGGAGCGCACTTCGGCAGGTTTGCCGTCCTGCTTTTCGCTCTGCCGCTGTTCTGCCCAACAGTCTTATGGTTCTGGTTTCTCGACCGGCATCCGCTCGCCGTCATCGCGGCTGGCGTTGTTGCGATCCCAGCTGCGATGCTGGGCATGGTTCTGTTGATCGGGACATTGTTCGCCGGTTTTCGACCCAGCAAGGTGGACGGGATTACTCGGGAATCAGCCCCGAAATTATGGGCCATCTGGGAGAGTATTGCCGGCAAACACCGCGCCAGCCGGACTACCATCGTGCTGAGCCCCGATCTCAACGCCAGTATCGGTGAAGAGCGGCCGTTTCTGGGCCTGCTTGGTCGCAGGGCAATTCTCACCGTGGGCCTGCCGCTGCTCGCAGTGACCGACCAAAAGGGGGTTGCGGCGATCTTGGCCCATGAGGACGCCCATCTGAAAAATAAAGATACAAATGGCGGGCTCAACCTGGCCGAACTCGAAAAGAGCTTCGATCTAATCTTCGACTTCGCCCCACCGGGAAAAACAGTTTCGGGCAGCCTGTTCTACTGGATGCTTGGCCCGCTGTCGCGCACGCTGGAGCGCGAAGAAATACGGTTGTCGCGGCGGGCGGAAATTGACGCGGATCGTCATGCAGCGATGTCCGGCGATGCATATGAAGCGGCCCGCGCCCTGCTGCTGGTCGGTGCCGCCAGTGCGTTCTTCGATGACCAAGTGTATATTCCGCTTAAACGTGAACTGCTTGGCACCATGGTACCGCCTCGTCCACCACTCGAAAGAGTTCTGGCGGCCGCCAGTCACCTGTCGAGGCTTCCCATCCTGCAAGAATATGCGCAAAAGGCCTGGGACGCGCCAGATAACGAAAGCGCGGATCATCCGCCCTGGTCCGAACGTTTGAATGCTCTTGGATTTAGCTCGGCTCCAGAGATAGAACCAGTTCTGGTTTCCGCCTTGTCGAGCCTGCTGAGCGATGAGGTGGTCGCCGAACGCGTCCGGCATTTCGACGGTGAATGGACATCGAACATCGCCGACGACCTCGATCGATAGCTGTCCGCCCTGGAGCTACTGCGGCCAATGTCAGAGTCGTCGGCCTATTCCGCTTCCGCTGCTCCGAACCCGGCTCCCATCGTCGCGCGGACAGCGCCCGACCACGGCGTGGCGTGATTGTCGATGCGCATCTGGAAGATAAAATAGGTCGGCGAGCAGAAGCCGATGCCCTTCACTTTGCCGATACCGGGTGTATCGGGCGGCAGCGACTGACACATGTAATCCTCGCGGCAGAAATGGTCGGACGATTGCCGCGATTGACGGCGCCGCCCAGGCACTGATCGAAATTATTGGTCGCCACGCAGGTGTCGAATTTCTTGCCGCCAACCAGCCCGCAAATCTCGTTCGGCATCGGCTTGCCCGTCTTGAAGGCGGCAAAGCTGCGATCCCGGTCATCGCAGCCGCGATAGGCGATACCCGCCGGCACACCGATCTTCGGCGGTCGGCAGGTGTAGGCGGCGCGCGAAATGCTTGGTGCGAACGCGGCGAACTGACCGGTGATGGTATACCGGTCATTGAAAGGCTGTGCCGGGTTGCTGGCGATGGATCCCGTTAAACAAGGGTGGCCGGAAAACATATCTTCGCTGTCCTTGGGCAACAGGCATTGCGCCAGCTTGGTGCGCACGCCGGACGCGGTTGTCAACGGCGTGCAGACGGTGCCGCCACCGCATTGCCATGTCGCGCCGAAGCGGGCCGCATCCTGTGGCATCAGGCAAGGCATCGCCATCTCGGCCGGCGAATAGGCGATTTCGCCGGCATCGTTCCAGGTCGCCGGCGGCGCGAACGATAACGGGCGAAAGCGGTTCGGTTCCTTGCCGTCGGCAGTCGCGTGCAGCCAGGCGACGCGGCGCGGGATGTCGGCGTGGAGATGCGGGGAGATGCCGACCTCGATGCGGTTGAGCGGCGAGGTCGTCTTATCGTCCAGGCCGATGAAATGGAAGCCGGCGGTCGAGCCCGCCTGATGGCAGCCCTGGCAGGCGCCGTTGTCCAGCCGCTCGACCAGTGCCTCCGGCGTGCGCACCAGCCTCAAGGCGGAATAATCGAGCCCGACAAAATCCGCAGGCTGGAATAATGGCGCAAACGGGTGGTTGGCCTGCCTTGCGCTGCCGAAGGTCGACCAGGAGATGACCTTCCTTGCCAAGAATTCATCGGGGATTTTGTAGATGCCGAGATCGACCGCCGCGACATTGGTGCGGACATAGTCGGCAAGTCTTGCTTTCAGCGCAGCATCTTCGGCGAGACGTGCCGTGTCGGGCGTGTTTTCCAGCGGCTTTTCGCTGACAGCCGCTCCGTCGATGCCGAAAATTCGCATGAGATAGGCAGCCTGCCCGCCGAATTCGGTCTCCTGGCCGGAGGGGAAGCGCACCACTTGCGCATTGAGCTCGAGCTGCTTGAAGGTGAGCGCCGTCCTTTCCAGCGGCCCACCGGTCAGCCAGCCGGCATCGACGCTCTCGTCGAGTTGTGGTGCCCAGCGTCCCGCGACGCCGACACAACCGCCGTCGGCATCCGGCGCGGCATCGTAGACGGCACTGAAATTGAACGGCAGGCGCGAGGCCAGAACCTTGCCGTTCTTCTTGAAGCCGTAGGCGAGGCGATAGATGAAGCGCACTTCGCCGCAACTCGTGTCGCCTTGCAAGGCGGCGAAGTCGCGCCGGTCGAGCCGGTTGACCACGCCGACAAGGCGGAAGCGTGCGGCCTCGGTCCTCAGCCAGCGCATGTCCATGACGCGGCCAACATTGCCGTCGGTCACCTCGTAAAGCGGCCGGCCGCCGGCCTTCATCTCGGCCCGCAATGCCGCGACGTCGCTTGCAATCGTTTCGACGATCGCGTGGTAAGCGGGCGCCTTATCATAAAGCGTCTTCAAATCGCCGTTGCCATCGACGCCGAAAATGCCGGCGAACCCGTAACCGTTGCTGTCGAGAGCGGCGAGAACGGCCGGGTCGTCGACGATGGTCAGCGGAGTTCCGGCGTTCGCGGCCTGCGCCATGGATATGGCACTAATGATCGCAACGAGCAGCGCAATCAGGCGGTTCATTCGGCAGCCTTCCCGCGGCTTTCAACGAGCTCGCGCAGGACCGGCACCAGCGCCAGCGGCAGGTCCTCGGCGATCAGCCCCGGTCCGAAACGGCTGCCGGCCTCGGCATGGATCCAGACTGCCGCACAGGCCGCTTCAAAGGCCGGCATGCCCTGCGCCAGCAGCGCGGCGATGATACCCGACAGCACGTCGCCCGAACCGGCGGTGGCCAGCCAAGGCGCGCCATTGTCGTTGATCGCTGCCCGGCCATCGGGGGCCGCAATCACAGTGTCGGCACCCTTGTAGACGAGAGTGGCGTTGGCCCGTTCGGCTGCGGCGCGTGCCTTGGCCAGTTTGGACAGGTCCTTGTCCTCGGCGATATCTGAAAAAAGCCTGACGAATTCGCCGTCATGCGGCGTCATCACCAGAGCCGGCGCGCTCGGCCGGCTGGCGGCTTCGAACAGGGCATCCGTCGCGTCGCGAAACGAGGTGACGCCGTCGGCGTCGAGCACCAGTCCGTCGATCCCACCGTCTTGCCCACGAGCGCCATTCAGCACGGCCAGGGCGAATTCGCGCGTCTTCTCACCAATGCCAAATCCTGGGCCGAGCACGAAGGCCGATGGCCGGCGGCTGCCGACGAATTCGTCCACATCCGCGACAGTGTCTAGCTTGCGCAGCATGATCGAGGTCAGATGCGCCGCGTTCACATGGATGGCGTTCGCCGGCGACAGCAAGGTGACGGCCCCTGCCCCGCTCCTAGCCGCGGCAAGCGCCGACAGCCGCGCAGCACCCGTCGCCGACGGCCCGCCGGAAAAGACGCCGACATGGCCGCGTTTATACTTATGGGCGTCGACGGCCGGAACCGGAAAGCGGCCAAGCCAGAGCGCCGGAATGTTCTCGAATGTTCGTGGTTCAAGCTGCGCAACAACACTGTCGCTTATGCCGATATCAGCGAGCACGATTTCGCCGCACAGCTCGCGCCCCGGCAACAAAAGATGGCCTGGCTTTTTTCGCGCGAAGGTCACCGTGGTCCGGGCCCGGAAGGCCTTTCCTAACACATTGCCGCTCTCGCCTGAAACGCCCGACGGCAGGTCGACCGCAACAACCGGCAAATTCAATTCCGCCGCAATGTCGATCACCTTGGCGGCGTCGCCGGACAGCGGCTTGGACAGCCCCGCCCCATAGACCGCGTCAACCACGACCGAGCCCATCTCGGCAACAAAATCCGACAGCGGCCGAGCTTCAACCGGGCATTCCGAGGCAGCGAGTGCCGCATCACGGCCGCGTTTGGGCGATCCGGACGCCCACACAGAGACATCGACGGCGCTCTCCCGAAGGATGCGCGCCACGACATAGCCGTCGCCGCCATTGTTGCCGGGGCCGCAAAGCACATGGACGCGCGTTGCTTTCGGGTAGCGCTTGAGCACCACGGCAGCAACCGCAGCGCCGGCATTGCGCATCAGGCCGATGCCGTCGAATGGACCAGCGGCAATCGCCAGCCGGTCGGCCTCGGCCATTTCGGACGGAGAAAGAAGTTCGTGGCTCATGCGGGCGACATGCACATCATCTGCCGAAGCATTGTCCAGTTTTTGATCCGACGCAAACTACGAAGGTTATGAAACACACCGGCAATGCCCGGAGCGACGAGTCGCAGGTCCGCAGCTGCCCATGAAATATCCGATCTGCCCATTTTTTGTGCGGACGACGGGACCGGCGTTGTTTAGGCTCGTGGCGCTCATGGCGCATCCGACGCGGAGAATGACGCGAATGTACATTCCCGCGTAGCATGGTATCCAAATCATGTGAGCCCACCCGGCACCCCATCAATTGGCACAGTTCGTGCTTGATTGAGGCGCAAGCGGGGCTCACAACCCGTCTTTTTTGGCAGTGGAGGCCACTTTTTACATGAAAAAGATCGAAGCGATCATCAAGCCATTCAAGCTAGACGAAGTGAAGGAAGCGCTTCAGGAGGCCGGCCTGCAAGGTATCACCGTTACCGAGGCCAAAGGGTTTGGCCGCCAGAAGGGCCATACCGAGCTTTATCGCGGCGCCGAATATGTCGTCGACTTCCTGCCGAAGGTGAAAATCGAAGTCGTGCTCGGCGACGATGCGGTCGAAGCAGCGATCGAAGCCATCCGCAAGGCGGCCCAGACTGGCCGTATCGGCGACGGCAAGATCTTCGTCTCCAACATCGAGGAAGTGGTGCGCATCCGCACCGGGGAAACCGGCATGGACGCCGTCTGAATTTTCCCGTTAAAAGGCCATGTTCAAAACGTCATCACATAGGGAAGCAGGGACATGACGACAGCCAAAGACATCATGAAGCAGATCAAGGACAACGACGTTAAGTTCGTCGATCTGCGCTTCACCGATCCGAAGGGCAAACTGCAGCACGTTACGATGGATGTCGTCGAGGTCGAGGAAGACATGTTTGCCGATGGCGTCATGTTCGATGGTTCCTCGATCGCTGGCTGGAAGGCGATCAACGAGTCCGACATGGTGCTGATGCCGGATTCCGATACGGTGCATATGGACCCGTTCTTCGCGCAGTCGACCATGGTCATCCTGTGCGACATCCTCGATCCGATCTCCGGGGAGTCCTACAATCGCGACCCGCGCGGCACCGCAAAAAAAGCCGAGGCCTACATGAAGGCCGAAGGCATCGGCGACCAAATCTTCGTCGGTCCTGAAGCCGAGTTCTTCGTGTTCGACGACGTCAAGTACAAGGCCGATCCCTACAACACCGGCTTCAGGCTGGATTCGACCGAACTGCCGTCCAATGACGACACCGACTACGAGACCGGCAACCTCGGTCATCGGCCGCGCATCAAGGGCGGCTATTTCCCGGTGCCGCCGGTCGATTCGGCGCAGGACATGCGCTCGGAAATGCTCACCGTGCTCGCCGAGATGGGCGTGCGCGTCGAAAAGCACCACCACGAAGTGGCCGCCGCACAGCACGAGCTCGGCATCAAGTTCGACACGCTGGTCCGCAACGCCGACAAGATGCTGATCTACAAATATGTCGTGCACCAGGTTGCCAACGCCTATGGCAAGACCGCCACCTTCATGCCGAAGCCGGTGTTCGGCGACAATGGCTCGGGCATGCATGTCCACCAGTCGATCTGGAAGGAAGGCAAGCCGACCTTCGCCGGCAACGAATATGCCGGCCTGTCCGAGAGCTGCCTGTTCTATATCGGCGGCATCATCAAGCATGCCAAGGCGATCAACGCCTTTACCAACCCGCTGACCAACTCCTACAAGCGCCTGGTGCCGGGTTATGAAGCGCCGGTGCTGCTCGCCTATTCGGCACGCAACCGCTCGGCCTCGTGCCGCATTCCGTTCGGCTCGTCGCCGAAGGCCAAGCGCGTCGAGGTCCGCTTCCCCGATCCGGGCGCGAACCCCTATCTTGCCTTCGCCGCCATGCTGATGGCCGGCCTTGACGGCATCAAGAACAAGATCCACCCGGGACAGCCGATGGACAAGGATCTCTACGACCTGCCGCCGAAGGAATTGAAGAAAATCCCGACCGTCTGCGGCTCGCTGCGCGAGGCTTTGCAGAGCCTCGACAAGGACCGCGGCTTCCTGAAGGCCGGCGGCGTATTCGACGACGACCAGATCGACAGCTATATCGAGCTCAAGATGGCCGAGGTAATGCGCTTCGAAATGACCCCGCATCCGGTCGAATACGATATGTATTATTCGGTGTGATCCGGATCGTTGCAGCCAATAGAAAAAACCCCGGCAAAGACGCCGGGGTTTTTTATTGTGATGCGATTGGAGAGAAAGTCACAGCGCAGACCTGAGGTCCACGCCATGACGAATGCTCAAGCCGCTGCCGAAACCTCGGCGCTGGTCGGGACGGAGGCGATCGTCTTCAATATCTGCGAGGCGATCTGGTAGGGGTCGCCCTGCGAATTCGGCCGGCGATCTTCGAGATAGCCCTTGTAGCCGTTGTTGATGAAGGAGTGCGGCACGCGGATCGAGGCACCGCGATCGGCGATGCCATAGCTGAACCTGTTCCACGGCGCGGTCTCGTGCTTGCCGGTCAAACGCTTGTCGTTGTCCGGCCCGTAGACGGCGATGTGATCCATCAGGTTCTTGTCGAAAGCCGCCATCAGCGCTTCGAAATACGCCTTGCCGCCGACTTCGCGCATATAGGCTGTCGAGAAGTTGGCATGCATTCCCGAGCCGTTCCAGTCGGTGTCGCCGAGCGGCTTGCAGTGATATTCGATGTCGATGCCGTATTTCTCGGTCAGGCGCTGCATCAAATAGCGTGCCATCCACATCTGGTCGGCGGCCTTCTTGGAGCCCTTGCCGAAGATCTGGAATTCCCACTGGCCTTTGGCCACTTCGGCGTTGATGCCTTCATGGTTGATGCCGGCGGCAAGGCAAAGGTCGAGATGCTCCTCGACGATCTGCCTGGCGACGGAGCCGACATTGCTATAGCCGACGCCGGTATAGTACGGGCCTTGCGGCGCCGGATAGCCGCTCTCGGGGAAGCCGAGCGGGCGGCCGTCCTTGTAGAAGAAATACTCCTGCTCGAAGCCGAACCAGGCGCCCTCGTCGTCGAGGATGGTGGCGCGTTTGTTGGACGCATGCGGCGTGACGCCGTCCGGCATCATGACCTCGCACATGACGAGCGCGCCATTAGTGCGGGCGGGATCCGGATAAACGGCGACCGGCTTCAAAACGCAGTCGGAGCTGTGGCCCTCGGCCTGCATGGTCGAAGAACCGTCGAAGCCCCACAGCGGAAGCTGGTCGAGCGTCGGAAACTCGGCGTAGTCCTTGACCTGCGTCTTTCCGCGAAGATTGGGAACCGGGGTGTATCCATCGAGCCAAATGTACTCGAGCTTGTATTTCGTCATTCTAGCCTCTCGTTGCTTGATCACCGAACCCTGGATGGCGCCGGGGCGAGCCGGCCTATCCAGCAGCCGACCTGCCGGATTACTAAAATGCAATTCGTGTGCCATTCTCGCCGGCGATGGATGCGGCAAAAGAGAGGTTGTATCCGCCCAAAATCGCTGGTCCGCCGTCATGCTGCGTTCGGATCATCCACAAGCACATTTTGCACAAATAATGTGCAAGTACTGATCTTTTAGTAATCATGTTGCCTATTTCGGTTGCTGAACCTATGTTGGGGAAAGGTTGAATCGGCAAGGTTCTGTCGAAGAAAGGAAACCGACAATGGAAATCACTTCCACTCGTCAGTCGGCCAAAATCCTGGTGTTCCCGGTGGCAGCGCGCGCTTCTGCCTCAAATTTAAGCGGAAAGGCTAAGTTCGCGGCAGAACTTGCTTCGTTGCGCAACCGAACGGATTTCGGAAGTGCCTGGTATCATGAAGCAGCGATCGAGGAAGCGAGCCAGGATCGGAAGAGCTAAGCCCTTCCCCTCCATGCACTCGATAGATTGGAAAAGCCCGGCGCGATCACTCGCGCCGGGCCTTGCTTTGAACCGGACAGGCCGGCTACTGTTTGGTGTGCAGGTCCGTTCCGAGCGTATCCCTGACGAAGATCATGCCGATGATCAGCGACATCGCTGCAACAGCGACCGGATACCAGAGGCCGTAATAGATGTTGCCCTTAGCCGCGCTCAGCGCGAAGACGGTCACCGGCAGTAAACCGCCAAACCAGCCATTGCCAATATGATAAGGCAGCGACATGCCGGTGTAGCGGATGCGGGTCGGGAACATCTCGACCAGGATCGCAGCAATCGGCCCGTAAACCATGGTCACGTACAGAACCAGGATGAACAGGATGCCGATGGTCAGCGGCCAGTTGATCTGCGCCGGATCCGCGAACATGGCAAAAGCGCCGGACGCGGGAATGTTGTAGACTGTCACCTCGGTTGCGCCAGCCGCTTCTTCCTTGGTCAGGATCTTGTCCGCGACTGCCTTGTCTGTCGGGACGGTTGTTTTTTCGCCGGCACGAATCGCGGTGGCATCGAGTTTAAGCTCGGGATTGGCAGCCACAAAAGCGTCGAGCTTCTGGTCGGCCACTTTCGATGCCGCACGCTTTAGAGGATAACCTCCATCCTGTAAGGCGATATTGATTGCCTTGCCGAAGGCTGTCTCCTTGGCCTTCAACTGGTCGCCAACCGCGACCGCGTCATAGGCTTCAGTCGTTTCGTTGCCGATCTTGACCGTTGCAGCAGTTCCGGGCGCGGCTGTCGTGACCACATCGTATGGCACGGAACTCTTCGCAAGGAATGCCGTGGCAACATCGCACGAGCTGGTGAATTTCCATGTTCCGGTCAGATTGAATTGGAAACTGCAGTCGCCCGGTGCCGCGGTGACGGTTGCTCGAACATTTTCCTGCGCGGTAGCTAGAGTGGGATTAGCGGCGCGGGTCAGTGCCTTGAACAGTGGAAAGGTGGTGACGATCGCCAGCGCCAAACCCGCCATGATGATCGGTTTGCGGCCGATCTTGTCGGAGAGCCAGCCGAATACGACGAAGAAGATGGTGCCAAGCGCCAGCGCGATTGCGATCATGATATTGACCGACTGCGGATCGACCTTGAGCACGTTCTGCAGGAAGAACAGCGCGTAGAACTGGCCGTTGTACCAGACCACGGCCTGGCCAGCGGTAAGGCCAAGCAGCGCCAGCAATGCGATCTTGGCGTTTTTCCACTGGCCGAAGGCTTCGGACAGGGGTGCCTTGGAGCCTTTGCCCTCGGCCTTCATACGCTGGAAGGTCGGAGACTCGGCAAGTGACAGGCGAATCCAGACCGAGATGGCGAGCAGGACCGCGGAAACCAGGAACGGAATGCGCCAGCCCCAAGCTGTGAAATCTTCCTTGCTGAGGGAATTCTGCACAATCAGAATCACGATCAGCGACAGGAACAGGCCGAGCGTTGCGGTGGTCTGGATCCATGAGGTGTAGAAGCCACGGCGGTCATCTGGAGCGTGCTCGGCGACGTAGGTCGCGGCGCCGCCATATTCGCCGCCAAGCGCCAGACCCTGCAGCAGACGGAGCGCAATCAGCATGATCGGCGCGGCAATGCCCCAACTGGCGGAGCCGGGAAGCACGCCGACCAGGAAGGTCGATAGACCCATGATCATGATGGTGACAAGAAATGTGTACTTGCGGCCGACGAGATCGCCGATGCGGCCAAACACCAGGGCACCAAGCGGGCGAACGATGAAGCCTGCGGCAAACGCCAGAAGCACGAAGATATTTCTCGTTGTTTCCGGATAGGAGTTGAAGAATGCGGTGCCGATCGCGGCCGCCAATGCACCGTAGAGATAGAAATCGTACCATTCGAAAATGGTGCCGAGCGAGGAAGCGAAGATGACCTTCTTCTCCTCGCGCGTCATGCCGCGGCTTGTTTTGCCGGCGGTCGATGCCATTGCCATGAGCGTATCCTCCCGTGTGATTCTGTCAGTCCTCGATGCGGCACTTCATCGTCCGCGTTTCCTCGCAACGCAGACTCAGTGCAGCCATCGGTGCAAAAAATGACAGAAAGCAGTGCCCAGAGGCAGACCGCCTTTGGGATTATGACTTTGGTCTAATGTGCAGTGCGAAATCGCAGGCGGTGCCGTCAGCCTTTGAGAGCTTCGAGCAGCCTGACTGCGGCCATCATGTCGCGCTTGCGGGTAGCGCGGCGCGCGACGGCCTCGGCATCATGGCCCCATTGCTCGGCCTGCCAGTCCTCGTCGACATGACCGGCAGCCCAGGCCGCCTCGCCGTCGAGCTCGCCGAAGTCGACGGCCAGCGCCAGCAGCGCCGATCCGGTCAGCGACGTCATGACGTGGATGGCGGCAAGGCGCAGCGGATCGGCACGTTGGGCAAGATGCTGGCCAAGCAGCGCGATACTCTCGCGCGGCTGTTCGACATGGATCACGCCTTCGGCAAGATGGAACCGGGCGCCGAGAGCGCTGCGCACCCAGTCGATGACCGGATCCCAAAGCTGGTTCTGCCGCTCGACGAGTCCTTGGGGCGCATCGGCGCGGTAGCAGAGCAGATCGGACGAGGCAAAGCGCAGGATATCCTCCAGCACGGCCTGGGGATCACTGGCGACGCCATCGATTGCCGTATTGACCAGACGCATCACCGGCATCGTCACCGGGTTGATGGTCTCCTCCTGTGCGGCGAATTCCTCGGCGACGAGAGCAGCCGCCTTTTCGGTCGGCAGCGCCAGCAGCGCCTTGGCCGGCGTGCGGACGGGCTTGCCATCGAGATGGACGGCAAAACTGTCTTCGACCGGTGCTACCGCGACGGTCTTGTAGAAGCGCTTCGGCAGCGGCGTCTTCATCTGGATCTGGGCGCGACGCACCGGGTCCGGATCAGAGAGCAGCTTTCCAGCTTCGAGGTCGTTCAATATATCGCGCATGCTCATCCGGGACTTTGTTTTCGGGCCGGCCGGTTGACGATGATGAGTCCGGCGGCGATCAGGGCGAGTGCCAGGAAGATACGAACGGTCAGCGGCTCATTCAAGAACACGGCGCCGCACAGCACACCAAATACCGGCGACAGGAAAGTGAAGCTCGACAGTCCAGATGCAGGGTAGCGCCGCAGCAGCCAGAACCACAGCACATAGGTGAAGGCGACGACATAGACGGCCTGGAACAGCAGAGCCAAGGTCGGCAGAAGAGTAAAGCTGCGGACGGGCGGCCCGGCAAAGGGCATCACCAAAATGCCGACGACAGCGGCTCCGGCCAGCTGATAGAGCAGCAGCTTTTCGGCGCTGGCCGTCACCAGCTTCGACCGCTTGATGACGATATTGGTCACGGCCCACAGAATGCCGGCACCCAGCAAATCGCCACCCAATGTTGCGCCGCCATTGGCGCTCAGTTTATCGGAAAACACCGCGATCAATCCAGCGAAAGCGAGCAGAAGACCAACGAGCTTGCGTGCCGTGATGCTTTCGCCCAGCAGGAAATGACCGCCGACCAACATCCAGAACGGCATGGTGTTGACCAGCAAAGTGTTGCGCACGACAGTGGTATGCTCGAGCCCGACATAGAGAAACAGGAACTCGAGACCGAAAAGCGCGCCTGCCAGAATGCCGGCGACGAGGGTCTTGTCGGGCGTGAACAGCGCACTGCCGCGCCAGCGGCACCAGCCGAAAACACACAGGCCGCCGATCACCGACCGTGCGATCGACAGGAAAATGGGATCGTAGCCGGCGTAGGAGATCTTGGCGGCGACGTAGTTCAGCCCCCAGGAAAAAGTCAACCCAACCATGATGGCGGCTGCCGCCAGATCGACCGCGTCACGGCGGTCGAGGGTTTCTGTGGCGACGCCCACCAGCGCTAGTCCTCGGCACTCTGCTCGTCGAAACCGAGCAGGTTCCAGCTCTGGCGCATATGCGGCGGCATCGGTGCGGTGACGTCGACAAAGCCCTTGTCGGGATGCGGGATAACGATGCGGCGCGCGTGCAGATGCAGCCGGTTCTGCATGCCGCCTGGAAAATCCCAATTGGTGTCGGCCTCGAAATATTTGGGGTCGCCGATGATCGGGCAACCGATATGGGCGGCATGGACGCGAAGCTGGTGGGTGCGCCCGGTATAGGGTTCCATTTCCAGCCAGGACAGGGTCTGCGCCGCCTGCTCGACTATGCGGTAATAGGAGACGGCGTGATCGGCGCCCTTTTCGCCATGCTTGGCGATACGCACACGATCGCCGTCGGGCGTCGGTTCCTTGATCAGCCAGGTCGAGATCTTGTCCTCGCGCTTCGGCGGCACGCCCTTGACCAGCGCCCAGTAGGTTTTCTTCGTCTCACGCGCCCGGAACGCTTCGGCGAGCTTCATGGCGGCGAGCCTTGTACGGGCGACAACCAGCACACCCGACGTGTCGCGGTCGAGCCGGTGCACCAGGCGCGGCTTCTCGCCCTTCTGGTTGCGCCAGGCTTCCAGCATGTCGTCGACATTGCGGGTGACGCCCGAGCCGCCCTGCACTGCCAGGCCGGCCGGCTTGTTGAAGACGAAGACCTTCGGGTCCTCATGGATCAGCATCTTTGCCAAAACGTCGGCGTCGCCCTGGTTGCGGATCGAATGACCGGTGAGCGGGCTTTCACCTTTCTTGTCGACTTCGAGCGGCGGCACACGCACCGTCTGGCCGGCTTCGACGCGGGTATCGGCCTTCACCCTGCCGCCGTCGACGCGGATCTGGCCGGAACGCAGCAGCTTCTGCAGATGACCGAAACCGAGACCGGGGAAATGGCTCTTGAACCAGCGATCGAGCCGCATGCCCGCCTCGCCGGCGTCCACTGTGATCTGTTCAACGCCTGCCATGATTCCAATCGCCGTTTTGCAGGCATGCAACGGCATTCGCCGGTACCCGCAATCTCACTCGCTTATTCGTTGTCGGTTCCATATTGCAGAACCTGAACTTTCTCCAGCGTAATCAAACCACTTGTCATGATTGTTTCAAGCACGGGCAGGAAAGCGGCCAATTTTTCCTCGTCATCGACGATCTCAATGACGAGTGGCAGATCCTCCGATAGGCGGAGGATCTTCGTGGTGTGAAGCCGGCTGGAATGGCCGAACCCCATCGCGCCGCGCAGGACGGTCGCGCCGGCTATCTGCATTTCGCGGGCCCTCAGCACAATAGCCTCATACAGCGGACGGCCATCTGCCCTGTCGTTTTCGCCGATAAAGATGCGCAGCAATTGTGCCTGTGTTGGTATCTTCATTGCCTGGACCCTCTCAGCCGGTTGAGCCGAACTGCAAAGATGTGGCCAAGCCAGACGGCGGCAAGCCAGGCCACCACGGAGATCGCGATATTGAGTCCCGCCGCCACAAACCTCCCGCCTTGCGCGAGGATGAGTGTTTCAAGGCTGAAAGCGGAGAAGGTCGTCAGGCCGCCGCAGAAGCCGGCCATGAAGAATTGACGTTGCAGCGGACCGGCGAAGACGCGACCATCCGGTCCCGTCAATGTCGCGTAGAAGCCGATGAGGAACGAGCCAACAATATTGACGAGGAGCGTGCCGAAGGGAAATCCAGCGCCCCACAGGGCAGTGCTCGTCGATGAGGCAAGCGCCCGCAACACACCGCCGATCATGCTGCCTGCGGCCACGGTCGCATAGAGCCGAACCGTTTCGTTGGTTCTGCGACGGCCAATGAGGCGCGCCGCATGCCCTGCCGCGGTAGTGTCCGTCCCGTCGTGGCGGAGCTTCCGCGGGCCGCTCACCGCAGACTTCCGGCGGCAAAGCCCAGCGTCACGCCGCCGAGGCTCAGAAAAACCGAAAGCAGCACATTTCCGCCGGCGCGCCGCCATTCGCCCTCGCGCGCCAGCGCCAGCGTCTGCAGGCTGAAGGAAGAAACCGTGGTATAGCAGCCGAGGCCGCCGGTAACGGTAAAGGCCCAGATGGCGGGCATGCCGTCGCGCGCCACCGCATGCGCAACGACACCGATTGCAAACGCTCCCGAGACATTGACGGCCATAGTGCCCCAGGGAAAGGTCTCGCCGACCCGGCGGGCGACGAAGCCGGACAGGAAGAAGCGGGCCATTGCACCGATCGCGCCACCAAGGCAGACAAGCAACAGATAATACATCGTGCTCCCTCGCGCCGGTCACACCACGGTGTCAGGCGGCTCCGGCCTTCTTCGGCTTGCTGGAGCCGATCATCTTCCAGTTCTTGTAGAACATGGCATTGATGCGCTCGACGCTGACCGAAACGATGGCGAGAAGAGCGGCGATCAGGCCGGGAAATGGCGATGGCCGGATGATGTCCATGAACACGCAGTAGCGGCGCCCATCATATTCGTTGACCGATCGGTGCAGCAGCGTGTCGTCGAAAATATAGAGCGGATTGTCGTGCCAGTAGTTCCTGGCGTTGTTGCACTCGACGAAAACCTCGGCCTTCACCGGGAGAAGATTGTAGAGAATGCGCAGGCTGAGCCGCAGCGGTCCGAAATGCCAGGAGGTCGATTCCCTGCCCCTGAACACCGACACGGCGATGGTCTTGATGTATTTGAAATCCTTGTTGAATTCGGCAACGTTGTCGATTTTGTGCTTGCCATACCACTGGTAGACATACATGCCGCGCCGGCCGCTGCCGAAATTGGCGTCGATATCGGCGATGATCTCGTCCTTGCGCGCTTTGAAGACGTCGAGAACCTCGTTGACCTCACGCTGATAGTCCGGAGGAAACTGGTCCAGTTTCCAGACACCGCGGTTTCTGTAGCACAGCAGATCGACCAGCAGATTGAAGGGCGAAAGCAGCCAGGTGAAGATGCCGTTGCCGAGGAAATAACCACTGAACAGGGCCCAGTTCTTGTTGTCGTTGCGCAACACGTCGATCAGGCCGAGGACAATGAAAATTGTCGTCAGGATGGGAATGAAATAGAAGCCGAGCGCCAGCAGCGGGATCGCTATGGCGAACTTCCGGAGGGTCTTGCGAGTTCTTTTTGTCATTTTTCCACGCGCCAGGCGCGATTCCGTTCTGAATATCGTCGGTACGTTTCTGGCCTGTCCGCCGGCCGAAGGCGCACCTTGATAGGGTTTTTTATCCCGCCAGACAACGGCGATCACACCAGTGTGCGACTGGCAGCTACTTTTCCCGCTCGCTGCGCAGCTTCGCCCAATAATCCAGCCGCTTCCTGATATCGCGCTCGAAGCCGCGCTCGGGCGGGTCGTAGAATGTCTGCCTTCCCATCTTCTCCGGAAAATAGTCCTGGCCGGAAAAAGCGTCGGGCTCGTCGTGGTCGTAGCGATAGCCGGCGCCGTAATCTTCCTGTTTCATCAGCTTGGTCGGAGCATTGAGAATGTGCTTGGGCGGCAGCAGCGAACCGAATTCCTTCGCCGCCTGTGTGGCGGCCTTGAACGCGGTATAGACTGCATTGGATTTCGGCGCGGTGGCGAGATAGACGGTCGCCTCGGCGAAGGCCAGTTCGCCCTCGGGCGAGCCCAGATAGTCATAGGCGTCCTTGGCGGCGTTAGCGACGACGAGCGCCTGCGGGTCGGCCAGCCCGATATCCTCCATCGCCATGCGCACCAACCGGCGCCCGAGATAAAGCGGATCTTCGCCGGCGTCGAACATGCGGGCCAGATAGTAGAGTGCCGCGTCGGGGTCGGAGCCGCGCACCGATTTGTGCAAGGCGGAGATCAAATTGTAGTGGCCGTCCTGTCCCTTGTCGTAGATCGGCGCGCGGCGCTGGACGATGCGCTGCAGGGCTTCGGCGCCGAACACCTCCTTTGATTTCGCTGCGCGCCAGACCTCTTCGGCGAGCGTCAATGCCGCGCGGCCGTCGCCGTCGCTCATGCGGATGAGCATCGCCCGCGCGTCTTCATCGAGCGGCAGCGGCCTGCCCTCTGCCTGTTCGGCCCGCGCCAGCAGCTTGGCAATACTGTCCTCGCCGAGTGAGTGAAAGACCAGCACGCGCGCGCGCGACAAAAGCGCGGCGTTAAGCTCGAAGGACGGATTCTCCGTGGTGGCGCCGACCAGCACGACGGTGCCGTCTTCCATCACGGGCAGAAAACTGTCCTGCTGGGCGCGGTTGAAGCGATGGATCTCGTCGACGAACAGCAGCGTCTGGCGGCCGTTCGAGCGGCGCAGCTTCGCTGCCTCGAACACTTTCTTCAGGTCGGCAACGCCGGAAAACACCGCCGATATCTGTTCGAAGGCGAGGCTTGTCTCGCCGGCAAGCAGCCTTGCGACCGTGGTCTTGCCAGTGCCGGGCGGGCCCCAGAAAATCATCGAGCCGAGCGAGCCGGAACCGATCAGCCGCGTCAGCGCGCCGTCGGGTCCGGTCAGATGCTCCTGGCCGACGACCTCGCCAAGGTTCTTCGGGCGCAGACGGTCCGCCAGCGGCCTGCCGGGCGGCGTCTTTTCCGGTTCGTCGACACTGAACAGATCGGCCATGCAACTTCTTCTGCCTGGAGTCCGATCATGCTGACGGTCGGGCTCAGTAACGCAACACCTGGCGCAGTATCTGCCCGCCGCGCTCGACGGTAAAGCGCCACCAGCGCGTATCCTGCTGGGCTACCTGTTCCAGGGTCGCCGCCTTGTCGATCGTCAGGCCATTGACCTCACGCACGATGTCGCCTGGCTGGAAGCCAAAATCGGCAGCAGGCGAATCGCGGTTGATGTCGACCACGGTGACGCCTTTGACATCGGTGCGCAGACCGAGCCGTTGGGCAAGCCGTGGCGACAGTTCAGCAACCTTGGCACCGGAGAACGGGCTGCGGCCGCGCAATGTGAGTTCCGCAGCTTTGGCGCCCTCAGGCGGCCGTTCCAGCGCGATGTCCATCGTCGCCTGCTGACCCTTGCTCAGAACGCCGAAGCTGGCATTCGTACCAATCGACAGCGTCGCCATGCGGTAGTCCAGCGCCCCGACGCTCTCGACCGGCTTGCCGTTGAGCGACAGCACCACGTCGCCAGGCTTGAGCCCTGCCTTGGCCGCGGGTCCCGCCTCTTCGACCGAAGAAACCAGCGCACCGGTCGGTTTGTCAATGCCGAGCGATTCGGCAATCTGCGGCGTCACCGCCTCGAACTCGGCACCTGCATACGGCCGCTCGAAGAAGTCGAGTCCGGCCTTGGCCGCATCGGCGAAAGCGCGGACCATGTTCGAAGGGATGGCAAAGCCGATGCCGATCGAGCCGCCGCTACGGCTATAGATCGCCGTGTTGATGCCGATCAGCTGCCCTCCCATGTTGACCAGCGCGCCACCGGAATTGCCGGGGTTGATGGCGGCGTCGGTCTGGATGAAGAAGCTGGAATCGGAGACGCCGATATGGCTGCGCGCCACGGCCGAAATGATGCCGCTGGTGGTGGTCTGGCCGACACCGAACGGATTGCCGATCGCCAGCACCAGATCACCGACCTCGAGCGCGTCGGAATCGCCGATAGCGATCACCGGGAACGGCTTGTCAGAAGAAATCTTGAGCACGGCGAGGTCGAGCGTCTCATCCTTGAGCAGCACCTTGCTGTCGAATTCGCGCCCGTCGGCGGTCGCTACCTTGACCTGGTCAGCGTTCTTGACGACGTGGAAATTGGTGACCACGACGCCGGTGGGATCGACCAGCACCCCCGAACCGAGCGAAGACTGCGCGCGCGGCTGCGAACGGCCGAAGAACTCCTCGAAGAACGGATCGCCGTCGAAGGGCGACGTCACCTTGGCGGTTTGCGAGGCGTAGACATTGACCACGGCCGGCCCTGTCTGCTTGACCAGCGGCGCGAAGGACAGTTGCACCTCCTCGCGGCCGAACGGCACGCGCTTGTCGGGGCCGGAAGTGGCGTTTTCGCCTTCGACGCCATGCAATAGATCCGTCAGCACGTCGGACAAACCGGGGTCTGGCTTGTTCTCCTCCGCCAGCGCGTGCCTGGCCGCCGGCACGATGGCCAGCGCCATCAAGGCGCAGATCAGAACAAGGGACAGCCGTTTAACGCGCATTCCGAATCCTCCAAGTCGGGCGCCATTGTCCTGACGATTGTGCAAAATGAAAGGCTAAGCCGCTGAAATCCGATTATTTTGGGCGGCAAAGCAGTTATAGGTGAGCTCGCAACCGGAAAGCCTTGTCGACCCTCATGAAAAAACAGCTCCTGTCATTCCGTGATTTTTTGAAGACCGGCACTTTGGGCCCTGTTGTCCCAGGCATGAAAATGATCGAAATTGCCGAAGCGTTCGGTGCGCCGGACGGCTGGCTGACCGAGTATGCGGAGGCGGTGCCCGAGTACTGGTTTTACGGAACGCTTGAGGCCTCGTTCGACAAAGACCCGCCACATGTGCTGAATTGGTTTCAGATCGAACATGTGTATGAAATTCGCGGCAAGAGCAAACGAATAACAGACGAATTTGCTCTTTCAATGGATGGGTTCGACAGCAGAACAAAGCCATCGGAATTCCTGGACGCGGGCCTGTGGACACCAGAAGAGGCTATGGTGTTCTACGTCGCATCGATGAATGATATCGACCTGAATATCTGCGCGGGTCCCATTCAGATTTATTTCCGCGTTGATACTGACTTTATCAAAGATCGGGACGCCGAAAAATATCTGAACGGCGTGACTGTGTCCCAATTGATACGCGATATCGATCATCGAACGGAGGTCGACAGCATTTATTCTTATTCATTTCCGGCAATCAAGAGGATAACAAATGCGATTGATTGGAAGTCAATAGGCGGAAGAGACTACCTCAACGTTGCGAGGTAAGAGGTCGCCACATCAACGAAAAGGGGGCCCTCGGGCCCCTTAAACTCTCTCGGGAAAAACCAAGCCTTATGCGGCTGCGGCTTCCTCTTCGGTGCCTTCGGCCTCGATGCGGGCACGGTCGCCGGCGCCCTTGGCCGAGGTGTCGCGGTCGACGAATTCGATGACCGCCATTGCGGCATTGTCACCGTGGCGGAAGCCGGCCTTCATGATGCGCAGATAGCCGCCGTTGCGGGTCGCGTAGCGCGGCGCGATGGTATCGAACAGGCGCTTGACGACGCCTTCATTGCCGATCTGGGCAATAACCTGGCGGCGGGCGTGCAGGTCGCCGCGCTTGCCGAGCGTCACCAGCTTTTCGACGATCGGACGCAAATCCTTCGCCTTCGGCAGCGTGGTGAGGATCTGCTCGTGCTCGATAAGCGACACGGCAAGGTTGGCAAACATCGACTTGCGATGGCTTATGCTGCGGGCGAACCGGCGGCCTTTAAATCCGTGGCGCATGGCTCTTCTCCTTCATTGCGGTTTCAAGAGGCCTGAGCCTCAGTTGGTTAGCCGCATGATCTTGTCCGAAAAGTCTGCAACTTTTTGCTGCGCTGACCTTCGGTTCGGGATCATGCTTAATATTGATCTTCGTAACGCTTGGCGAGGTCTTCGATGTTTTCCGGCGGCCAGTCCGGCACTTCCATGCCGAGATGAAGGCCCATCGCCGCCAGGACTTCCTTGATCTCGTTCAGCGATTTGCGGCCGAAGTTCGGGGTGCGCAGCATCTCGGCTTCGGTCTTCTGTATCAGATCGCCGATATAGACGATGTTATCGTTCTTCAGGCAGTTGGCCGAACGCACCGAAAGCTCGAGTTCGTCGACCTTCTTGAGCAGCGCCGGGTTGAAGGCAAGCTCGGTAACCTGTTCGGCAGCGACTTCCTTCTGCGGCTCGTCGAAATTGACGAACAGGCCGAGCTGGTCCTGCAGGATGCGAGCGGCGAAGGCCACCGCGTCCTCGCCCGAAATCGAACCGTCGGTCTCGATGGTCATGGTCAGCTTGTCATAGTCGAGAACCTGGCCCTCGCGGGTGTTCTCGACCTTGTACGAGACCTTCTTGACCGGCGAATACAGGCTGTCGACGGGGATCAGCCCGATCGGCGCGTCCTCGGCGCGGTTACGGTCGGCCGGCACATAGCCCTTGCCGGTATCGACGGTGAATTCCATGCGGATTTCAGCGCCTTCGTCCAACGTGCAGATGACGTGGTCGGGATTGAGGATCTCGACGTCGCCGACCGTCTGGATGTCGCCGGCGAGAACCGCGCCCGGTCCCTGCTTCCGGACGACCATGCGCTTGGGGCCGTCGCCTTCCATGCGGATGGCGATTTCCTTGATGTTCAAAACGATGTCGGTCACGTCCTCGCGGACGCCGGCGATGGACGAGAATTCATGCAGAACGCCGTCGATCTGCACGGCGGTTACAGCCGCGCCACGCAGCGAAGACAGAAGCACGCGGCGCAGCGCGTTGCCTAGGGTGAGGCCGAAGCCGCGCTCGAGCGGCTCGGCGACCAGCGTGGTCAGCGTCTTCTTCTTCGACGAGAACTCGATCTTGTTCGGCTTGATCAGTTCTTGCCAATTTTTCTGGATCATAGTGCTTTCCTTCCGTTGTCCCGCCACCATCCAATCGTGGCGGGCGACCTGGAATGCCGTGGAGGAGCGCCCTTGAGGCGCTCGCGCGGCGTTCGGTAAATTCTTTAGACGCGGCGCTTCTTGCGCGGACGGCAGCCGTTGTGCGGGATCGGCGTCACATCACGGATCGAGGTGATGGTGAACCCTGCTGCCTGCAGTGCGCGCAACGCCGATTCACGACCGGAGCCGGGTCCACAGACCTCGACCTCGAGCATGCGCATGCCGTGTTCCTGAGCCTTCTTGGCAACATCTTCGGCAGCCATCTGGGCAGCGAAAGGGGTCGACTTGCGCGATCCCTTGAAGCCCTGGGCTCCGGCCGACGACCAGGCAATCGAATTGCCCTGTGCGTCGGTGATGGTGATCATCGTGTTGTTGAAGGTCGAATTGACGTGGGCAACGCCCGACGAGATATTCTTGCGTTCGCGACGGCGAACACGAGCGGCTTCCTTGGCCATGATAGTCCTTTCAGTTGATCTCTACACCGCCGTAATGCCAGCGGCTCCACCAGGGAGAAGGCAGTGGGGGAATATGGCAGTAGGGCAGTATGTCTGCCGTCCCTATTGCCTTACTGCCCTACCCCCTTACTGCCCTAAATTACTTCTTCTTTCCGGCAATCGACTTGGCCGGGCCCTTACGGGTGCGCGCATTGGTGTGCGTGCGCTGGCCACGAACCGGCAGCGAGCGACGGTGACGCAGGCCGCGGTAGCAGCCGAGGTCCATGAGCCGCTTGATGTTCATCGACACTTCGCGGCGCAGGTCGCCCTCGACCTGGTAGTCGCGGTCGATGGTCTCGCGGATCTGCAGCACTTCCGCGTCGGTCAGTTGGTTGACGCGGCGCTCGGCCGGGATGCCGACCTTGTCGACGATCTCCTGGGCGAACTTCTTGCCAATGCCGTGAATGTATTGAAGCGCAATGACAACGCGCTTGTTGGTCGGAATGTTGACGCCGGCTATACGAGCCATGTTCTTCTCTTCTCCATATAGGCCGGGCGAGCCGGCGCTTCAAGTTGCCCCGCGTCCGGTGGAGGCCGGCCCTTGCGGGAGTTTCCAGTTCAAAGCGGCCTGCCTTGCCCTTGCGGACAAGCAAGCCTCATGCCTGATAGGAAGACGGGCCGCCATACCCCAGCGGACCGCTCCAGTCAAGCGCAATCGTTCGATTCTCTAGCCGGCCGCCTGGCCAACCCGCCGGGTCGTCGCCCTGAGCACCGCCTCGATCTGCTGCGTCACCGCATCGATGTCGGCCATGCCATCGACGCCCCTGAGTTTACCCTTGGCGTAGTAGTAGCCGATCAGCGGCGAGGTTTTCTTGTAATATTCCCTCAAGCGTTCTTCGAACACCGCTGGACTGTCGTCCTTGCGCACCGGCAGGCCTGCGGCCTTGGCTTCTTCGGCGCGCTTGACGATTCGGCCAACCAGCGCCTTGTCATTGACGACAAATTCGATGACCGCATCTAGCTCCAGTCCGCGATCCGACAGCATTTCCTCAACGGCGTCCGCTTGCACCAGAGTTCGGGGATACCCGTCAAGGATGAAGCCGTTTGCGCAATCAGCTTGATCGATGCGCTCGGCTACGATGGCGTTGACGATAGCGTCGGACACCAGTTCGCCAGCGTCCATCACCGCTTTGGCGCGCTTGCCGACTTCGGTGCCGGCCTGGACAGCAGCACGCAGCATGTCCCCCGTGGAAAGCTGTGGGATGCCGTGTCGTTCTACCAGTCTCAGTGCTTGTGTCCCCTTGCCCGCCCCCGGCGGTCCAAGCAATATCAACCTCATCTGGCCTTTTTCCCCCCGCGCAGCTTCGACTTCTTGATCAGGCCCTCATACTGGTGCGCGATCAGGTGACCCTGAATCTGCGCCACCGTATCGAGCGTTACACTGACCACGATCAGGAGCGAAGTGCCACCAAGGTAGAACGGTACGCCAGTCGCTGAAATCAGGAACTCGGGCAGCAGACACACCAGCACCAGATAGATGGCGCCGACGACGGTGATGCGGGTGAGCACATAGTCAATATAGTCCGCGGTGCGCTCGCCCGGGCGATAGCCCGGGATGAAGCCCGAATGCTTCTTCAATTGGTCCGCGGTGTCCTTCGGGTTGAAGACGATCGCCGTGTAGAAGAAGGCGAAGAACACGATCATCGCCGCGTAGAAGGCCATGTAGAGCGGCTGGCCATGACCGAGCGATGCCAGGATGGTGCTGGCCCAAGCGGGCATGTTCGTCGTCTGCGAGAAACCGGCGACGGTCGCCGGCAGCAGCAATAGCGACGAAGCGAAGATCGGCGGAATGACGCCGGATGTGTTGAGCTTCAGCGGCAGATGCGAGGTATCGCCCTGGAACATGCGATTGCCGACCTGGCGCTTGGGGTACTGAATCAGCAGGCGGCGCTGGGCGCGCTCGAAAAAGACGATCAGGCCGATAACGATAATGGCGAGCACGATGATCGCCAGGATCAGGCCGGTCGACAGCGCTCCGGTGCGGCCTAGCTCCAAGGTACCGGAGATGGCGCGCGGCAGGCCGGCGACAATGCCGGAGAAGATGATCAGCGAAATGCCGTTGCCGATGCCGCGGGCGGTGATCTGCTCGCCGAGCCACATCAGGAACATGGTGCCGCCGACCAGCGTGACGACGGTCGAGATGCGGAAAAAGATGCCGGGATCGTTGACGATGCCGTTTCCGCCCTCGAGCCCGACCGAAATGCCGTAGGCCTGGACCAACGCCAGAAGCACGGTCCCGTAGCGCGTATACTGGTTGATAATCTTGCGGCCCTGCTCGCCTTCCTTCTTCAGCGCTTCCAGCGACGGAATGACCGAGGTCATCAGCTGCATGATGATGGAGGCGGAGATATAGGGCATGATGCCGAGGGCAAAGATCGCCATGCGCTGCACGGCACCGCCTGCAAACATATTGAACATGCCAAGCACGCCCTTGCTCTGCGACGAGAAGGCGTGGGCAAACGCGTCCGGATTGATGCCGGGCAGCGGGATATAGGTGCCAAGACGGTAGACGAGCAGCGCGCCGATGGTGAACCAGATGCGCTTCTTCAGATCCTCGGCCTTGGCGAAGGCCGAAAAATTCAGATTCGAGGCTAGTTGTTCAGCAGCCGAAGCCATGCCTGATTCTCCGCTTGGTCACGCTCGATGCCCGCAGCTCAGGCGGCGCGTGTCACCGAAACTCACGAGATAAGCTCCGGACTGCAAACATGCAAGCGGCCGCGTTGATGCGGCCGTCACATCTGTCGGATCAAAGCACGACCGCAGGCAAAACCGAATTCCACCTTTGCCGGCCGTGCTTCAAATTGCCGTTACTCGGCGGCTGCCTTCTCAGGCAGCTTCACCGAGCCGCCGGCCTTTTCGATCTTCTCGATCGCGGCCTTGGAGGCTCCGGCTACGTCGAAGACAAGCTTGGCCTTGATGTCGCCGTCTGAAAGGATGCGCACGCCGTCCTTGACGCGACGGATGACGCCAGCCGCAACCAGCGCCTCGGCCGTTACAACTGTCTTGGCGTCGAGCTTCTTGGCATCGAGCGCCGCCTGGATGCGGGCCAGCGACACGACGGTGAAGCTCTTGGCGAAGATATTGTTGAAGCCGCGCTTCGGCAGGCGGCGGTAGAGCGGCATCTGGCCACCCTCGAAGCCGTTGACGGCGACGCCGGAGCGCGCCTTCTGGCCCTTGACGCCGCGACCGGCGGTCTTGCCCGAACCGGAGCCGATGCCACGGCCGAGACGCTTCTTGGAGTGCGTCGCGCCGTCCTTGTCACGCAGATCATTGAGTTTCATCTGGGTTCTCCTGCGCTCTGGTTCAGCCCTCGTCCACGACGCGGACGAGATGCTGGACGGCAGCGATCATGCCGCGCACCGAGGGCGTATCCTCCAGCGTGCGCTGCTTGTGCATCTTGTTGAGGCCGAGGCCGACCAGCGTTGCGCGCTGCTCCTTCGGCCGGCGGATCGGCGAACCGATCTGCTCGACGGTGATGGTCTTGGTTGCTTTCTTGGCCATGGTCAAATCCCTGGTCAGCGTCGACTATTCTTCAGCCGCAACGGCGGTGCCGCGGCGGGCCTGAAGGGTCGAATACTTGATGCCGCGCGCTGCAGCGACATCCTTCGGATGCATCTGGCTCTTCAGCGCGTCGAAAGTGGCACGAACCATGTTGTAGGGGTTCGAAGAACCCATCGACTTGGCGACCACGTCATGCATGCCGAGCGTCTCGAAAACGGCGCGCATCGGGCCGCCGGCGATGATGCCGGTACCTTGCTTGGCGGCGCGCAGCAGAACGCGTCCCGCACCCCAGCGTCCCTCGACGTCGTGGTGCAGCGTGCGGCCTGAGCGCAGCGGCACGAAGATCATGTCGCGCTTGGCCGATTCGGTCGCCTTGCGGATCGCCTCCGGCACTTCGCGCGCCTTGCCGTGGCCGAAGCCGACGCGGCCCTTCTGGTCGCCGACGACAACAAGTGCCGCAAAGCCGAAGCGCCGGCCGCCCTTGACGACTTTGGCGACACGGTTGATGTGGACGAGCTTGTCGACCATGCCGTCGTCGCGCTCTTCGCGATCACGGCCGCGGCCGCCATCCCTACGTTCCTGTGCCATATCCTGTTCCTTGTTTTTTTCCGGAAGCACGGTTGATGATGATATCCGGCGCCTCTGTGGGTCGCCGGGGGCGAATTTCGTTTTTAGAAGCTCAGACCACCTTCACGGGCAGCCTCGGCAAGCGCCTTGACACGGCCGTGGTAGATGTAGGCGCCGCGGTCGAAGACGACTTCCTTGACGCCGGCCTTCGAGGCACGCTCGGCGATCAGCTTGCCGATGGCAGCGGCCGCCGCCGTGTCGGCGCCGGTCTTGAGCGAACCCTTGAGCTCCTTCTCGAGCGTCGAAGCAGCCGCGATCGTGTGGCCCTTGGCGTCGTCGATCACCTGGACATAGATGTTCTTCGACGTGCGATGGACCGACAAGCGCGGACGATCGCCGGCAACCTTCTTGATCTGGCGGCGGACGCGCTGGGCGCGGCGTTGGGTGGATTCTTTCGAGCCCATGATATCAGTTCCTTGCCTTCAAAAAACGGGGGCAACCATATGCGGTAGGACGAGCCTCCCGCGACCGCTCCCCGCGGCGTTAAAATTACTTCTTCTTGCCTTCCTTGCGGACGATCTTCTCGCCGGCATAGCGGACACCCTTGCCCTTGTAGGGCTCGGGGCTGCGATACTCGCGGATCTCGGCGGCAACCTGGCCGACCTGCTGCTTATCGATGCCGGTCACCGTGATTTCCGTCGGCTTCGGCACCGAAATCGTCACGCCCTGCGGCGTCTCGTAGACGACGTCATGGCTGAAGCCGAGCGCCAGCTGCAGGTTCTTGCCCTGCATGGCGGCACGATAGCCGACGCCGGTGATCTCGAGCTTCTTTTCGAAGCCGTCCTTGACGCCCTGCAGGATGTTGACGATCTGCGTGCGCGACATGCCCCACTTGGAACGGGCAGTCTTGGTCTGGTCGCGCGGCTGGACAGCGATCTCGCTGCCTTCCATCTTGACCAGCACTTCGTCGTTCACCACGAACTTCAGCTCGCCCTTCGGACCCTTCGCCGTCACGGTCTGGCCGTTGACGGTCGCGGTCACGCCCTGCGGCAGCGAAACGGGTTTCTTTCCAATACGAGACATTTTGTTGTCCTCGTCACTTCTCTTGTTTCAGGTCTCGGCTTTCGGGACTAGATCCCGAAAACCTGTTTCCAACCGGGTCACATACCAGATCAGAAGATCTGGCAGAGGATTTCCCCGCCGACATTCTGTTCACGCGCTTCGTGGTCGGCCATCACGCCCTTCGGCGTCGAAAGGATGGCGATGCCGAGGCCGTTGGCGACGTGCGGTATCGACTTGGCCGAAACGTAGACGCGGCGGCCGGGCTTCGAGACCCGAGCGATTTCGCGCACCACCGGCGCACCATCGAAATACTTCAGCTCGATCTCGATTTCGGACTTGCCGTTGTCGAAGTCGGTCTGGCTGTAGTCGCGGATATAGCCTTCCGCCTTCAGCACGTCGAGGACGCGGGTACGCAGGCGCGAGGCCGGCGTCGAAACGCTCGACTTCTTGCGGCCATACGCGTTGCGGATGCGGGTCAGCATATCGCCGAGAGGATCGCTCAATGACATGTTATGTCCTCCTTACCAGCTCGACTTGACCAGGCCCGGGATCTGGCCGTTATTGCCGAGATCACGAAGCGCGATACGCGATACTTTGAGCTTGCGATAATAGGCACGCGGACGTCCGGTGACTTCGCAGCGGTTGCGGATGCGGGTCTTGGCCGAGTTGCGCGGCAGCGCCGAAAGCTTCAGCTGGGCGCGGAAGCGCTCTTCCATCGGCTTGGACTGATCCATGATGATCGCCTTGAGCACCTCGCGCTTGGCAGCGAACTGGTCCGCAAGCTTGCGGCGCCTGTTGTTCTTCTCGACTGAGCTGGTCTTTGCCATTTCAGATTTTTCCTTTTCTCGCTGCCGTTACTGGCGGAAGGGGAAGTTGAAGGCCTTGAGCAATGCCCTGGCTTCGTCGTCCGTCTTCGCAGTCGTACAAACGATGACGTCCATGCCCCAGATCTGATCAACCTTGTCGTAGTTGATCTCCGGAAACACGATGTGTTCCTTGATGCCCATGGCATAGTTGCCACGGCCATCGAAGCTCTTCGGATTAAGTCCGCGGAAGTCGCGGACGCGCGGCAGTGCGATGTTCACGAGGCGGTCGAGGAACTCGTACATGCGTTCCTTGCGCAGCGTGACCTTGGCGCCGATCGGCATCTTCTCGCGGACCTTGAAGCCGGCGATCGAGTTGCGGGCGCGGGTGACGACGGCCTTCTGGCCGGCGATCATCGCAAGGTCTTCCGCCGCGATCGAAGGCTTCTTCGAATCGCCGGTCGCCTCGCCGACGCCCATGTTCAGCACGATCTTGTCGATGCGCGGAACCTGCATCTCGTTCTCGTAGCCGAACTGCTCCTGCAGCGCCTTGCGGATGGTCTCGTTGTAGACCTGCTTGAGGCGCGGCGTGTTCTGGGCAGTTGCCTGCTTGGTTTGAGCCTTAGCCATTGATGACTTCTCCCGAGCGCTTGGCGACGCGCACCTTCTTGCCGTCCTTCTGGAAGATGAAGCCGACCCGGGTCGGCTTGCCATCCTTGGGGTCGGCCAGCGCGATGTTCGACAGCTGGATCGGCGCTTCCTTGGTGATGATCCCGCCCTCTTGGGACTGGGACTGCTTCTGGTGACGACGGATCAGGTTGACGCCGCGCACCAGCGCGGTGTCGTCCTTCGGCTGTACCGAGAGGACTTCGCCCGAACGGCCCTTGTCCTTGCCGGCCAGCACGACGACCTTGTCGCCTTTTCTAATCTTCTGCATTGGTCCGGCTCCTTACAGCACTTCAGGCGCGAGCGAGATGATCTTCATGTGGTTCTTGGCGCGGAGTTCGCGCGGAACCGGTCCGAAGATACGCGTGCCGATCGGCTCTTTCTTGTTGTCGACGAGAACGGCTGCGTTCTTGTCGAAACGGATCACGCTGCCGTCCGGGCGGCGGATGTCCTTGGCCGTGCGAACCACGACCGCCTTCATCACATCGCCCTTCTTGACGCGGCCGCGCGGGATGGCTTCCTTGATCGACACCACGATGATGTCGCCCACGGAAGCGTATTTCCGCTTCGAGCCGCCCAGCACCTTGATGCACATGACACGACGGGCGCCGGAATTATCCGCGACGTCGAGGTTTGTTTGCATCTGAATCATGACTGGCCGCCTTCTTCTTTTCTAACGGGACGGGTTTCTCACCCCTCCCCGGTCTGTCCAAAATTCGTTTCGTTGGCCCTGATCAGGCCTGGTCCGAAGACACCACGACCCAGCGCTTGTCCTTGGAAATCGGCTTCGATTCCTGGATGAACACCTGATCGCCGACCTTGTGGGCGTTGTTCTCGTCGTGCGCCTTGTACTTCTTGGTCATGCGCACGGTCTTCTTCATCACGGGATGCGTGAAGCGCCGTTCGACCTTGACGACAACCGTCTTCTCGTTCTTGTCGCTGACGACGGTGCCCTGCAGAATGCGCTTTGGCATGGTTTTCGTCCTTAAGCCTTCTTGGCCGCGGACTTTTCCGCAGCGATGGTCTTGATACGCGCAATGTCCTTGCGGACCTGCCTCACGCGCGCGGTCTTCTCAAGCTGGCCGGTGGCCTTCTGAAAGCGCAGGTTGAACTGCTCCTTCTTCAGGCTGGCCAGGTCGTCGGTCAGCTGGTCCTGGGTCTTGGTCCGGATGTCTTCGGCTTTCATGATCAGCCCGTCCTTATTCTGCGATGCGCTGTACGAAGCGCGTCCTGACCGAGAGCTTGGCCGCGCCGAGACGCAGCGCCTCACGGGCGGTTTCCTCGTTGACGCCGTCGATCTCGAACATGATGCGGCCGGGCTTGACGCGTGCCGCCCAGTAGTCGACCGCGCCCTTGCCCTTACCCATACGGACTTCGGTCGGCTTCGACGTCACCGGCACGTCCGGGAAGATACGGATCCACACGCGGCCGGCACGCTTCATCTCGCGGGTGATCGCGCGGCGGGCCGCCTCGATCTCACGCGCGGTGACGCGGTTCGGCTCAAGCGCCTTCAGTCCGAAACCACCGAAATCCAGGTTGGTGCCGCCCTTGGCGGTACCGTGGATGCGGCCCTTGAACTGCTTGCGGAACTTTGTGCGCTTTGGCTGCAGCATCGTTCTAACTCCAAATTCCTAAATGTCTTACGCGTTTTCGCGACGGCGACCGCGTTCGCGCTCACCACCACCGCCATGCGCATGATCGCCCTCGGTGGCGCGGCGCTCCGAAGCCATCGGGTCGTGCTCGAGGATTTCGCCCTTGAACACCCAGACCTTGACGCCGCAGATGCCGTAGGCCGTATTCGCCTCGGCCGTGCCGTAGTCGACGTCGGCACGCAGCGTATGCAGCGGCACGCGGCCTTCGCGATACCATTCCATGCGCGCGATCTCGGCGCCGCCGAGACGGCCGGCGCAGTTGATGCGGATGCCTTCGGCACCGAGGCGCATCGCCGACTGCACGGCACGCTTCATGGCGCGGCGGAACGCGATGCGGCGCTCGAGCTGCTGGGCGATCGACTGGGCGACCAAGGTCGCGTCGATCTCCGGCTTGCGCACTTCGACGATGTTCAGATGCGTCTCGGACTTGGTCATCTCCATCAGCTTCTTGCGAAGCTTCTCGATGTCGGCGCCCTTCTTGCCGATGATCAGGCCCGGACGCGCCGCATGGATGGTGACGCGGCACTTCTTGTGCGGACGCTCGATCACGACTTTCGAGATCGCAGCCTGCTTGAGTTCCTTCTCAAGATATTTGCGGATCTTGATGTCCTCGTGCAGCAGCTTGCCGTACTCGCCGGTGTTCGCGAACCAGCGCGAATCCCAGGTGCGGTTGATGCCGAGACGCAGACCGATCGGATTGACTTTCTGGCCCATTATGCGGCCTCCCCTTTTTCTTCGACTTCACGAACGACGATCGTGAGGTGCGAGAACGGCTTCTCGATACGGCTGGCGCGCCCACGGCCACGGGCATGGAACCGCTTCATGACGATCGACTTGCCGACATAGGCTTCCGCCACGATCAGCGCATCGACGTCGAGGTCGTGGTTGTTTTCCGCGTTGGCGATCGCCGATTCCAGCGTCTTCTTGACCGTGCCGGAAATCCGCTTGGCCGAGAATTCGAGGTCGGAAAGCGCTGTCGCGACCTTCTTGCCGCGGATCAGCGCGGCAACCAGGTTCAGCTTCTGCGGGCTGATACGGATCGTGCGCAACACGGCGCGCGCTTCGTTGTCAGCAAGCCTGCGCGGAGCTTTGGCCTTGCCCATGATTATTTCCTCTTCGCCTTCTTATCCGCGCCGTGACCGTAATAGGTCCGGGTCGGAGCGAATTCACCGAACTTGTGACCGACCATGTCCTCGTTCACCGAGACGGGAACGTGCTTCTGGCCGTTGTAGACACCGAAGGTGAAGCCGACGAACTGCGGCAGGATGGTGGAGCGGCGGCTCCACATCTTGATCACCTCATTGCGACCACCTTCACGAACCTTGTCCACCTTCTTCAGAAGGTAGCCGTCGATGAAGGGGCCTTTCCAAATCGAACGAGTCACTTGGCGTTACCTCTTCTTAGCTCTTGCGCTGATGGCGCGAGCGCAGGATGAACTTGTCGGTCGCCTTGTTGGACCGCGTCTTCTTGCCCTTGGTCGGCTTGCCCCAGGGCGAAACCGGATGGCGGCCACCCGAGGTGCGGCCTTCGCCGCCGCCATGCGGATGGTCGACCGGGTTCATGGTCACGCCGCGATTGTGCGGACGTTTGCCGCGCCACACGGTGCGGCCTGCCTTGCCGTCATTGATGTTGCCGTGGTCCGGGTTGGACACGGCGCCGACAGTGGCCATGCAGGAGCCGTGGACGACACGCTGCTCGCCCGAATTGAGGCGCAGGATCGCCATGCCCTGGTCGCGGCCGACGAGCTGGCCATAACCGCCGGCCGAACGGGCGACCTGAGCGCCCTTGCCGGGCTTCAGCTCGATATTGTGGACGATCGTGCCGACCGGCATCGAGGCCAGCGGCATCGCGTTGCCCGGCTTCACGTCGACCGATTCACCGGCCACGATCTTGTCGCCGGGAGCCAGACGCTGCGGGGCGATGATGTAGGACAGCTCGCCATCGTCATACTTGATCAGCGCGATGAAGGCGGTGCGGTTCGGATCGTACTCGATACGCTCGACCGTGCCGACGACGTCGAACTTGCGGCGCTTGAAGTCGATAATGCGGTAGGTGCGCTTGTGACCGCCGCCGATGAAGCGGGCTGTGATGCGGCCGTAATTGTTGCGGCCGCCCGACTTGGTCAGGCCCTCGGTCAGACCCTTGACGGGCTTGCCCTTGTAGAGGCCCGAGCGATCGACGATGACCAGCTGACGGGTGCTCGGCGTTACCGGGTTGAATTTTTTCAGTGCCATTGTTCTGTCCTCGCGACCTTGCTCAGAGACCCGTCGCGACGTCGATCGACTGGCCTTCGGCCAGCGTCACAACCGCCTTCTTGACGTCGCTCTGGCGGCCGATCGTGCCGCGGAAGCGCTTGATCTTGCCCTTGCGGACAAGCGTGTTCACGGCCATCACCTTGACGCCGAACAGCGCTTCGACGGCGGCCTTGATTTCCGGCTTCGACGCCTTCTTGGCGACATTGAAGACGACCTGGTTCTGCTCGGAAGCCATGGTCGACTTTTCAGTGATCGCCGGCGAGACGATCACGTCGTAATGACGAAGGTCGGTCATTTGAAGCGCTCCTCGAGAGCCTCGACGGCGGCCTTGGAAAGGACCAGCGTGCCGCGGCGCAGAATGTCGTAGACGTTGATGCCCTGGATGGGCAGCACGTCGATGTTCGGGATGTTGGTCGCCGCCAGCTTGAAGTTCTTGTCAAGCTCGGCGCCGCCGATCACCAGGGCGTTGCTCAGGCCCAGCGTCGCGAAATTCGCGATCAGCGCCTTGGTCTTGGCCTCGGTCAGCTTCAGCTCGTCGATGATGATGATCGACGCGCTCTTGGCCTTGGCCGAGAGGGCATGCTTCAGGCCGAGCGCACGCACCTTCTTAGGCAGATCGTGCTCGTGGCTGCGCACGACCGGGCCGTGGGCCTTGCCGCCGCCGCGGAACTGCGGAGCGCGAGCCGAATGGTGACGGGCGCGGCCCGTACCCTTCTGCTTGTACATCTTGGCGCCGGTGCGGGCGATTTCCGCGCGACCCTTGGCCTTGTGCGTGCCCTGCTGCTTCTTGGCAAGCTGCCAGCGCACGACGCGCTGCAGGATGTCCTCGCGCGGATCGAGGCCGAAAATCTCTTCGGAGAGCTTCAGCTTGCCGGCGTCCTTGCCGCCAAGCGTTGTAATCTTGAGGTCCATTATTCCGCTCCCTCTGTGGCCGGGGCCTCGTTCGTGGCGGCACCGTCAGTCGCAAGGGCGCGGATCGCAGCGGGCTTCGGCGCATTGGCCGGAAGCGCCACCTTGGCCGCGTCGCGGACCAGGATCCATGCACCCTTCGAACCCGGGACCGCACCGCGGATCAGGATCAGGCCGCGATCGGCGTCGGTCGAGACGACCTCGACATTCTGCGTGGTGACGCGGGTGTCGCCCATGTGGCCGGCCATATGCTTGCCCTTGAACACCTTGCCCGGATCCTGGCGCTGGCCGGTCGAGCCGTGTGTACGGTGCGACACCGAGTTGCCGTGTGTTGCGCGGCCGCCACCCATGTGGTGCCGCTTGATGACGCCCTGGAAGCCCTTGCCGATCGTGGTGCCCGTCACATCGACCTTCTGGCCGACGACGAAGTGCTCGACAGTGATCTCGGCGCCAACATCGATCATGTTGTCGGCAGAGACGCGAAACTCGGCAACCTTGGCCTTGGGCTCGACGGAAGCGGTCGCGAAATGGCCGCGCATCGCCTTCGACGTGTTCTTCACTTTGGCAAGGCCAACGCCGAGCTGGACGGCGGTATAGCCGTTCTTCTCCTGCGTGCGCTGCGCCACGACCTGGCAGTTCTCCATCTGGAGAACAGTGACGGGAACATGTTCCCCGGCATCGTTGTAGATGCGGGTCATTCCCACCTTCTTTGCAATCACACCTGAACGCATCGGTTCAATTCCTTTAGAGTTCCCTGTCGGGGCTGTCGCCCCTCCACGCCTCTTGTTCCTTCAGAGTTCCGGGTCGCCCCGCTGACCTCTGGTTCCTTAGAGCTTGATCTCGACGTCGACACCGGCGGCCAGGTCGAGCTTCATCAAAGCATCGACCGTCTGCGGGGTCGGGTCGACGATGTCGAGCAGACGCTTGTGCGTGCGCATCTCGAACTGCTCGCGGCTCTTCTTGTCGACGTGAGGCGACCGGTTGACCGTGAACTTTTCGATCCGCGTCGGCAGCGGAATGGGGCCGCGGACGTTGGCGCCGGTGCGCTTGGCGGTCGACACGATTTCCCGTGTCGAGGCGTCGAGCACCCGGTGATCAAACGCCTTCAGGCGGATGCGGATATTCTGTCCGTTCATGCGTCACTTCCTTGTTCTGGCGCGGCGCGGGCAGCGCCCGCGACAGATCGGTTTAAGTCCAAATTACTCTGTGATGGTGACGACGATGCCGGCACCGACGGTGCGGCCGCCTTCACGGATGGCGAAGCGCAGCTTCTCTTCCATGGCGATCGGCACGATCAGCTCGACATCGACGGTGATGTTGTCGCCCGGCATCACCATCTCGGTGCCTTCCGGCAGCGACACGATGCCGGTCACGTCCGTCGTGCGGAAATAGAACTGCGGACGGTAGTTGGTGAAGAACGGCGTGTGGCGGCCGCCCTCGTCCTTGGTCAGGATGTAGGCTTCGGCAACGAACTTCTTGTGCGGCTTGACGGTGCCGGGCTTGGCCAGGACCTGGCCGCGCTCGACGCCTTCACGGTCGACACCGCGCAGTAGCGCGCCGATGTTGTCGCCGGCCTGGCCCTGGTCGAGCAGCTTGCGGAACATCTCGACGCCCGTGCAGGTCGTCTTGGTGGTCGGACGGATGCCGACGATCTCCAGCTCCTCGCCGACCTTGACGACGCCGCGCTCGACGCGGCCGGTCACCACCGTGCCACGGCCCGAGATCGAGAACACGTCCTCGATCGGCATCAGGAACGGCTTGTCGAGCGGACGCACCGGCGTCGGGATGTAGGCATCGACCGCAGCCATCAATTCGCGGATGGCGTCCTCGCCAATCTTCTTGTCGCTGTCTTCAAGGGCGGCAAGCGCCGAACCCTTGACGATCGGAATGTCGTCGCCGGGGAACTCGTTCTTGGTCAAAAGCTCACGCACCTCGAGCTCGACCAGCTCGAGCAGCTCGGCGTCGTCGACCTGGTCGACCTTGTTCAAGAACACCACGATCGAGGGCACGCCGACCTGGCGGGCCAAAAGGATGTGCTCGCGGGTCTGCGGCATCGGGCCGTCGGCGGCCGACACCACCAGGATCGCGCCGTCCATCTGCGCGGCACCGGTGATCATGTTCTTCACATAGTCGGCGTGGCCGGGGCAGTCGACATGGGCATAGTGGCGGTTGGCGGTCTCGTATTCGACGTGCGCCGTCGAAATGGTGATGCCGCGCGCCTTCTCTTCGGGCGCAGCGTCGATCTGGTCGTAGCGCTTGTATTCGCCAAAATACTTGGTGATCGCCGCCGTCAGCGACGTCTTGCCATGGTCGACGTGACCAATCGTGCCAATGTTCACATGAGGCTTAGTGCGCTCGAATTTACCTTTTGCCATGTGATCTCTCCATTCCTGCCAGCCCGTGCGGGCCTTGAATTAAGTTACTGATGCAACTCGTTTCGAGTTACGCGTATTTCTTCTGGACTTCCTGGGCGACCGCGGTCGGGACCGGCTCGTAGTGGTCGAACTGCATCGTGTAGGCCGCGCGGCCCTGGCTCATCGAGCGAAGGTTGTCCACGTATTTGAACATGTTGGCGAGCGGCACCATCGCGTTGATGACCACAGCTACGCCACGGGCTTCCTGGCCCTGGATCTGGCCGCGACGGCCGTTCAGGTCGCCGATTACGCTGCCGACATAATCTTCCGGCGTCACCACTTCGACCTTCATGATCGGCTCGAGCAACTGCACGCCAAGCTTGGGGGCTGCTTCACGGAAGCAGGCGCGGCCGGCGATTTCGAAGGCCAGAACCGACGAGTCCACGTCGTGGTAGGCGCCATCGATCAGCGTCGCCTTGACGCCGATCATCGGGAAGCCGGCGAACGGGCCCGAGGTCATGACGCTGTTGATGCCCTTTTCGACACCGGGGATGTATTCCTTCGGCACAGCGCCGCCGACGATCTTGGTTTCGAACTCGAATTCGCTGCTTTCCGGATTCGGCTCGAACAGGATCTTGACGCGGGCGAACTGGCCGGTACCGCCGGTCTGCTTCTTGTGCGTGTAGTCCTGCTCGTGCTTGCGGGTGATCGTCTCGCGGTAGGCCACCTGCGGCGCGCCGACATTGGCCTCGACCTTGAACTCGCGGCGCATGCGGTCGACGATGATGTCGAGGTGAAGCTCGCCCATGCCGGAAATGATCGTCTGGCCCGATTCCTCGTCAGTCTTGACGCGGAAGGACGGATCCTCGGCGGCCAGGCGGTGAAGGGCGAGACCCATCTTTTCCTGGTCGTTCTTGGTCTTCGGCTCGATGGCGATCTGGATGACCGGATCGGGGAATTCCATGCGCTCGAGGATGACCGGATGCAGCGGATCACTGAGCGTGTCGCCGGTGGTGGTGTCCTTGAGGCCAGCGAGGGCGACGATGTCGCCGGCAAACGCCTCTTCGACGTCGGCGCGCGAATTCGCATGCATCTGCAGCATGCGGCCGATGCGCTCTTTCTTGCCCTTCACGGTGTTGTCGACCGAGATGCCCTTGGTGAGCTTGCCCGAATAGATGCGGGCAAAGGTGAGCGAACCGACGAACGGGTCGTTCATGATCTTGAAGGCAAGCATCGACAGCGGCTCGTTGTCGTCGGCATGACGCTCGATCTCGGCGTCGGTCTTGGCGTCGACGCCCTTGATGGCCGGGACATCGGCCGGCGACGGCAGATATTCGACGACGGCGTCGAGCAGCGGCTGCACGCCCTTGTTCTTGAAGGCCGAGCCGCAGAACATCGGATAGAACTTCACCGCGATCGTGCCCTTGCGGATGAGCGCACGGATCTCGTCGTTGCTCGGCATCTTGCCTTCGAGGTAATTCTCGAGCGCCGTCTCGTCCATTTCGACGGCGGCCTCGATCATCTTCTCGCGGTATTCTTCGGCACGAGCCTTGAGGTCGGCAGGGATCTCGACGATGTCCCAGGCAGCGCCCAGCGTCTCGTCGCGCCAGACCAGCGCGTTCATCTCGACGAGGTCGACGACACCCTTGAACTCGGTCTCGGCGCCGATCGGCAGCTGCATGACGACGGCATGCGCACCGAGGCGCGATCCGATCATCTCGACCGAGCGGTAGAAGTCGGCGCCGATCTTGTCCATCTTGTTGCAGAAGATCATGCGCGGCACGCGATACTTGTCGGCCTGGCGCCAGACGGTCTCCGTCTGCGGCTCGACACCGGCATTGGCATCGAGCAGCGCAATGGCGCCGTCGAGCACGCGCAGCGAACGCTCGACTTCAATGGTGAAGTCGACGTGGCCGGGGGTGTCGATGATGTTGAAGCGGTGCATCTTGCCGTCGCGACCCTTCCAGAAGGTCGTGGTCGCGGCCGACGTGATGGTGATGCCGCGCTCCTGCTCCTGCTCCATCCAATCCATGGTGGCAGCGCCGTCGTGGACTTCGCCGATCTTGTGCGACTTGCCCGTGTAATAGAGGACGCGCTCGGTGGTCGTCGTCTTGCCGGCGTCGATATGCGCCATGATACCGAAATTGCGGTAGTCTTCGATTTTATATTCGCGGGCCATGGGAGGTGCCTCTTCAGTCTCGTTCGCGCTTTACCAGCGGTAGTGCGCGAAAGCGCGGTTGGCTTCTGCCATCTTGTGGGTGTCTTCACGCTTCTTGACGGCGGTGCCGCGGTTGTTGGCCGCGTCCATCAGCTCGCCGGAGAGGCGGTCGACCATCGTGGTCTCGTTGCGGTTGCGGGCGGCGGCAATCAGCCAGCGGATGGCCAATGCCTGACGGCGCTCGGGGCGCACGTCGACCGGAACCTGGTAGGTGGCGCCGCCGACGCGGCGCGAACGCACTTCCACATGCGGCGCGACATTGTCGAGCGCCTGATGGAAGACGGTGACCGGCTCCTGCTTGGTCTTGGACTGAACCTGGTCGAGCGCGCCGTAGACGATGGTCTCGGCAACCGACTTCTTGCCGTCATACATGACGGCGTTCATGAACTTGGTGACGATCAGATCGCCGAACTTCGGGTCCGGATTGATCTCACGCTTTTCTGCACTGTGACGACGGGACATTTTTTCTCTGCCTCAATTCTACGCGGTGGCCTGGATCCCGGATCGTCGCTTGACGCCGCCCGGAACGACCTTGGCTACGCTTCGGTCACTTCGGACGCTTGGCGCCGTATTTCGAACGGCGCTGCTTGCGGTTCTTCACGCCTTGCGTGTCGAGCACGCCGCGGATGATGTGGTAACGGACGCCCGGAAGATCCTTGACGCGGCCGCCGCGGATCATCACCACCGAGTGCTCCTGAAGGTTGTGGCCTTCGCCGGGGATGTAACCGATCACTTCAAAACCATTGGTCAGGCGGATCTTGGCCACCTTGCGCAGCGCCGAGTTCGGCTTCTTCGGCGTCGTGGTGTAGACGCGCGTGCAGACGCCCCGTTTCTGCGGGTTCTGCTGCATGGCCGGGACCTTGTTGCGCTTCACCGGCGCAATGCGCGGCTTGCGGATCAGCTGGTTGACGGTAGGCATTAAACCCTCTTGTCTCTCAATTCCGTGTCTCGCCCGGTCAGGGCCGCTCAAAGCGTCATTTCCATACGCAAATTCGGGCCACAAACCGCGCCTCGCGGTCTTGCCCGAACAAATGGCAGAGGAAGCGGAATCCGCTTCATGCACGCCGGAAATGTCTTTTCGCTCGTAAAACGAACCCTGTTTGAGGCAAACTCCAAAGCGTGTCGCTTCGGAAGCAAGAGCCTCACATCGGTTCTGACTGGGCGGCTTCTACTCGTATGGCCACTGTCCGTCAACCCCGGAGCGGCAAATATTGCGCTGAACCCGAGGCTTGGCAGCCATGCGAAAAGCGCATGTAATTTTCTTGCGCCGTTTTTCAAGAGGAAGCCAGAAAGTGACCGGCTTGCGCCTGTTTCCAGGCCGTGCTTCGTGCGAAAAGGCGGCATGAACAGCCCAACCCCCCTCGCCCGGAGGTACGAACCCGTGAATGACAATGAGGAGCGCCCGGTCACCATTATTACCGGCCGGGTGTGGAAGCGCAAAGGCGGCAAGCCGGAAGGCGTGCATGTGATGCTGGTCGCACCGGACGACGATTCGGCGGTGCGCCGCGCTCTCGAATCGCTTGCCGCCGAAGGTTATGCCGAGGCAGAGCTCGATCAGATCGGCGACCTGGACGGCGTGCCGGACGAGGAGCCGCATCTGTCCGCCTATCAGGGCGCGCTCGAAGGCGAAGTGTCGATCGTGACGTTCGATGTGCCGATCTGAAGAGATCTGAATCGCGGTCGATCTCACGGGCCGGCGACAAAGCCCGGCGACTTGCCCGGCACAAGTTCTCTGCTAAGAAGCGACCTCTGGCAAAACCAAGCACACTCAACCTGCGGAGCTCCCATGTCCTCTAATCCCATCAAGCTCGGCATCGTCGGCGTGGGGAAGATCGTCCGTGACCAGCATCTGCCGGCGCTGGCGAAGGACCAAGATTATCGCCTGGTTGCTGCAGCCAGCCGCCATGGCAAAGTCGAGGACATCCCGAACTTCCCGACGATCGAGGCGATGCTCGACGCAACGCCGGAGCTCGAGGCGGTGTCGCTGTGCATGCCGCCGCAGTTTCGTTACGACGCCGCGCGCTTGGCGCTGGCGGCGAAAAAGCATGTTTTCCTGGAAAAGCCGCCCGGCGCCACGGTCAGCGAGGTCGAAGACCTGAAGGCGCTGGCGACAGCGAACGGCGTCTGCCTGTTCGCCAGCTGGCATTCACGCTATGCGCCGGCTGTCGAAGCTGCGCGCGCATTCCTTGGATCGACAACGATCAGGTCGGCCGCCATCAATTGGAAAGAAGACGTGCGCCGCTGGCATCCGAATCAGGAATGGATCTGGGCTCCCGGCGGCTTTGGCGTGTTCGATCCCGGCATCAACGCCCTGTCGATCGCTACCCACATCCTGCCGCCGATGTTCATCAGCTCGGCAGAACTCGATTTCCCCGAAAACCGCGCGGCCCCCATCGCCGCCCATATCGCCTTCCGCACGTCGAACGGTCTGCCGGTGACGATGGAACTCGATTGGCGTCAGACCGGCCCGCAAAGCTGGGACGTCCTGGCCGATACCGAGGCAGGATCGATGGTGCTTTCTGGCGGCGGCTCAAAGCTTGCCATCGATGGCCGCGTCGTTCACGAGGAGCCGGAAGCCGAATATCCGATGCTCTACAAGCGCTTCGCCGAGATCGTGCGCGCCGGCACCTCCGACGTCGATCTCGCGCCCCTGCAGCACGTCGCCGACGCCTTCATGCTCGGCAAGCGCAATGTGGTGGAGGCGTTTTTCGATTGATCAGTGGGCGCCGCCGGATCGCAGGTCCGGCCGGCGCACCGCACAAATTCAATTAACGATCGCTATTGCAAAGCCGTCATAGCCCTTGGCGCCAACAGTCTGGATCGCGGTGCCTTCCAGACGTTTGTCGCTGCCGATGAACGAGAACGCCGCGCGTGCCCCTTCGACATTGGCATCGCGACCATCTTCATTCACCACCGCGCCGTCACGGATGACATTGTCGCAGACGATGACGGTCCCCGGCCTCGAAAGACGCATGGCCCAGGACAGATAGTGCGGGTTGTTCGGCTTGTCGGCGTCGATGAAGATGAAGTCGAACGGCCCGGCATTCTCGGCGCCTAAGGCCGCAAGCGATTGAAGCGCCGGTCCGACTCGCAGTTCCACACGGTCAGACACCCCTGCTCGTTCAAAGTTCGACCGCGCGACACTGGCGTGGTGCGGATCAAGCTCGAGCGTCACGACCTTGCCGTCCATCGGCAATGCTCGCGCCATCCAGATTGTCGAATAACCGCCCAACGTGCCGATTTCGAGTACCTTCCTCGCTCCCTGCATTCGCGCAAGAAGTGAGAGCAGCTTGCCTTGTGCCGGGGAAACGTCGATAGGCGGCAGGCCCTGATCATGGTTGGCCGCCAGAACGGCATCGAGGGCGGGATCCGCCTCGAAAAGAGCTTCGACAATGTAGTCGTCGACAGAAGCCCAGATCTTCCTGCTCATCGTTCTCCTCCGATCCGATTGGGGAACCACAACGCGAAAAGGGGCCACTTGGGCCCCTTTTCTATCTTCTCTTGCTTGTGCGCTTACTGCGCGGCGTTAACCATGTCGGTCAGCATCGGCTCGGCGACCTCGACGCCGGACGCCTTGCGGCGCTCGTCGATGATCAACTCGTCGCGCGAGGTGGCGATGCGCCGGATCTGGCTCATCGTACCGCCGGTACCGGCCGGGATCAGCCGGCCGACGATGACGTTTTCCTTCAGCCCCTGCAGCATGTCGGTCTTGCCCGCAACCGCAGCTTCGGTCAGCACCCTCGTCGTCTCCTGGAAGGAGGCGGCGGAGATGAAGGACGGCGTCTGCAGCGAGGCCTTGGTGATGCCGAGCAGCACCGGCTGGCCTTCGGCCGGCTTCTTGCCTTCCTCGACCAGGCGCTCATTGACCTCTTCCAGCTCGATCACATCGACGTGGTCGCCCGGAATGTAGGTCGAATCGCCCTGCGTGGTGATCTCGACCTTCTGCAGCATCTGGCGAACGATCACCTCGATGTGCTTGTCGTTGATCGACACGCCCTGCAGTCGGTAGACCTCCTGGATTTCGTTGACGAGGTAGGAGGCAAGCGCCTCCACGCCCTTGATCGCCAGGATGTCGTGCGGCGCCGGATTGCCGTCGAGGATGTAGTCGCCCTTCTCGATGACGTCGCCGTCCTGGAGATGGAACGGCTTGCCCTTCGGGATCAGGTATTCGACTGGCTCAAGCGTCGAGTCATGCGGCTCGATGATGATGCGGCGCTTGTTCTTGTAGTCGCGGCCGAAGCGGATCGTGCCATCGATCTCGGCGATGATGGCGTGGTCCTTCGGACGGCGTGCCTCGAACAGTTCGGCAACACGCGGCAGACCGCCGGTGATGTCCTTGGTCTTGGCGCTTTCCATCGGGATACGCGCCAGCACGTCGCCGGGACGAACCTGTGCGCCCGGCTCGACCGAAAGAATGGCCTCGACCGAGAGCAGGAAGCGGGCGTCGCCGCCTTTCGACAGCTTGCCGACCTTGCCCTTAGCATCCTGGACGACGATCGCCGGCTTGAGGTCGTTGCCGCGTGGCGTCGAACGCCAGTCGATGACCTCGCGCTTGGTGATGCCGGTCGATTCGTCGGCGGTTTCCTGAACGGAAATGCCATCGACCAGATCCTCGAATGCCACCCTGCCCTCGATTTCGGTGAGGATCGGGCGGGTATAAGGATCCCACTCGGCAATGCGCTGGCCGCGCTTCACCTTGTCGCCATCGTCGACGAAGATACGCGAACCGTAGGTGACGCGGTGCGTGGCGCGTTCCTTGCCGGCTTCGTCGAGGATCAGCACCGCCATGTTGCGGCCCATGACCATCAGCTGGCCGTCGGAGTTGCGCACCACGTTGCGGTTGCGGATCTCGACCTTGCCCTCGTACGAGGCTTCAAGGAACGAGGAATCCACCACCTGCGCCGTGCCGCCCATGTGGAAGGTACGCATGGTGAGCTGGGTGCCCGGCTCGCCGATCGACTGCGCCGCGATAACGCCGACAGCCTCGCCCTGGTTGACGGGAGTGCCGCGGGCCAGATCGCGTCCGTAGCAGACCGCGCAGACGCCGACCCTGACCTCGCAGGTCAGCGCCGAACGGATGCGAACCGACTGCACGCCGGCCTTTTCGATCAGTTCCACGTCACGCTCGTCCATCAGCGTTCCGGCCTTGACCAGAACCTCGCCGGTGACCGGGTGGGTGATGTCGTCGAGCGAGGTGCGGCCGAGAACGCGCTGACCAACCGAGGCGACGACCTGACCGGCATCGACGATCGGCTGCATGGTGAGGCCCTTGTCGGTGCCGCAGTCGAGCGAGTTGACGATGCAGTCCTGCGCCACGTCGACGAGACGACGCGTCAGGTAACCCGAGTTCGCCGTCTTCAAGGCGGTGTCGGCCAGCCCCTTGCGGGCGCCGTGGGTCGAGTTGAAGTACTCGAGCACGGTGAGGCCTTCCTTGAAGTTCGAGATGATCGGCGTCTCGATGATTTCACCGCTAGGCTTGGCCATCAGGCCGCGCATGCCGGCGAGCTGGCGCATCTGGGTGGGCGAGCCGCGCGCACCGGAGTGCGACATCATGTAGATCGAGTTCATCGGCTTCTGACGGCCGTTGTCCTCAAACTCGACCGCCTTGATGCGGGCCATCATTTCGTCGGCGACCTTTTCCGAGCACTTGGCCCAGGCGTCGACGACCTTGTTGTACTTCTCGCCCTGGGTGATCAGACCGTCATTGTACTGCTGCTCGTACTCCTTGGCCAAAGCCTCGGTGTCGGAGACCAGCTTGATCTTGGCGTCCGGGATCAGCATGTCGTCCTTGCCGAACGAAATGCCGGCACGGCAGGCGTGGCTGAAGCCGAGAGCCATGATGCGATCGCAGAAAATGACCGTCTCCTTCTGACCGCAATGGCGGTAGACGGTGTCGATCATCTTGGAGATGTTCTTCTTGGTCATCTCCTGGTTGGCGGTCTCGTAGGGCACGTTGTGGTTCTTCGGCAGCAGCTCGCCGATGATCATGCGGCCAGGCGTGGTGTCGTAGATCTTCGACACGACCTTGCCGTCGGCGTCGACCGTGCGGAAGCGCCCCTTGATCTTGGCATGCAGCGTCACCGCCTTGGTCTCGAGCGCGTGCTGGAGTTCGCCCATGTCGGCAAACACCATGCCCTCGCCCGGCTCGTTCTGATTGACGATCGAAAGGTAGTAGAGACCGAGAACCATGTCCTGCGACGGCACGATGATCGGCGCGCCCGAAGCCGGGTGCAGGATGTTGTTGGTCGACATCATCAGCACGCGGGCTTCAAGCTGCGCTTCCAGCGACAGCGGCACGTGGACCGCCATCTGGTCGCCGTCGAAATCGGCGTTGAAGGCCGTGCAGACCAGCGGGTGAAGCTGGATCGCCTTGCCTTCGATCAGGATCGGCTCGAACGCCTGGATACCAAGGCGGTGCAGCGTCGGTGCGCGGTTCAGCAGCACCGGATGCTCGCGGATGACCTCGTCGAGGATATCCCAGACCTCCGGACGCTCCTTCTCGACCAGCTTCTTCGCCTGCTTGACGGTCGAGGAGTAGCCCTTGGCGTCGAGACGGGCGTAGATGAAGGGCTTGAACAGTTCGAGCGCCATCTTCTTCGGCAGGCCGCACTGGTGGAGCTTGAGCTCCGGACCGGTGACGATGACCGAGCGGCCGGAATAGTCGACGCGCTTGCCGAGCAGGTTCTGGCGGAACCGCCCCTGCTTGCCCTTCAGCATGTCGGACAGCGACTTCAGCGGACGCTTGTTGGCGCCGGTGATGACGCGGCCGCGGCGGCCGTTGTCGAACAGCGCATCGACGGCTTCCTGCAGCATGCGCTTTTCATTGCGCACGATGATGCCGGGCGCGCGCAGCTCGATCAGCCGCTTCAAGCGGTTGTTGCGGTTGATGACGCGGCGATAGAGGTCGTTCAGATCCGACGTGGCGAAACGGCCGCCGTCCAGCGGGACAAGCGGGCGCAGGTCCGGCGGGATCACCGGAACCACCTTCATGATCATCCATTCCGGACGGTTGCCGGACTCCATGAAGTTCTCGACGACCTTGAGCCGCTTCAGGTACTTCTTATGCTTGAGCTCGGAGGTGGTCGAAGCCAGCTCAGAACGCAGATCGCCGGCGATCTTCTCGAGGTCCATGCCGGCCAGAAGGTCGTGGATCGCCTCGGCGCCGATCATGGCGGTGAACGAATCCTCGCCATACTCGTCGACGGCCATCATGTACTCTTCCTCGCTGAGCAGCTGGTGCTCCTTCAGCGCGGTGAGGCCGGGTTCGGTAACGATGTAGTTCTCGAAGTAGAGGACCCGCTCGATGTCCTTCAGCGTCATGTCGAGCAGCGTGCCGATGCGCGACGGCAGCGACTTCAGGAACCAGATGTGGGCGACCGGTGCCGCCAGCTCGATATGGCCCATGCGCTCGCGGCGGACGCGCGACAGCGTGACTTCGACGCCGCACTTTTCGCAGATGACGCCCTTGTATTTCATGCGCTTGTACTTGCCGCACAGGCATTCATAGTCCTTGATCGGGCCAAAAATGCGCGCGCAGAACAGGCCGTCACGCTCCGGCTTGAAGGTGCGATAGTTGATGGTCTCCGGCTTCTTGATCTCGCCGAACGACCAGGACAGAATCTTCTCAGGGCTGGCAAGCGAGATCCGGATGGAATCGAACACCTGCGCAGGCGCCTGGGGATTGAAGAGATTCATGACCTCTTGGTTCATGCCGTTCTCCTTTTCGGGGTCCTCGAAAACCCCTTGCATCTAGCGCGGGCCAAACGCCCGCCGACTTGATCGGCCATCGGCCGAGAATTTGGTGCGTCCGGTCGCGGGAAGACCGCGGCCGGACGTCTTGCTTACTCGGCCGCGTCGGGCAGCCGGATCGGGTTGTCGTCGAGCTTGGTGTTCTCCAGCTCGACATTGAGGCCGAGAGACCGCATTTCCTTGACGAGAACATTGAAGCTCTCGGGAATGCCGGCCTCGAAGGTGTCGTCGCCTCTGACGATCGCCTCGTAGACCTTGGTGCGTCCGGCGACGTCATCCGACTTCACCGTCAGCATCTCCTGCAGCGTGTAGGCGGCGCCGTACGCTTCGAGCGCCCAGACCTCCATCTCGCCGAAGCGCTGGCCACCGAACTGCGCCTTGCCGCCCAGCGGCTGCTGGGTAACGAGCGAGTACGGACCGATCGAACGCGCGTGGATCTTGTCGTCCACAAGGTGGTGAAGCTTGAGCATATATATGTAACCCATCGTCACTTTGCGATCGAACGGCTCGCCAGTGCGCCCGTCATAGAGCTGCGACTGACCGCTGGTGTGCAGGCCCGCCTGCTCCAGCATGATGTTGATGTCGGCCTCATGCGCGCCGTCGAACACCGGTGTCGCGATGGAGACGCCGCGGCGCATCTGCTCGCTGAGGCGAACGATGCTCTCGTCGTCATATTCGCGGACCGGCTCGTTGCGGTCGTTGGCCGGCATGAAGCTCTCGAGCGTCTTGCGCAGCGGCTTGATGTCGCCCGCTGTCTTGTACGCATCGATCAGATCGCCGATCTTCCTGCCCATTCCGGCGCAGGCCCAGCCCAGGTGCGTCTCCAGAATCTGGCCGACATTCATGCGCGACGGCACACCCAGCGGGTTGAGCACGATGTCGGCATGCGTGCCGTCCTCGAGGAAAGGCATGTCCTCGACCGGAACGATCCGCGACACGACACCCTTGTTGCCGTGTCGGCCGGCCATCTTGTCGCCGGGCTGCATCTTGCGCTTCACGGCCACGAAGACCTTGACCATCTTCATGACGCCCGGAGGCATCTCGTCGCCGCGCTGCACCTTCTCGACCTTGTCCATGAAGCGCTGCTCGAGCGCCTTCTTGGAATCGTCGTACTGGCCACGCAGGGCTTCCAGTTCGCTCTGGAGCTTTTCGTTCTCCACGGCAAACTGCCACCACTGCGAACGCGGATACTCGTCGAGCGTGTCCTTCGACAGCTTCGAGCCCTTCTTGAAGCCCTTCGGCCCGGCAATCGCTTCCTTGCCGACGAGAACGTCGGAAAGACGCGAATAGACGTTGCGGTCGAGGATCGCCTGCTCGTCGTCGCGGTCCTTGGCGAGGCGTTCGATCTCCTCGCGCTCGATCGCCATGGCGCGCTCGTCCTTCTCGACGCCGTGGCGGTTGAAGACACGCACTTCGACGACGGTGCCGAAGGTTCCCGGAGGCATGCGCATCGAGGTGTCGCGCACGTCCGAGGCCTTTTCACCGAAGATGGCGCGCAGCAGCTTTTCTTCCGGCGTCATCGGGCTTTCGCCCTTCGGCGTGATCTTGCCGACCAGGATGTCGCCCGGCTGCACTTCCGCACCGATGTAGACGATGCCGGCCTCATCGAGGTTCTTCAGCGCTTCTTCCGAGACGTTGGGAATGTCGCGCGTGATCTCCTCCGGCCCCAGCTTGGTGTCGCGGGCCATGACTTCGAACTCCTCGATGTGGATCGAGGTGAAGACGTCGTCGGCGACGATGCGCTCGGACAGGAGGATGGAATCCTCGTAGTTGTAGCCGTTCCACGGCATGAACGCGACCAGCACGTTACGGCCGAGGGCCAGATCGCCGAGCTCGGTCGACGGGCCGTCGGCGATGATGTCGCCCTTGTTGACCCGGTCGCCCATGCGCACCAGCGGACGCTGGTTGATGCAGGTGTTCTGGTTCGAACGCTGGAACTTCATTAGCCGGTAGATGTCGACGCCGGACTTGCCGGGATCGAGATCTTCCGTGGCGCGGATGACGATACGCGTCGCGTCCACCTGGTCGACGATGCCGCCGCGGCGGGCGCCGATGGCGGCGCCCGAGTCACGGGCGACGATCGGCTCCATGCCGGTGCCGACGAACGGCGCTTCGGCGCGCACCAGCGGCACGGCCTGACGCTGCATGTTCGAGCCCATCAGCGCACGGTTGGCGTCATCGTTCTCGAGGAACGGGATCAGGGCCGCGGCCACCGACACCATCTGCTTCGGCGACACGTCCATCAGATCGACGTTTTCGCGCGGCGCCATCATCACTTCGCCGGCGTTGCGGCAAATGACGAATTCGTCGACGAAATGACCATTCTTGTCGAGCTCGGCATTGGCCTGCGCGACGTGGTGCTTGGCCTCTTCCATAGCCGAGAGGTAAACGACCTCATTGGTCAGCTTGCCGTTGACGATCTTGCGGTACGGGCTCTCGATGAAGCCGTATTTGTTGACTCGCGCGAAGGTCGCAAGCGAGTTGATCAGGCCGATGTTCGGGCCTTCCGGCGTCTCGATCGGGCAGATGCGGCCGTAATGCGTCGGGTGCACGTCGCGCACTTCGAAACCGGCACGCTCGCGGGTCAGACCGCCCGGTCCAAGCGCCGAAAGACGGCGCTTGTGGGTGATCTCCGAAAGCGGGTTGGTCTGATCCATGAACTGCGACAGCTGCGAGGAACCGAAGAACTCGCGCACGGCGGCAGCCGCCGGCTTGGCGTTGATCAGGTCCTGCGGCATCACCGTGTCGATCTCGATCGAGGACATGCGTTCCTTGATCGCGCGCTCCATGCGCAGCAGGCCGACGCGGTACTGGTTCTCCATCAGCTCGCCGACCGAACGCACGCGGCGGTTGCCGAGATTGTCGATGTCGTCAATCTCGCCCTTGCCGTCGCGCAGTTCGACGAGCGTCTTGACCACGGCCAGGATGTCGTCCTTGCGCAGCACGCGCACGGTATCCTCGGCCTTGAGCTCGAGGCGCATGTTCATCTTGACGCGGCCAACGGCCGACAGATCATAGCGCTCGCTGTCGAAGAACAGCGAGTTGAACATGGCCTCAGCGGTTTCCAGCGTCGGCGGCTCGCCGGGGCGCATGACGCGGTAGATGTCGAACAGCGCGTCCTGGCGGCTCTCGTTCTTGTCGACGTTGAGCGTGTTGCGGATGTAGGCGCCGACGTTGACGTGGTCGATGTCGAGGACCTTGATCTCATCGTCACCGGTGCCAAGCAGCACTTTCAGCGTCTTTTCGTCGATCTCGTCACCGGCTTCGAGGAAGATCTCGCCGGTCCCGTAGTTGACAATATCCTCGGCAAGGTAGTTGCCGAGCAGATCCTCGTCGGTCGCCTTGATCGCCTTGAGACCCTTTTCGCCAAGCGCCCTGGCCTGGCGGGCGGTGATCTTCTTGCCGGCCTCGACGACGACTTCGCCGGTGTCGGCGTCGACCAGGTCACCAACGGCCTTGAGGCCGCGGAAACGGTCGACGTTGAACGGGATGCGCCAATGGTCGCCGGCGCGCTTGTAGGTGATCTTGTTGTAGAAGGTCGACAGGATCTCTTCGCCGTCCATGCCGAGCGCCATCAGCAGCGACGTCACCGGGATCTTGCGGCGGCGATCGATGCGGGCATGCACGACGTCCTTGCTGTCGAACTCGATGTCGAGCCACGAACCGCGATAGGGAATGACGCGCGCGGCAAACAGGAGCTTGCCGGACGAGTGCGACTTGCCCTTGTCATGGTCGAAGAAGACGCCCGGCGAACGGTGCATCTGCGAGACGATGACGCGCTCGGTGCCGTTGACGATGAAGGTGCCGTTCAAGGTCATGAGCGGCATGTCGCCCATGTAGACGTCCTGCTCCTTGATGTCCTTGATCGACTTGGCGCCGGTATCCTCGTCGATATCGAACACGATGAGGCGCAGCGTCACCTTGAGCGGCGCCGCATAGGTCAGGTCGCGCTGACGGCATTCGTCAACGTCGAATTTCGGTCCCTCGAACTCATACTTCACAAATTCCAGCATCGAGGAGCCGGAAAAATCGGAAATCGGGAAGACCGACTTGAAAACTGCCTGCAGTCCCTCGTCAGGACGCCCACCCTTGGGCTCCTCCACCATCAGGAACTGGTCATAGGATGCTTTCTGAACCTCGATCAGGTTCGGCATCTCCGCAACTTCCGGGATCTTTCCGAAAAACTTGCGTACGCGTCTGCGGCCATTGAAAGTCTGGGTCTGGGCCATCGTCGCTCCTTAGCTCAATTCTCGGGACGAGCCTCGCCGCGGCTCGCCTTGCATCTCGGGCCACCTTGGCGGCCCTGCCTTGTTGCCCGCCGCCTGTCGGCGGCTTCTTGTCTTTTCACCCGGCGCCAATTGGCGGCGGGCCAGAAACGGGAGAAAACCCGTTTCCTGAAGGCCGGTTTGCGGCCCTCAGGAAAGAGGTTTTCGCACTCTTCGCGTTACGCAGCCTCCCTTCGACGCGAAAGGAGTGGCGGGCCGCGCGGCGCCCGCCGCCCGGAGGCCACCCGTTCATCACGTAGGCCATTGCGCCCGCGGGGTGCCCCGGGGCCTTTCAATTTTTCGCGTGGGCGGGGGGTACCGCGGGCATGACCCGCGG
>NZ_JAMYMO010000041.1:0-56606 GCF_040318575.1 Mesorhizobium sp. M1088 | reverse complement strand
GGCGCTCTGCCTCTTCCTTGGCGATGCCATATCGCTCCTGGATACGCCCCAAGAGCTGGTCCCGGTTGCCCTCGATCCGATCAAGATCATCGTCGGTGAGGTCACCCCACTGCTCTTTCGCCTTGCCTTTGAACTGCGTCCATTTTCCCTTTGATTTGATCCCAGTTCATATGTTCCTCCTTGCTTGCGCGCCAGCTCGCGTTGTTGAAAGCCACCTTTCAGGAGAAACCGCTCAGGCGATAGGCTCGGTTGATGCCAACAAAAACTGGGTTGCCAATGCCCTTGCTACAAGCCCGGAAGCCTACGCAACGCATCGAGGAGATCGGGAGGACAGCCCGGGGGCTTTGGAACTCGCCTTAATCCGGCAACAGGATCTGAAGCTTTACGTCCGCGGGCCGGGCTTCGACTGCGCGGTCGAAGGCGTTGATGGAATCTTCGAAGGGGAAGGTCGCCGAAATGAGTGGCTTTAGGTCGACCCGGCCCGACCCCATCAGCGCGATTGCCCGCTCATATTGGTGGGCATATCGGAATACCGTTTCGATGCGAACTTCCCTGGTCGAGGCGGTGGCGACATCGAATGCGATCGGCGCCACCGGCAGGCCGACGACCACTACCGCGCCACCGGGCCGCGGCAGATCGAGCAGGGTCTCCCATGCCTTGGACGAGCCCGAGCATTCAAACACCACGTCGGCGCCCCAGCCATCGGTCAGGCGCCTTACCTCCGCCGCCAGGTTCCTGTCGCGGACGTTGATCGGGATCACGCCTTGATAGCCGCCGGCGATGTCGAGCTTGGGTTGGGCGAGATCTGCAACAACGGCGCGGGCGCAGCCGCCGGCGAGCGCCGCGATCGCCACCATCGTGCCGATCGGCCCTGCGCCAATCACCACCGCCGTGTCGCCCGGCGCGATCTTTGCTTTGGCAGCCGCCTGCATGCCGACAGCGAAGGGCTCCACCATGGCGCCTTCGGCGAAGCTGACATTGTCGGGCAGTTTGAAAGTGTAGTTGGCGGGGTGGACGACATAGGGCGTCAGCACGCCGTGGACCGGCGGCGTTGCCCAGAACCTGACCGCTGGATCGATGTTGTAGAGGCCGAGCCGGCTCGCCCGCGAATTGGGATCGGGGATACCCGGCTCCATGCAGACGCGGTCGCCGACCTTCAGATGCTCGACGCCTTCCCCCGTTTCGGAGACGGTGCCGGCGGCTTCATGGCCCAAGACCATCGGCGCTTCGACCACGAATGGGCCGATGCGGCCATGCGTATAGTAGTGCACGTCGGAGCCGCAAATGCCCACCGTATGGATCTTGATGCGAACTTCGCCCGGGCCGACGGTCTGTGGCAGATCGATGTCACGCAGCTTGAGTTCGTGTTGGCGTTCAAGGACAAGGGCGCGCACGTTCGTCATCGACGTAGTCTCCTCTAAAGCCTATTGTAGGGGCCTTCGTGACCTTACTTGCACTCGGCGCGCTCATCATAGCCGCTCATTCACGGCTTCAAAATCCAGCTCGGAAAACAGCGGTGTTGCCTGATTCCGACTGTCCGTACCAACTTCCCGGCCAAAGGACTTTGAAGGCCGGCCATGCCGCCGCCGAATGCCCTCGGCGGAATGAAATAGTCGTTCGCCCCGAGACTCCCCACTCCTCAGACTCCAAGCCAGCAGGCCGGCATCGGCCAGTCATCAACAGGGGTCCAGCAGGTGCGCGACACCCGACGCTACATGCCATGGAACGCTTGCCCAATCCGCTTCTGGTCGATGCGGCCCACCAGGTGAAATGTCCGCTATCGTTTTTTGGGCGCCAGAAGTTTCCGGTTCGCTTCCGGCCCATAATGCTGCCGGGCGGCAATGCGCTCATTAACGTCAATCTCCATTCGAAGCGCTCAGGCCGGAAGCTGCCGTGCGTAAGAGGCCACGTCATTGCCCGCCGCGGATAAGTTTGCAGCCGGACAATATTGGCCAGCCGGGCGGTCCCAGCATTTGGCGCTTTCTCGGCGAGTCAATACTGAGCCTGCGCTTACGCGCCATCCTGCTCGACAAGACCAACGGCTGGACCCGATCGAGTGCAGACGGGTTCAGTTGGTGCTGGTTGTGGCGGTGAACCCGCACTGCTTTTGTTCCATATCGATCTGCTTCGTGATGCGGACGGCGTTCTGTGCGTAGGCCTCCGTCACGGAGCCACTATTCACAGTCTTGTCCTTCAGCGGGCTCACGCCTGCGCAGAGGTGGAAAACATGCGGCTCGCTGGACTTCGCGGCTCCGTTTTCGGGCGCGATCCAGTAGACGACATCCTGACCGGCGGGGTGGCTCGCGTCCCGCGTCGCCGCCGCCACGGCGGCGGTGTCCGTTGCAATCGCCTGCGCCTGAGCGGCGACATCGGGCGAACAGGCCGTGGTGGGCTGCCCCGACTTGATCTGGGCTGCGCATGCGTTCATATCCTGGGTGTACTGTTCGACCGACGGGGGTTTGAAACTGATCCCCATGACCGTCGCGAGCACGGCCAGCGCAGCGCCGACGCCGCCGGCAACCTTCTTGGTCCGCGGATCCATGTTTTTGTCGGTGAGGATCAGGAAAACCAGCGGGAGGAAGGCAATCAGCGTGATGATTGCGCCGAGCTGGTTTTGGAAGAAGAACCTGGCCGCGTCGGATGCACGAGCCGGATCGTGCCTGTTGGCCGCCTTCCATAGCAAGTTGCCGGCGATTGCGAAAATCGCGATGCCGACCAGAAGGCCGATGACCAGCGGCAGGTGTCCCTGGTCGAACTTGTTCTGGCGAAGGAGCATAATTCCGTAGATCTCGCCGCCAATGGCGACGACCCACGAGAGTGCGGCGAAAAGGCGAAGACGTGTGGCGGAGGACTTCTGGCCCTGCGTCGCTTGCCAATCCTTGGTAACGTCTGGCTTGTTGTCGGTCATTGACCAGATCCCCTGATATCGACACTTCTGCCGGCGGCGTTAGACCAGAAGGCCAACCCGCCCTGCGCAGCGTCATTGAACGAGCGTCACCTGCCTCAGCGACACGGCGAAAATGTGAGCGCCACGGCAGGCCTCATCTCCATTCATGATTCATATTGCGCATGAGTGAATCCGTCCATACCCACGCAGGCAGACGCCTATGCGGCGATGGCTTCGTTCTTGTTAATCTCTGGCTCGAACTTGACGCTGCCTTCCCTCGCTTCCCGGCGGCGGTCGCGCCATTCCCGACACCAGCCGAAGCGAAGTGACGAGCCATTTTTAACGAGACAGTTCTAACGAGACAAACATTGCGGCAAGATCGACGCGGATAGCGGCCGTGGTGTTGGCTTGCATGCTGACCTCCAGGTGATGTTTGGCGACTTCGCTCTGGCAGAGCGCTGGTCGCGATTCAGTCGCCGCATGGACGCCAAGCTTGGCCCCGACCATTTGCATTGATAATAATGCAGATTTGCATTGTCTTATCGCGATGAACAGGAATGTTAACATGACAACGTTGACAGTGACGACAAGGGGACAGGTGACGTTCCGCAAGGACGTGCTGCAACATCTGGGCATCAAACCGGGCGAGAAGATCGAGCTTGATCTGCTGCCCGACGGTCGGGCGGAATTGAGGGCGGCACGGGCAAAGGGGTCGTTCCGGGACCTCCACGGGTTCCTCAGAGGCAAGACGAACGGCCGGGTGCTCAGTATCGAGGAGACCAACGAGGCAATGGCGGAAGCGGGCGCTATGGCCGGGTCCGGCGAGGAATGAGGGTTACGGCCGACACGAATGTGCTGCTGCGCGCCTATGTCGTCGATGATGAGGGGCAGGCGGCCATTGCCGTGGACCTGCTGGCCAAAGCGGACGTGGTGGCCGTGAGCGTGAAGGCCTTGTGCGAGTTCCCAGGGTTCTGGCCCGGCAGTACCAGACAGAGCGCGAAAATTTGCCGCAGCGATCCGGGCGTTGCTGAACACCGCGAGTGGTTGTCGTCAACCGGCCGGCAGTTGAGGCAGGGCTGTCAGTCCTCGATGCCGGCGGCGATTTTCGCGGACGGCGTGATCGCTTTTGACGGCGGCTGGCTTGGCAGGGATAGGCAGGTAGCCGTACAGCTTGCGGAGTTGCGACAATCTCGGACCAAAGGCAACAGGCGAAAAGATGAACAAAATTGATACTTTGATCCACCGAAGAGCTGACGATCGCCGGAAGACCGCGCAAGCCTGTGTAGCGCGTATTCTCCGGAACGCCAAAGCCCGCGGCGTCGATATCTCTGTTGTCGGATCCCTCGCGAAAAACCGTTTCCGCGTCCATTCGGACGTAGATCTGCTGGTGCACGGACGCACAGATCCCGCGCGCCGGGCCATGATAGAGCGCTTGGTGGCAGACCAGCTTCGGGGAACGAACATTCCTTATGACCTGATCTTTGCCTCAGACGTTTCGTCCGAACGAGTGCAGGAATTGCTTAATGACAGCGTTTAAGCATCCGGCATTCGCAAAACTGTCGCCAAAAATCGACTGCGCTGCGAAGGAACTGCAGCAAATCTAGGAATATCTGGCGGCTCATCGGAGTGAGCTGTCATACGGCGAATGGGGCGCGGTCGCAGCAGTTTCGCTGGGAGTCCACAATGTCTACAACGGCATCGAGGACACGCACGACAGTGATGGCGGCGGCGACGGCTCAGGAGGCCGGGCATCAGGTGGTCGCTGAACCAATGGCTCAGTTGTGCGCGCCGGAAGAGACTCTGCGGGCGTTGACCCCTGAGAATTGTCGGCTGATGGCGCTGATCCATCGGTATCGACCGCAAAGCATCACGGAACTGTGCAGATTGGCGGCGCGTCCGCAGCCGAACGTATCCCGCTCCTTGGCGGCCCTTGAGCGGGCGGGAATTGTCTCAATGGCGGGCTCCAGGCCGAAGAGACCCGAATTCGCCGTGCAACGAGTCACGATCGACCTCGCTGAGCTTCCAGAATGGCCGATGCGAGGCCGACGATTCGTGGAGACAAATTGCCGGACCATCATCTTTGCTGCGCGATGGGTGACAGGGGCAAAAGTCGATCAGTGGGTTGCGAAACCGCCGCTGACCAGGTTTCGCAAGTACTGGACGTGAAGCCGCATTTGCGCAGGGCTCGGCGTCCCGGAAGCATCGCCGATGCCTGCGCTGTGACTGCGTCCTTGTTATAGCCGGCATCGCCAACAATCGCCCAGCCTGACCCGTATGGCTTGCTGGCAACGCTGCGCCAGCGAGTGGCCTCTCGCGCCTTGCTGCGCCAAGACGGTCGGCGAAGGCAGGCCGTCCCGGCTCCGATCAAGAGCCCCGCGCGCCAGCCGGCCCACCAAGGTTGCCGCGATCACCCTTGATGTCGTAGAGCCTACGGTCGGCGGTTAAAATTGGTGGAGAAGAATATATGCCAGAGCACCTGAAACTCGTCTCGACTGCCAAGTCGCATGGCGGCGCCCAGCATGTTTACTCTCATCTTTCGACGAGCTGCTCGTGCGAAATGACGTTTGCCCTTTTCGTGCCTCCGCAGGCACGGGAAAGCCGTTGCCCCGTGGTCTGGTACCTCTCCGGGCTCACCTGCACCCATGCGAATGTAATGGAAAAAGGCGAATACAGACGTATTGCCGCCGAACTTGGCGTGATCGTTGTCTGTCCCGACACCAGCCCGCGCGGTGCCGACATTCCGGATGAAAAGGACAATTGGCAGTTCGGCAGCGGCGCCGGTTTCTACCTCGACGCGACGCAAGAGCCGTATGCCAAGAACTATCGCATGTATTCCTATATCGTCGAGGAGCTGCCAGCCGTGATCGGGCGCGAATTTCCCGCCGATATGGCGCGCCAGTCGATCTTCGGCCATTCGATGGGCGGGCATGGCGCGCTGACGATCGCACTGAACAATCCCGCGCGTTTCAGAAGTTGCTCGGCCTTGGCGCCGATCGTGCAGCCAAGCACAGCCGGCTGGTCGAAGCCGGCTTTCGAAAAATATCTCGGCCTGGATGAGGCCTCGTGGCGGCGCTACGACGCCACTTCGCTCATCGAGGATGGACACCGTTTCCCGGAATTCCTGGTCGATCAGGGAACGTCAGACGGTTTCCTCCAGGAGGGCCTCAGGCCTTGGCTGCTCGAAGACGCCTGCTCCAAGGCAGGCATTCCGTTGAAATTGCGGATGCAGGACGAATACGATCACTCCTATTTTTTCATTTCGACATTCATGCATGACCATATGACGTGGCATGCCGAACGGCTTTCACGAGGGTAGGCCGTAGGAATAGGTCGGCAGTCAGGCGGGCTCGGTGACGACGCCGATGCGCCGGTAGACGAATGGTTCGTCCTTCGAAGGAACCGTCGCAGCGCGCTGGGCCTCGTCGATCAGCATTGCCATGCGCGCATGGATCGGCGATTTCGCGCAAGCCGGGTCCGTCGCGGCGGCATCGCCGGCGATTGCCATCGCCTGGCAGCGACACCCGCCCCAGTCGATCTCGCGCCGCTCACAGTTGCGGCAGGGCTCCTGCATCCAGTCCGTGCCTCGAAAGGCATTAAATGCCGGGGAATCGGTCCAGATCGCGGCCAGGCTGCGTGTTCCAAAACGCTCGAAACCGAGCGACGGGATGGTCTGGGCGGCATGGCATGGCAGTACGGTGCCGTCCGGCGTCACCATGAAGGCGTCGCGCGCCCAGCCGCCCATGCACGGCTTGGGATAGATGGCGAAATAATCCGGCGTGACGAAATCTATGTTCATGATGCCGGTGAGCCGTTCGCGCGCCGCCGCGACGATCTCCGCCTGGCGGTCGACGGCCGCACGCTCGGGCATCAGTTGATCGCGATTGGTCAGCGCCCAGCCGGCGTACTGCACGTTGGCGATCTCGAGACGCTCCGCACCCAGCGAAAGGGCCAGATCGATGAATTCCGGTACCTCCTCGATATTGTGGCGATGGATCGGCGCGTTGACGGTAAGCGGCAAGCCGGCCGCGCGAGCGCGGCGTGCCGTTTCCAGCTTCTTTTCGTGGCTGCCCCTGTGATTGCCGATGCGCTCGGTGGTCGCCGGCCGTGCGCCTTGAAAGCTCAGTTGCAGATGGTCGAGCCCGGCTTCGGCAAATGCCTCGATGCGGCCATCCGCAATGCCGACGCCGGCGGTGATCAGGTTGGTGTAGACGCCGCGCGCCGAAAGCCCGGCGATCAATTGCTCGAGATCGCGACGCAGCGTCGGTTCACCGCCGGACAGATGCACCTGGAGAACGCCAAGGTCGGCCGCCTGCGAGAACAAGTCGAGCCAGCTCTGCGTGTCGAGTTCGCGATTGGCCTTCAGCAACTCGAGCGGATTGGAGCAATAGGGGCATTGCAGCGGGCAGCGATGCGTCAGTTCCGCCAGCATGCCGATCGGGGGGAGAGGGGGCTCGCTCATAGCTTCACCAGCAGCTTGTCCGACCATTCCTGCAGGAAGGCGACGACATCGGCCGCCACAGCCTCCCGTTCGGCATCATAATCTGCGGCAAGGCCGGCAATGATGTCGCCGACCGTGGACCGTCCGTCGCAGCGGCGCAATATGTCGAGGCTGATCTCGTTTGGCCAGAACACCTTTTCGGGCGACAGCACTGCGAACGCCTGGCGCACGGGGTCATATTGTATGCGCACGTGCTTCGGCAGCGATGGAACCGACTGCAGCGACACCATGGCTCTTTCGCGCAGTGCCATCATTGGGCTGCCTCCGGACGGAAGGCGCCGGGCGGGACATTGCCCGGCTCGCCATAGGCGTGTTGAAGCGCGTCGAGCATGGCCCAGAGTATATCGCATTTGAACACCAGTGCATCGATCGCCTGCTGCTGGCGTTCTGCCGTGTCGGCATGTTCGAGCACATAGGCGAGCGCGAAGTCGGCGTCGCGCGAGGCCTGTTCGGGCCGTCGGGTGAAATAGGCCAGCGTGTCCTCGGTGATATAATCGTATCTGGCCAGCATCGCGGGTACCCGCTCGCCGATGATGAGCGGCGAGAACATCTCGGTCAGCGACGACGCGACCGCCTCCAGCAGGGTCCGGTTCGTGCAAAAGGAGAGGTAAGCGCCAACCGCAAAACGTGTCGCCGGCAGGGCCAGCCTCTCGCTCTTCACCGCGTCGGCATCGAGACCGAGCGAGGTCGCCAGGTGCAACCAGCGCGCAATACCGCCGCTCCAGCCGTCCTCGCCGTCATGATCCTCGATGCGTTTGCGCCAGGCGGCGCGAAACGCCGGATCCTCGGCATGAGCGAGGATCATGGCGTCCTTGCGCGGAATGACCGCCTGATAGCAATAGCGGTTCAGCGCCCAGGCCTGCATCTCGGTCCTCGACAGCGCACCGCTGGTCATCCTGTGATGGAAAGGATGGCGGTTGTGATAGCGCTCGGCACCGACCTGCCGCAGCACGGCTTCGAGCTCTCTGGAGGACAGGCCGTTGCTGGCCGCGTCGTGCAAATCACTCAAAGTTCCATCTCCATCCCGTCGCAGCCCACTTCCCAGCCAGCCGCTTCGACGGCTGCATGCTCGGCAGAATTCTCGTCCAGAACAGGATTGGTGTTGTTGATGTGGACGAAGACACGGCGGCCGATCCTCACATCGGCCAAGCCGGCGATCGACCCCGCGTCTCCCGACATTGCCAGATGCCCCATGCGTGCACCGGTCTTTTGGCCGACGCCGGCAGCAATCATCTCGTCGTCGGTGAAGACCGTGCCGTCGAACAGAAGGCATGCGGCATCGGCCAGACGCGTGCGCAGGGTCGCATCGATGCGCGCGCAGCCGGGGATGTAGAAGACGGAGCCGCGACTGCCGGCACCGGCGATACGGACGCCGATCGTGTCGCCGGCATCGGAGCTGAAATTGGCATCCGGCTGGCCTCTTTCTTCGAGATAGAGGGCTATCTTCCCGGGCACGGGAAAGCTCTCGACAGCCACCCCGGTGTCGTGGCCGTCTGCGTCGCAGATCGACAGTTCTTGCGCCGGCGGCAAGATGCGTCGCGGCACGAGCGCCGGATCGAGGACATTGAAAATCGAATTCGCCTCCAGCGTCGCCAGAACCTGTGTCGTTGCATAGATAGCGAAAGGCTGCCGCTCACGCAGGCTGAGCAGGCCGGCCACATGATCGACATCGGCATTGGTCAGCACCACCGCGCGAATAGGTGTCGAGCGCAGCGGCGCATCGTGCGCGGGCTGCAATTCAGGCGTTGCCGCGATCTGCTGGCGAATGTCGGGCGAGGCGTTGAACAGAACCCACCCGAGGCCATCCGCCGACGCGGCGACACTCGATTGGGTTCGTGAATGCACACCAGCTACCCCGGTGCGAGCCGCACGGCTCAGACGATAATTGCAGTTCCATTGCGGAAAGCCTCCGCCGGCCGCCGATCCGATGATTCTCAAGCGCATGAAAACGCCCGCCCCGCGGCTTCTCTGACCAGCAGCCAATTTGCAGCCGCAAAAAACGGCCCGCCCGCTTTGCGCGCCTCAAACTCTTTCACGAAAATCCCATACGGCAAGGGGATGCGTGCCCCTGTTGCCAGGGACACGCACCTCTGCGGCCTACTTCTTGGGAGTAATTTCAGCAGGCAGATAGCGCGAAATTTCAAAGCCCGCAGCAACCTGACACATGGTCGGTTTTGTCCAGCTCTTCTTCATAACATTTCTCCTCTTCTACCAGCCCGAAGGGGCCGATCCGGTGGTTAGCCAACCATTGCAGGGCACCGAAGCAATGGCTCGTCCATCACGTTCTCAAAATGGACAAATGAACGCAAGGTTTTGAAAGACCGAAAAACAACTATCGAAAGTAGCTGTAGTCTTCTCTTCAATTGTTCATCGCGTAGGTTTTTCCTCCTCCTGACTCATCCCAACTATTGCGTAATCGGATTGTCGTGCTCGTCGATCAGCGGCACATTGTAACCCAGCAGGAGCTTGGTGATCTCCGCCTGGTTGTCCCTGATCACCCGGTTTAGCGTCCGTTTCCATTCCTGGTCGGACGGACGTACACCCATGGTAATGCGGTAGGACATGCGCGAGCCGGTTTTTTCCTTCAACAGCGGAACAATGGTGACATCGGCTCCGAGTTCCCTGGCATAGTAGCCCGCCATCGGCCCCCACAGGACCGCCGCGTCGATCTTGCCGGCGAGCATGTCCTTGATCATGACCTCCCCCATGGAAGGGGTGACGCGCGTATCCACCGCCAGCGGGTAGATCTTGGCGGTCCGCAGAAGCTTGTTGGCGGCCATGTTGGCGGTTGGCGGCGTGCTTTCGACGACGCCGATTCTCTTGCCGGAAAGTTTCGGGTCTTCGATCGTCTCGATGCCTTCCATGCCGTTGCCTTTGGGGTATACCAGCACATAGGCGGAGCGGTAGTAGGCGTTGGTGTTCTGCACCAGTTCATCGCCTTGGGCGTAGCCCATGATGATGTCGCATCGATTGGCCCCCAGCGTATTGCGCACAAAGCCGGTGACAGTGGGAAACCACGTGTAAGCGACTGATTTCCGCCCCGTCTTCTTGGCAACCAGTTCAGCCAGCTTGTTTTCGAAGCCTTGGCCGTTCTTGTCGGTAAAGGGCATGTTCGAGGGATCGGCGCAGACGCGCAGAATGTCGGGATCGACCAGTTCGCCCGCAGCGCCAAGCCCGGCATTTTGCGCCAGAACATTCGACGGCAGCAAGGCGAGCGCGCCGAGGATCGATAGAACGACACGCAGCTTCGATGCAGTGCAGCCGGTCATATCATCCACCCATGCAGGATGCTTCGGCATCCTTGGCTGCCTGAGCCTTGTTTTCGTGCTTCGGCGGCCTGCCGCGGGGTGCCGCGCCATCGGCGCGCGCGCGCAGATAGACGTAGAGATCGTCCAGGTAACAATAGACGTTCTTGTTGTCGCCAAAGGCGGGCATGACGTTTTCCTTGCCGCCGCCGACATTCTTGCGGCCCTCGGCGACGATCGACAGGAACGTGGCGTAATCCATGGTCTTCAGGCTATTAGCCAGGGCAGGCGCATAGCTCGAACCTGTGGCGTCCTGTCCGTGACAGACATGGCAATCTGAGTGATACCGGCGGTACCCGCTGAAGGTGTACCAATCGACGGTTCCGTTTTCGATCTTGTAGGTCGGATTTCCGTCCGCATCTAAATATTTGCCTCCTTCTTGCTTCACCGCCTTGGCTTTCTCCATGCTGTCTTCGGCCCGTACCAGACTTGAGCTGGCCAGAGGCAGCAGGACCAGGGCGAGAGCGGAAACTGCAATGCGAACGATCATTCAGGCTCTTCCTTCGTTTGCCAGAAATCCTGGCTGCCGTCGTGCAGCGGCATTGATCGGAGTTGGGTGCGCGGCGCAATCGAGAGCCCGGTTCCCGGCTTCGGGGTGACCCGGGCTCTCGTTTTCGAACCTAGCCGTGAGGCTCTTCCCGGTTATCAGTCCGGGAGGCCGAAGACGGTGAGCTGGCCGCCCAGCGTCGTATAGTCGGCAAGTGCCGCATAACCGCCGACGGCACCCAGACCGGCGGTTCCAACGACCGCGGCCTGATCGCCCTGCGCACGGCCCTGATCAACGGCGCCATGCCAGGCGGCGGCGTTATCGGGCGAAAGCAGCCCACCTGCCAGACCGATACCGGCCCATCCACCGACGCCGGACAGAACGGCGACGTACTGCTTGCCGTCATGCTCGTAGGTCGTGATGTTGCCGATGATGCCGGACGGGGTCTTGAACTTGTAGAGTTCCTTGCCGTCCTTATCGACCGCCTTGATGTAGCCTTCGAGGGTACCGTAGAAGACGACGTCGCCATCCGTCGCCAATGCGCCCGACCACACCGAGAACTGCTCGGGCTTCGACCAGACGATCTCACCCTTGGCTGCATCCCAGGCAATGAAGTTGCCCATGTTACCGTCACCGCCGGGCGCCGCATACATCGACACGGTGGCGCCCACATAGGGCTGACCGGCGGTGTAGCTCACTTTGTAAGGCTCATAGTCCATGCAGACATGGTTGGTCGGCACGTAGAACAACCCGGTCTTCGGCGAGTAGGCGGCCGGCTGCTGGTCCTTGGTTCCAAGCGCGGCCGGGCAGATACCGGTCGAGTTGTTGTCTTCGCCGTTCTGCTGGGTCGAATACTTGGCCACGACCTGCGGGCGGCCATACTGGTCGCTCTTGGGATCCATGTTGACTTCCGTCGCCCAGTTCACTGCCGGATCGTATTTCTTGGCGACGAGAAGTTCGCCGGTGGCGCGATCCATTGTGTAGGCAAAGCCGTTGCGGTCGAAATGCACCAGCACGTCGTGCTTGGCGCCGTTGACCTCCATGCCATCGACGAGAATCATCTCGTTGATGCCGTCATAGTCCCACTCATCATGCGGGGTCATTTGGTAGAGCCATTTGGCAACACCGGTATCCGCATCGCGAGCCATGATTGTCATGGACCAGCGATTGTCACCGGGGCGCTGGACCGGGTTCCAGGTCGAGGGATTGCCGGTGCCGTAATAGACCAGGTTCAGCTTGGGATCATAGGAATACCATCCCCATGTCGTGCCGCCGCCCGTCTTCCACTGTTCGCCTTCCCAGGTGTTCGTGCCGGAATCCTTTCCGACAGGCTTGCCGAGATGGGTCGTCTTCTCGGGATCGAGAAGGGTGTCTGCGTCAGGACCTTCCGAATAGGCTTTCCAGGCGAGCTTGCCGTCTTTCAGATTGTAGGCGGCCAGCCAGCCGCGAACACCGAATTCAGCACCGGAGACGCCCACGAGCACCTTGTCCTTGATGACTACGGGTGCCGACGTGCCGGATTCGCCCTTTCCGCCGTCGGTCTGGTCTCCGTTCTTGACAGACCAGACGACCTTGCCGGTCTTGGCATCGAGCGCGACGACGGTGGTGTCGGCCTGGTTGAGAATGATCTTGCCGTCGCCATAGGCAACACCGCGATTGACCGTGTCGCAGCACATGATCGGAATGACGTTCGTGTCCTGCTTGGGCTCGTATTTCCACAGGATCTTGCCGTCATTCTTGAGGTCCAGAGCATAGACGTTGTTTGGGAAAGGCGTGTGGACATACATCACGTCGCCGATGACCAGCGGCCCGCCTTCGTGACCGCGCAGCACGCCGGTGGAAAAGCTCCATTTGACCTGCAGGTTCTTCACATTGTCGGCAGTGATCTGGTTGAGTTTGGAATAGCGGGTGTTGGCGTAGTCACCCGTCTGCATCGCCCAGTTCTTCGCATCCGATGCGAGCTTTGCAAGGTCTTCGTTGGCCGAAGCCGTATAGGCAGCGCCGAGCGATAAAAACGCCGCGGTCGTCAGAATGTAAGTAGTTTTCGCAAGTACACGCATCCAAAATCCTCCCGGGTTCGCAGTGAAGAATCGACCGTCAAGCCCCACAAGGGCTTGCCCAAGCAATTCATGTTGGGAAGTTATTTTCCGGCAGCTGTCACGACCTACCCCGAAGCAGAGGGCACCGTTACCGCCCGCCCCCCTTGGTCTTCGAAAGACTGCCGCCGCTCCCTGATGACGGTGGCGCTCTTGAAGCCGGAAACAGGAAAAAGCTATGTCATCGTAAAAGGCCAGGCAAGCAAAAACCTACAATGGGTCGCTGCACTGCAATATCGATATGGTGCGATGCAATATTTAGAAACAATTGAAATAAGAGCCGCGTGAAAAACTAATAAGAGGATGACCGCCAGCCGCGAGATATATAGCAAACATATTGTTCGCGTATTCTCGAGGTGATACACATTTGACTTTATTTCGATGTATTCTGCGGGGGCACTTACGAGTAAGTATGCGGGCGTCTCGCTCGTTGCCGATAGTGAGCGAAGCATGAAATGAACGTATGAAGGAGGGTGCGCAGCGGGTCATGAAGCGGGCTCTTGTCGGTCGATAGGGCATTCCTCCTTTGGTCCTATACGCAGGCCATGGGAGCTTGACTGGCTTTGCGGCACGTCGCCAATTGGAGCGATGACCCCGTCTGGATGCATGGTGTCCAGGCCAACTGGAGGTTCCTCATGATAAGGTCTGTTGGATCTCTCACCTTGCCGGTGGCCTTTGCGGCGACGCTGGCTTTTGCCAACTTGGCCAACGCCGCGGGAGACTACCCGACGGCAACGATTGCCGACTACGTGCTCGGCTGCATGCAAACAAATGGCCAGACACGTCAGGCGCTTGAAAGCTGTTCCTGCTCGATCGATGTTATCGCCTCGATCCTTCCTTACGATCACTATGAGAGGGCGGAGACCTTCAAAAGCATGTCGCTGACGACAGGGGAGGCGGCAGGGTTGTTTCGCGAAAGCGCGCCAGCGAAGGCGGCGCGCACGGAACTGAAACGCGCGCAGGCCGAAGCCGACGTACGTTGCTTTTAGTCAGGCGGAACAGGCACGCGTGGCAGTGCGCCTCACAGTCCCGCCGTTTCTATGGCCATTGGCTGCGAAATACCTTGCAATCCGCGTTCGAGCCGTAAGGCGATCAGGCCACACCCGGAAATTTTTGCTGGAATGACCGCAAAAGGTCGCTCATCACCTGTGGATTGCGATGTTGTCGCGGCAGTCTTACGTCGAACATGCCGAGCACGTGGGCTGGGCGCTGCGCAAGCACGATGATGCGGTCCGACAGCATCAGTGCCTCGCGCAGATTGTGCGTGACCATCAAGGCGGTCGTAGGCCGCGCTGACCAGACGGTCAAAAGCAATTGCCGAAGCCGCTCGGCGGTCTGTTCGTCGAGGGAGGCAAAGGGTTCGTCCAGGAAAAGCACCGCCGGTTCGGTGGCGAAAGCCCTGGCAAGCGCGGCCCTGCGCGCAAGGCCGAGCGAAAGCTCCGCCGGATAGAGCGAGCGCATGCCGGCGAGGCCGAGAGCGTCAAACAGCTCGTCGAGACTCTTCGCTCTCAGGCTTTTCGGCAGCGCCAGCCTGACATTCTGCTCCACCGTCCGCCATGGCAGCAAAGTAGGCTCCTGGAACACGGCGGCGATGCGGTTCGAGCCGCCTTGCGGCAGTTGGAAAGAGCCGGAAAAGTCTTTGTCCAGTCCAAGCAGGATGCGCAACGTCGTGGTCTTGCCGCAGCCCGACGGCCCAAGCAGGCAAGCGAATTCGCCCTGCCGGACCTCGAAGGACAGACCCTGAAGCGCCGTGATCGAGACGCCTTGCGCCGACCGGAAGATCTTTTCGGCGATATCGACCCTAAGCGGGACGACCGCGCCAACGGGTTGCATGTCGTTCAATGGGCTGCACCAGGAGAATTTCGATCACAAGCATCACCGCCACGAAAGCCAGCGTGTACGCGAGAATGGCGGCGACGTCGAAGAGCTGGAAATAGAGATAGATCTGGAAACCGACGCCATTGGAGCGGCCGAGCAGTTCGACCACCAGGACGATCTTCCAGATGAGGGCGATGCCGGACCGCGAGGCCGCGGCAAAATAGGGCTGCAGTTGCGGCAGCAGGACATGGCGGATGCGCTCGAGTGGGCCGAAGCGGTAGACGGCGGCCATTTCGGCATAACGCGGATCAAACGCCCTGGCGCCTTCGCGCATCGTCACCACGACATTCGGGATCTTGTTCACGGCAACTGCGCCAACCGCCGCCGCCTCGTTGAGGCCGAACCAGATATAGGCGAGCACGATGACCACCAGCGCGGGAATGTTGAGAAACAGGACCACCCATGGACTGAAGAACCGGTCCGCACCGCGGTGGCTCCCGAGGATGACGCCGATGACCGAGCCGATAATCATTGCGACGACGTACGCCGCAGCAACCCGTCCGAGTGTCGCGCCAAGGTGATAAAAAAGGTCGCCGCTCGCCGCTTCCCTGAGCAGCACCTGCCAGACCTGCCCTGGTGAGGGGAAAGCGCGGCTTTGCCACAGATTTGCCGCGAGGCTCCACAGCAGGCAAAGTCCCAGCAGGGAAACCGCTACCGTCAGCACCGGTGTCAGCGCCGTCGCAAAGCCGGATCGACGCGACTTGTCTTCCGTTGCGGTCATTTCGCGAGTTCCGGCCAGAACGTGCCGGGCGCCATCTCGGGCGCCCTGCCAACCAGCTTCTCGCCGCCTATCGCGGCCAGCACGTGATAGAGTTTGCCCGCATCGACCGCTTCTTCGGCGACCGGCCGTCTGGGGATGCCCTGGCGATAGCGGTCGCGCAGTTTTTCCAGCTCCTTGCCTTCTGCGCGCATGAGCGGCGCCAGGCGCAGCCATTCATCATCGGATCTGGCCAGCAAGTCCTTGGCCTGCTTGGAGGCCTTGACGAAGCCCCGGGCGGCATCCGGATTGTCGCTCGCCCATTGGTCGTGGAAGACGTAGCCGAGCGCCGACACGGGGCCCGAGGCACCCAGCGCTTTCGTCGCGTCATCCGCACCGATCAACCGGCGAAAGCCATTGGCCTCGAGCCGGGCGCAGAAATGCCAGAAATTGAGCACGGCATCGAGTTCGCCTTGCATCGCCTTTTCAGAAATCAGCGGCGGCGCGCCAAAGACGACGTCACAGGCTGTCGTCAGGTCGAGGCCGTGCTCGCGTCTGGCCAGCGCCTGGACCAGTAGCCAGCTCTTGTCGAGCGGGCCGCCGGCGACACCGATTTTCTTTCCCTTGAGGTCGGCGAGCGTCCCAATCGGCGATTCCTCCTTCACCATGATTGCCCCCACGGCGGTCGAATAAGGGGCCAATGTAAGATCGCCGCCCTCGGAGCGCTGGCGCGAGACCCACAGCCAGTCGGTCACGATCATGTCGATCGCGCCGGCCAGCAGCGCGACGTTGGTCGCATCCTCCCCGGCGAAGTAGACAATCTCCAGATCGATCCTGTTGGCCTCGTCGAGCTTGTGGCGTTTCAGCGTATCGAGTTCCCAGCTCACGGTGCCGAACTTCAGGACACCAATTCGGACCTTGGCGGCCGCAAAGACGGCAACCGGCCTTGAGGCGAGGATGGCCGCCAGAGCCGCCAAGCGCAGCGTCGTACGCCGCGAAATCATCATGGCGTCTCCTCTTTCAGGGCCGTCGACGAACCAGGAATGTCGATCAAATCGCTCGTTCCTTGCTCGGAACGGCACATTTCCAGCGCACGACCTTGAGACTCGGATGTTCCTGAGACCATTTTGCGATCTCGGCGGGCGCCAGGAACATGCATTGGAACAGAGAGCCGCGGCTCTCGAAATAGAGATGTTCATCTCGGCAATCGCCCGGATTGGCGCTAAGGCACACCGTTAAGTTAATATGAGATCGACCATGTCCATTTGGCACTTATCATCGCCTGCGCGGCGAACTCTCCAGAGTTCGTGCTTTGGAGTTGCGCGGATTCCTGAAGGTGCCCAAACAGCAAACCGGTTGGAGTGAGGCTACGCGTTCGGCCAATAGGCGTCAATGATGTGGACCGCCGTGTCGCTACACACTTCCCGTCGCGCAGTCGGGAAACGAAACAGGACCTTTGTACGATTGACTTCCCTCATCGGCAGTCTAGCTTTTCGAGGTGTGCAGGTCCTGCCAGTCCGGGGAGGAAGGACGAATGGTTCGCTCTCCAGCTTTAAAACGAATGCCGGCGATCAAGGCATCGACACGCGTAAAGTGTCCCGGGCACTCACACGATCAATGAGGAAATGCCATGCGCGCAGTTGCATTTTTCGCCGCCGTGTCCGTCGCCACCTTTGTCACTACCCAGTCTCAGGCACAGGATGCCGCGGCGGGTGAGAAGGTCTTCGCCAAATGCAAGGTCTGCCACGTCGCAGACAAGGACCAGAACAAGGTCGGCCCGTCCTTGAACGGCGTCATCGGCCGAACGGCCGGGACGCATCCGGGGTTCAGCTATTCCAAGGCCATGACCGAGGCCGGCAAGTCCGGCGTCAAATGGGATGAGGCCACGCTGACGACCTACCTTCGCGATCCCAGGGCGATGGTCAAAGGAACCAAGATGGCGTTTGTCGGCCTCAAGAAAGACGAGGACATCGCCAACGTCATTGCTTATCTGAAACAATTCTCAAAATAACGCGGTACTGCCGGCCGTTGGACTGCGCTCGGCCGGCGTTGGCTAGGCTTTGCGCATGGGGTCACGCAGCGTCTTGCAGCCTCTGCATCGCGGACGGCAGATCGAACAGGCTGTCGCAAACGAGGTCGGCGCCAAGCTCTTCAACGGGAATTTGGCTGTATCCGCCACGCAGCAGAATGACTGCCATGCCGGCGGCGCGGGCGGCGGCCACGTCGGCGCTGCTGTCTCCGACCATCAGCGTGTCACGAGGTTCGACCTGAAGCAGGTCGAGCGCCAGCAACAGCGCGTCTGGCGCCGGTTTCAAGTATGTCACCGCGTCTCCGCCGACGATCGCGCCGAGATATTCCGTCAGCCGAAAATGCAGCAGGATTTCGCGCGCCGCCAGCTGCGGCTTGTTGGTCACCACGGCCATGGCTATTCCGCTCAAATGCAAGTGCGTGAGAACCTCCCTGACGCCAGGCATCAGCCCCGTGCGGCCGGTCAGATGCCTGCGATAGATCGGCGCCATGACGCGGTTGGCCTCATCGAGCGCGCTGCCGAGGAGCGGCGTGCCGGAAGCCGCGAAGGCGCGTTCGACCAGTTTCCTGATGCCGCCGCCGATCATGGCCTTGACCTGATCCAGCCGCAGCGGCGGCAGATCGTGGCCGGCCAGCAATTCGTTGACGGCGGCCGCTATATCAGGCGCCGAATCGACCAGTGTGCCGTCGAGGTCGAACAGGATCGCCTTGGGCGAGCGAAACGGCCTGCCTGCGCCGACGTTCATGCAGCATCCTTCCACTTGATCGAACAGCCGATCGAAGCGATCTGGTCAAGCGGTCCGTCGCCGGTTCGGGCAACCTGCTTCATCGCCTCGAACAGGTCGCGCCTCAGCCTGGGCGATTCGGCGTCGCGTCGCGACGCGTCCAGCCGGCCGCGGTATTGCAGCGTCAACTCGCTGTTGAGCCCGAAGAAATCCGGGGTGCAAACGGCTCCGTAGGCACGCGCCACCGTCTGGTGCTCGTCGTGGAGATAGGGGAAAGTGAAGCCGTTCGTCCTGGCAAAGAGCTTCATGTTGTCGAAGGAATCATCTGGATAGGCGTCGCTGTCGTTGGAGTTGATCGCGACAAAGCCGATGCCTTCGGCCTTGAGGTCATTGGCGTCGCGCACCATGCGTGAAATCACCGCCTTCACATAGGGGCAGTGGTTGCAGATGAAGGCCACCACCAGCCCGTTCGGGCCGGCGTGGCTTAAGATCGAATGCGACGTGCCGTCGACGCCTGGCAAAACGGCGTCGATGGCTCGCCAGCCGAAATCGCAGACAGGTGGGATTGCCGCCAAGTTTTCCTCCGATGAAATGTTTGCCCTCCGATGAAACGGTTTACGCCGCTTTCCGGATCGCCCCGTCGGCCGCCTGCCTGATGGCGCCGATATTGGCGCGATAGGCCGCCTCGGTGCCGCCCTTAAAGATGGCCGAGCCGGCGACCAGCACATTGGCGCCGGCCGCGGTGACCAGCGGAGCGGTTTCGGGCGTGACGCCGCCGTCGATCTCTATGTCGATCGGACGATGGCCGACCAGCGCCTTGACCCGCCTGACCTTGTCGACGACCGCCGCAATGAAGGCCTGGCCGCCGAAGCCCGGATTGACCGTCATCAGAAGCACCAGATCGAGCCGGTCAAGTACATATTCGATGACGCTTTCCGGCGTTGACGGGTTCAGCGACACGCCGGCCTTCTTGCCGAGATTTCTGATTGCCTGCAGCGAACGGTCGAGATGCGGTCCGGCCTCGGCATGCACCGTAATGATGTCGCAGCCGGCATCGGCGAAGGCGCCGAGATAGGCGTCGGCCGGCGCGATCATCAGGTGGCAGTCGAAGACCTTGTCCGTTCGATTACGGATCGCCTTGACCACCGGCGGACCGAAGGTGATGTTGGGCACGAAATGGCCATCCATCACGTCGAGATGGATCCAGTCGGCACCCGCCCGGACGACCGCTTCGACCTCGTCGCCGAGCCGCGAGAAGTCCGCGGAAAGCACCGAGGGCGCGATGATTGTCTTGCTATCCATGGTCGTCGGCTCCCATTCTGTCGTCCGTTTCCGGTCGCTGCACACCAACCGCCGTCATCTTGTCAGCGCGCCTTCGTCTCCGGTTCGCCTTCGAGCTTACCTTCCGCGAACACGCGGCTGCCGCGAATATCGGATTCCTCGATGGTGATAAGATCGATTTTCGTCAACGCCCGGTCGCGCGATGCGAAAAGCCGGCCGGCCTGGCGCAGCCGCGCCCGGTCGAGGCTATTGCGAACGGAGCGGGCGTTGGAGAAATGCGGCAGCCGCATGCGGATCGGGAGATACTCTTCGAGCGCCTTGGCCGCCGCTTCGCTGAGGCGGTAATTCTGTTCCGCCAGCATGATCTCGGCGATTGATTTGAGTTCGCTGACGCCGTAGTCCGGAAAATCGAGGTGATGGGCGATGCGCGAGCGCATGCCGGGATTGCTGTCGAAGAAGCGGTCCATCTTGTCCTTGTAGCCGGCAAGAATCACAACCAGATCGTCACGGTTGTTTTCCATGCATTGCAGCAGGATTTCGATCGATTCCTGGCCGTAGTCGCGTTCGTTCTCGGGCTTGTAGAGATAGTAGGCCTCGTCGATGAAAAGCACCCCGCCCATGGCGCGCTTGATCACTTCGCGGGTTTTGGGCGCGGTGTGGCCCACATACTGGCCGACGAGATCGTCGCGCGTCACCGCGACCATGTGGCCTTCGCGGACATAGCCGAGACGATGCAGGATTTCGGCCATTCTGAGCGCCACGGTGGTCTTTCCGGTACCGGGATTCCCCGTAAAGTTCATGTGCAGCGTCGGCGCGCCCGAGGTCAGCCCGAACTTGCGGCGAAGCCGGTCGACCAGAAGCAGCGCCGCGATCTCGCGGATGCGGGTCTTGACGGGCTTCAGGCCGACGAGTTCGCGGTCGAGCCTGTCCATCACCTCGTCGATGTTGGACGCCTCGAACTCGGCCTGTAGATCAACCGATTCGCCCTGCGCGGCAGCGCTCTTAGCTATCGCGTCCAGCATGGTTCGCCTAGCTCCGTTCGCCTTCGGGCCTGTCGGTCGCATAAGGCACGATCGAATAGCCCTGACTGCGGCCGTCACGCTCTTGGCGCAGCAGCCGGAACCCGGGTTCATTGGGTGGCCGGTTGACGATGAATGACATGCGCGGTGCTTCCCAGCCCTTGGTCGAATCGAAGGCGGTGACCCGGACATACATGTTGGGCATAGCTCTCCGGCAATTGTTGACTTCAAGCAGGATGCCCGCCGGGTCCCTCAGGTCGAACATCGGGTTGCCGTACATTTCCCAATAGGTGTTTCGCGGATGTGGATCGTCCGTGTACTCGACGCTGACCGCCCAGTGGTTTTTCAGTGCGTATTTGATCTGCGCCGAAATCTGCTCATCGGTTAGCTCGGGCAGGAACGAAAACTGTCCCTGCGTGACCTTGTTTCCGGGATTGGTCATCATGGCGACGGTTCCTTTCGTCTAGAAGCTCGGCGTTGCGGTTGGCACAAAGTCGGCCGTGTCGGTCGATTCGTAGTTGAAGGTGACGTCCTTCCACGTCTCCAGGGCCGCCTTGAGCGGCGTGCACCATCTGGCCGCCTGTTCGAGGATTTTGGTCCCTTCGCGCAGATAGTCGCGGCCCTCGTTGCGGGCGAGGATCATCGCCTCCAACGCGACGCGATTGGCCGTCGCGCCGGCCTGGATGCCGTCCGGATGGCCGATCGTGCCGCCGCCGAACTGCAGGATGACGTCCTCGCCGAGATAATGGATCAACTGGTGCATCTGGCCGGCATGGATGCCACCGGAGGCGACGGGCATCACCTTGTTGAGCGAGGCCCAGTCCTGATCGAAGAACAGCCCGGTTTCGAGGTTCTGCGGCGTGCGCTCCTCGCGCAGCGTGTCATAAAACCCCTTGATCATAAGCGGGTCGCCTTCCAGCTTGCCGACCACCGTGCCGGCATGGATGTGATCGACGCCGGCCATCCGCATCCATTTGCAGATGACGCGAAAATTCATGCCGTGGTTCTTCTGGCGCGAATAGGTCGAGTTGCCGGCCCGGTGGAGGTGCAGGATCATGTCGTTGCGGCGTGCCCACTTGGCCATCGACTGGATCGCCGTGTAGCCAATGACGAGGTCGATCATGACGATGCAGGAGCCAAGCTGTTTTGCAAATTCGGCGCGCTCGTACATGTCCTCCATCGTGCCGGCGGTGACGTTGAGATAATGGCCCTTGACTTCGCCGGTGGCGGCCGACGCCTTGTTCACAGCCTCCATGCAGTAGAGGAAGCGGTCGCGCCAATGCATGAAGGGCTGTGAGTTGATGTTCTCGTCGTCCTTGACGAAGTCGAGGCCACCCTTCAGCGCCTCGTAGACGACGCGGCCGTAGTTGCGGCCGGACAGACCAAGCTTCGGCTTCGTCGTCGCGCCGAGCAGCGGCCGGCCGAACTTGTCGAGCCGCTCGCGTTCCACCACGATGCCGGTCGCCGGGCCCTGGAAGGTCTTGAGGTAAGCCACCGGGATGCGCATGTCCTCGAGCCGCAAGGCCTTGACGGCCTTGAAGCCGAACACGTTGCCGATGATCGATGCAGTCAGGTTGGCGATGGAGCCGGGCTCGAACAGGTCGAGGTCGTAGGCGATATAGGCGAAGTACTGTTGCTCGATCCTGGTGCCTGGACCTGTGTTCGGCACCGGCTCGGATTTGAATGCCTTGGCGCGGTAGAGCTCGCAGGCGGTCAGCCTGTCGGTCCACACCACGGTCCATGTCGCGGTAGAGGATTCACCGGCGATGGCGGCGGCCGCCTCCTCGTGGTCGACGCCGGGCTGCGGCGTGATCCGAAACATGGCGATCAGGTCGGTCTCCTTGGGCCGGTAGTCCGGCTCCCAGTAGCCCATCTTCTTGTAGGGGATGACGCCCGACCTGTAGCGTTCCTTGCCTTCCTTGAGCGTGCCTGGTGAGGGCATGTCGATCTTGTTCATGGCAGGTCTCCTGTTTGCCGCTCAGGCGGCTTTCGCGGTTGCGATATGGGGGTCGAGCTTTCCTGCGGCGTAACGTTTCGCCATCTCATCCATGGCGATCACCCTGATCTTCGACGCGTGGCCTGCGGTGCCGAAGCGTTCGAAGCGATCGCGGCAAAGGTCGCGCAGGGCGTCCATGGCGGGTTTCAGGAATTTACGCGGATCGAATTCGCGCGGGTCCTCCGTCGCAACGCGGCGGAACTGCCCGGCCATGGCCATTCGGCAATCGGTGTCGATGTTGACCTTGCGCACGCCGTAGCGGATGCCGCGCTCGATTTCCTCGACCGGGACGCCAAAGGTCTGGGGCATCTCGCCGCCATTGTTGTTGATGATATCCTGCAGTTCCTGCGGCACGGAGGAAGACCCGTGCATGACCAGATGCGTGTTGGGCAGCTTTTCGTGAATCGCCTCGATCACCTGCATGGCCAGGATGCCGCCGTCAGGCTTGCGGCTGAATTTATAGGCGCCGTGCGAGGTACCGCAGGCGATCGCCAGCGCGTCGACCCGGGTGGCGGTGACGAAGTCGACCGCCTGATCGGGATCGGTCAAAAGCTGGTCATGGGAAAGCGCACCTTCGGCGCCGTGCCCGTCCTCGGCCTCGCCCTGGCCGGTCTCCAGCGAGCCGAGCACGCCGAGCTCGCCTTCGACCGAAGCGCCGACCCAATGCGCCATGCGTGCGACACGTTCGGTGATGGCGACGTTGTAATCGTAGCTCGCCGGTGTCTTGGCATCCGCCATCAGCGATCCGTCCATCATCACCGAGGTGAAGCCGTGGCGGATCGCCGACAGGCAGGTGGCTTCGTTGTTGCCGTGATCCTGATGGATGCAGAGCGGAATGGCCGGATGGATTTCGGTCAACGCCTCCATCATCTTGGCCAGCATGATGTCATTGGCATAGGAACGGGCGCCGCGTGAGGCCTGGATGATAACCGGCGCATCGCAGGCCCTGGCGGCCTCCATGATAGCGAGGCCCTGTTCCATGTTGTTGATGTTGAATGCCGGCACCCCGTAGCCGTGCTCGGCGGCATGGTCGAGAAGCTGGCGAAGGGTGATGCGGGCCATTGTCGGTTTCTCCTAGATGATGAGCTTCAGCGCCGCTGCCGCGACGGCTTCGGGCGTGATGTCGAAATGCCGGTAGAGATCCGGGGCAGGGGCGCTGGCGCCGAAACCGGCCATGCCGACGAAAGTGCCGGTGTCGCCGATCCAGCGGTCCCAGCCGAGCCGTGCTGCGGCTTCGATGGCAATGCGGGGCGCCGAGCCGAGGACGGCCTTGCGGGTGCCGGCGTCCTGCTGCTCGAAAAGCTCCCAGCACGGCATCGAGACAACCGCGGCGGCGACGCCGTGCCCGGTCTCCAGCCGTTCGGCGGCGGCAACCGCGATCTCGACCTCCGAGCCGGTGGCGATCAGCGTCACCGCGCGTTGCCCGACTGGCTCGCGCAGGATGTAGGCGCCCCGGCTCGACCGGTTCTCGTCGCTGTGTGGCTCGTCGCTAGGTGCTTGGCGCAGCATCGGCAGGTTCTGGCGCGAGAGCACCAGAACGCTCGGCCGCTTCTCGCTTCTCAGCGCCAGTTCCCAGGACTCCGCCGTTTCGATGATGTCGGCCGGGCGGAAGACGTTGAGGTTTGGCGTCGCCCGCAGCATCGCCAGGTGCTCGACCGGCTGGTGGGTCGGGCCGTCCTCGCCGAGACCGATGGAATCATGCGTCATCACATAGATGACACGCTGGCCCATGAGCGCCGAGAGCCGCATCGCGCCACGCGCATAGTCGGCGAAGCACAGGAACGTGCCGCCATAAGGCACGAAGCCGCCATGCAGTGCGATGCCGTTCATGGCTGCGGCCATGCCGTGCTCGCGGATTCCATAGTGGATGTAGCGGCCTGCGTAGTCGCCCGGCGCGATGCGGCTCATACCCTTGGTGATCGTCAGGTTCGAATGCGTCAGATCGGCGGAGCCGCCGACGGTCAGTTCGGTTGCGCCATTGATCGCAGCGAGTGCCATTTCCGAGGCTTTTCGCGTTGCAACCTTGGTCGCCTTCCCGACATGCTCCTTGCGGAAAGCGTCGAGTGCTTCGAAGACCGCGTCGGGCAGGACGCCGGCGACCGCGCTCTCGAAGGCCTGCCGCCGTGGTGAGGCGGCAAGCCGCTGCTCCCAGGCGCGGCGTGCCGCTTGACCGCGGGCGGCAACCTCGCGCCAGGCGACAAGGATATCGTCCGGCACCTCGAACGGCGCGAAGGCCCAGCCGATGTTTTCGCGCGTCGCGGCGATCTCCGCATCGCCCAGCGGCGCGCCATGCGTCTTTTCCGAACCACCCAAATTTGGGGCGCCCTTGCCGATCACCGTGCGGCAGGCGATCAGAGACGGCTGGTCCGATTGCTGCGCCGCTTCGATTGCCGCCGCAACGGCTTCCGTGTCGTGGCCGTTCACCGACTGGACATGCCATCCAGCGGCTTTGAACCGCGCCGGCTGGTCCATCGATGTCGACAGGGAAGTGGGCCCGTCGATCGAGATCGCATTGTCGTCCCAAAAGACGATCAGCCGGGAGAGCTTCAGGTGACCGGCAAGATCGATCGCCTCGTGGCTGATGCCTTCCTGCAGGCAGCCGTCGCCGGCGATTGCGTAGGTGAAATGGTCGACGAGATCGGCGCCGTGGCGGGCCGCCAGCATGCGCTCCGCCAGCGCCATGCCGACAGCGGTCGAAATGCCTTGTCCAAGCGGGCCGGTCGTCGTCTCGATGCCAAGCGCATGGCCATATTCCGGATGTCCGGCGGTGCGGCTGCCCAGCTGGCGAAACCGCTGCAATTCTTCGATAGGCATGTCTTCAAAGCCTAGCAGGTAATGCAGCGCATACTGCAGCATGGAGCCGTGCCCGGCTGAGAGCACGAAGCGGTCACGATCGGGCCAGTTGGGCGCCGACGGATCGATGTTGATGAAGCGGCTGAACAGCACCGTCGCGACATCGGCCATGCCCATCGGCATGCCCGGATGACCGGAATTGGCCTTTTGGACGCTGTCCATCGCCAGTGCGCGAATGGCGTTGGCCATGTCGCGCTCCGAGACGGCGGCGACGGGCTTCAGTGCTGCTGCCTGGCTGTTCATGGCGTCCTCCTCACGACACACGGTTCTTGCGTTCGATCAATTGCAGGATGAGCGGCGTCAGGATCAGCTGCATGGCAAGGTCGAGCTTGTTGCCGGGCACCACTATGGAATTCGGCCGCGACATGAACGAGTCGTGGATCATCGAAAGCAGGTAGGGGAAATCGATGCCGCGGGGATTGGCGAAGCGGATAACCAGCATCGATTCGTCAGGCGTCGGAATCCAGCGCGCGATGAATGGATTGGACGTGTCGACGATCGGCACGCGCTGGAAGTTGATGGCGGTCTGCGAAAACTGCGGGACGATGTAGCGGACATAGTCAGGCATACGGCGCAGGATGACGTCCATCACCGCCTCGGTGGAATAGCCGCGCGTTGCGCGGTCGCGATGGATCTTCTGGATCCATTCGAGATTTATGACCGGCACCACGCCGATCTTGAGATCCGCGTGCCTGGCCAGGTTGATCTTGTCGGTGACGACGCAGCCATGCAGGCCCTCATAGAAGAGCAGGTCGCTCGGCGGAAATTCGCGCCATTCGGTGAAATGTCCCGGCGGCGTGCCGTACTGCTTCTCCTCATCCTCATCATGGATGTAGGTGCGGGTCTTTCCGGTTCCCCGGCGGCCATATTGCTCGAATACCTCTTCGAGGATTGCCAGTTCATTGGCCTCGGCATGGAAGTGGGTGAAGTTCGGATTGCCCGCCTTTTCCTCCTCGGCCACCTTCGCCTTCATCGTGGCGCGGTCGTAGCGATGGAAAGCATCGCCTTCGATGAAGGCGGCCCCGATGTTCTCGCGCCGGAAGATCAGTTCGAAGATGCGCTTGACAGAGGTGGTGCCTGCGCCCGACGACCCGGTGATGGTAATGATGGGGTGCTTTGCCGACATGGTCTTCAGGCCCTGAAAAGGCCGCGGCGGCTGAACAGCGGCGCGCGCTCGCCGATGGCACTCGGCTCGGTGTGGTAGCGGGTGATGCGCGCGACTTCCCGCGCCGATCCGAAAACCATGGGCACGCGCTGGTGCAGGCTCTCGGGTTCGATTTCGAGGATGCGGGTCATCGTGTCGGTGGCCGCACCGCCCGCCTGTTCGACGAGATAGGCGATCGGGTTTGCCTCATAGACGAGGCGAAGTCGCCCCTGCCTGTAGCCCTTGCGCTTGTCGCCTGGATACAGGAATACGCCGCCGCGCATCAATATGCGGTAGCAGTCCGCAACCAGGGAGGCGATCCAGCGCATGTTGAAGTCCTTCTCACGTGGGCCTTCGGTGCCTTCAAGGCAGTCATCGATGTAGAGCCGCACCGCCTCGTCCCAATGCCGGTAGTTGGCGGCGTTGATGGCGAACTCCTGGGTTCGCTGCGGGATGATCCGGCTCTCGTAGGCCTGGACGAAGGTGCCGAGCCTGGTCGAGTGAACGAAGACATGGGTGCCGCTGCCGAGCGACAGAACCAGCGCCAGCTGCGGGCCGTAGATGAAGAAACCGGCGCCCAGCTGGTTCACCCCTGCCTGCAAAAACGAGGCGGCCGGATTCCCATCCGGCGCGCCAGTTGCAGGGAGAAGCGAGAAGACCGTTCCGATCGACACGTTGGTGTCGATGTTGGAAGAACCATCGAGCGGGTCGATGGCGATGGCAAGAGGCGCTTGCCTGTCGAGCAGCACCGGCTGCTCCAGTTCCTCGGAAGCGTAGAGCGCGACCGGAGCGTGGCGCATGGCGTCGAGGAAGATATCATCGGCGAAGACATCGAGATCCTTCTGGATGTCGCCGTCAGCATTGGCGCCGCGGGTTCCCGCAAAGGCGGTGCCGAGCACCCCTTGATTGATGGTGTTGCGGATCGTGGTGGCCGCCTGCGTCAGCTGACGGATGGTCGCTACGACCGCGGAGCGCAGTTCGTCCGGCTCGCCAAGATAGGAGTTCAGAAAAGCGTCGAGCGTTGCCGCTGGCATCGTAACCTCCCGATCGAGCCGCCTCTCCTCGGGTCGGCCGGACTGGGAAAGGAGAACAAACGACGCTGGATAAGTAAAATTCAATAACTTTACTCAAGCAGTAAAAAAATTTTAGTATGCCGCATGAGAAACCTCACGCTCAAGCAGTTCAAGACCGTTCAGGCAATCATCAGCCACGGAAAAATCGTCAGTGCGGCCAAGGTCTTAGGCCTGTCTCCTCCAGCGGTGACGATCCAGTTGCGGCAAGTGGAGGAGGAGTTCCAACTGGCCCTGTTCGACCGGACGTCGGACGGCATGCGTCCCACTGCCGCAGGTCTGGCCTTCGTCGAGACGGCACAGGCCATCGAGGAGCGGCTTCGTCTGCTCGAAGACAAGATGGATGCGATCAAGGGCGTGCGCGCCGGCAGCTTGCGGCTCGGCGTCGTTTCCACAGCCAAATATTTCGCGCCGCGGCTGATGGCCGCCTTCATGAAGGAACATCCCGATATCGACATGCGCCTTGCCATCGGCAACCGCGCCGAGACGATCGACAATCTGAAGAACCACGACATCGATATCGCGCTGATGGGACGCCCGGCCAAGGAAGTCCCGGTGCGTGCTTCGGTCTTCGGCGATCACCCGCTGGTCATCATCGCACCGCCCGACCACCCGCTGGCGTCGGCACGCGACATTTCCAAGGAGCGGATCGCCGAGGAGCATTTCCTCATTCGCGAGCCCGGCTCCGGAACGCGCATCTCACTGGAAATATTCCTGAGCGACGTGCCCGGCCGCATCGACGATCTCGGCGTCGAGATGGACTCGAACGAGACCATCAAGCAGGCGGTGATGGCCGGGCTCGGCATCGCCTTCATCTCTGCCCACACCATCGCTGCCGAAACCGAAGCCGGCCGGCTGGTTATCCTCGACGTTGTCGGCATGCCGATCCGCCGGCAATGGTTTTCGGTGATGCGCAGCGATCACGCGATCTCGCCGGCGATGGCGACATTCCACGATTTTCTGATGCGCAAGGGCGCGATGTACCTGCCACTGTTCGGCAAGCTCTATCCGCACGAGGAGCCGAACACCAAACGTCGCGCAACTTAGGGCGCGCGCGGTCCAGGCAAACGCTTCAGACAAACGATGGTGCATATCAGCGGCTGATCGGCTGTGATCTCCAGACCGACGTGCACGAGCCGAGGATAGGGAGGCATCGCGGTGGCACGCATTTGCGGAGCGAGGCGACCGCCCTCCAGCGCTGGGGCCACGGGTAGGGGCCCCGCGTTCACGGAACGGTGGGCTTTGATTGAGCGTCTGCTAGCTTACAATTGGTTCGGCGACAGCTTCTTCGAGGCCAGCTGCCGCTTGGGCGGCAAGACCGCGGGCCGCTGCTTGTGAATCGTAAAATTCCTCAAGTGCATAGACTCTGCCCCACCGCAGGGTGAACACGTGGAGACCACGGTTGACGTACGACGCGTCGCCATTGAGCAGCGTTGCGGTGCCGTCCCACTGGGCAAACACGGTGGTATGCCACGGCCAGCCCTTCACCCAGATGTGGTTGACCGTGAGATGGAGATTGGGCAGGACGCGGCCGAGGCGCTCAAACCAGCGGCGCATGGCTTCTTTGTCGTGGCGCTCACCACCAAGCGCGTGAGCGCCCGAAACGCGGTGATGGACATGCAGCGCGAGTGCCTTCACCGCCTCATCCCAGCGATGGTTGTTGACGTGGTCGAAGCTCTCTCGGATCGATTTCTCGACAAAATAACTGTATAGCATTTGACCTCTCCCCAAACTTATTCGATGGCGTGATCGAGGCACCGTGTGGCGAGCCGAGCGGACGCGAGAGCCCACGGCCAGCAGCACGCCGGCTGCAATCCGAACTTCGGCTCAGCGTATTGTCGCGTCGGCTCGCAGACGCATGTCAGTCTCGGTCGACACCGTCACCTCATCCCCGGACCTTGAGAACGCGTAGAGCGAGCCTCGGTGGCCCGGCATGGAAAAGGCCACGGAGTCATCGTCGGCGAGACCCATGACGACGCGCAGCGGATCACCCCCGGTCTTCGGCGCGAAGGTGGCGGTGACCTCCAGGAGGCCGCCGTCGACCGGGACGTAGTAGACAACCATGTCAAGGTGTCCGTTGTGCAGGCTGCCGCCCTCGATCGGGCGTCCGACGGTGGCTTCCTCGGCAAAAGCCGGGGTCGCAAGAAACAGCGCGGCCAGGAGCGATGCGCTCAGGGTTTTGCGGATCATTTCGCATCTCCTTTTTAGATTGCGTTCGAACTCTATATAGGCTATAGATTACGAACGCAATCTAAAAAAGAGGTCAACAATGCGCGTAAGTCGTACCCAGGCAGCGGAAAACCGAGAAACCGTCATCAACGTGGCAAGCCGCCTTTTTCGGGAGCGCGGCTTTGACGGCATCGGCCTTAAGGATCTGATGAAGGGTGCCGGACTGACCCAAGGCGCGTTTTACAAGCAGTTCGCATCCAAGGACGACCTGGCGGCGCAGGCGTCCAGGCGGGCGATGGAGAGCGCCACCCAACGATGGTCGGCCGCGACTACGGCAAAACCTGAGGATCCGCTTGGCGCGGTGATCGCGTTCTACCTCAGCATGGACCATCGCGGAGAAAGGATGGACGGCTGCCCGATCGTGGCGCTCGGTTCGGATGCCGCCAGACAGGGCGTGGACGTGAGAGCGTCGTTCGAAGCCGGGATCAGGGAATATCTTGAGATGTTTGGTAGTTGGGTTGGCGAGGCCGACGGCGAGCGGCCCGGCGACAAGGCCATGGCCATTCTCTCGACAATGGTCGGTGCGGTGCTCCTTTCGCGCGTCGTCAACGACCCCGACCTCGCGCAGGCATTTCTGGATGCGGCGACAGAACAGGTTCGCGAAGCAGCCGGCGCTTGAACGGCGTGCGCAGCGCTGGCGGCGCACCCAAATTGATAGGAAAATAGATGCGACGGATTGTTGTCACAGGCATGGGAGCGGTCACGCCCCTTGCTGCCGATGTCGAAGCGTCCTGGTCGCGTCTCCTGGCCGGCCGCTCGGGCATCCGCAGGCTTGCGGATGATGTGGTGTGCGACCTGCCGGCGAAGGTCGGCGGGGTGGTGCCCTCCACAGAAGAAGATCCGGACGCTGGTTTCGATCCGGAAGCGATCCTTCCGCCGAAGGATCAGCGCAAGGTAGACCGGTTCATTCTCTTTGCGCTGGCCGCGGCACGAGAAGCGCTCGCCCAAGCAAGATGGGCCCCCGTCTCGGAAGCGGATCGCTTGCGCACGGCCACGATCATCGCCTCGGGCGTCGGCGGGTTCCCGGCCATAACCGAGGCGGTGCGCACGGTCGACCGGCGCGGCGTCCGCCGTCTATCACCTTTTACGGTGCCGTCCTTCCTGGTGAACCTCGCGGCAGGCCACGTCTCGATCCGCTACGGCTTCAAAGGTCCGCTCGGTGCACCCGTGACGGCGTGCGCGGCCGGCATTCAGGCGATCGGCGATGCGGCTCGCCTGATCCGCGCCAACGAGGCCGATATTGCCGTGTGCGGCGGGACGGAAGCATGCATGAATCTTGTCAGCCTCGGTGGGTTTGCGGCGGCACGCTCTCTTTCGACGTCCTTCAATCACCGTCCTGATGAGGCCTCCCGACCGTTCGACAAGTCGCGGGACGGCTTCGTCATGGGCGAAGGAGCAGGCATGCTGGTCATCGAGGAATTGAGCCACGCGCTGGCGCGCGGCGCAAGACCGCTGGCCGAGCTTGTCGGCTACGGCACGACGGCGGATGCTCATCACGTCACCTCCGGTCCCGAGGACGGCGACGGTGCGCGCCGGGCCATGGAGGTCGCAATCGCCCAAGCAGGGATTTCGCCCCGCGAGGTTCGTCATCTCAATGCCCATGCGACCTCCACGCCGGTGGGCGACCTGGGTGAGATCGAAGCGATCAAGAGCGTGTTCGGGCGCGATTTCGCGATAGCTGTCAGTGCAACGAAATCGGCGACCGGACACCTGCTCGGAGCCGCCGGCGGGCTCGGAGCAATCTTCGCAATCCTGGCGCTCAGGGATCAGATGGCACCGCCGACCCTCAATCTGAGCGCTCCCGATCCGGCCGGCGACGGGATCGACTTCGTCGCAAACCGGGCCCGGCCGATGGCGACGGGCTACGCAATCGCCAATGGCTTCGGCTTCGGAGGCGTTAATGCCAGCGCGCTGTTCCGGCGCTGGACGGATGATCTGGCCGGCGCGAGTACCGGAGGCGCTCATGATTGACGCCTTTCGCTCCGACCTGTCGTGCTTCTCCCACGCCAATCCAAAACGAAGAAAGAAGTGACCTCCATGAACAAGACCAATCTAGGCGTCGCCCTGGTGACGGGGGCATCCAGCGGTATCGGGCACACAACGGCCAAAGCCCTGCAGAACGCGGGCTTTCGCGTGTTCGGAACCAGCCGTCGCGCGGTCGTCGACCGATCCGATGGCGTTACCATGCTGGCCTGTGACGTGACCGATGAGGCGTCCGTGGCGAAACTTGTCCAGGACGTGCTGGCCGAGACCGGGCGCATCGACCTGCTTGTCAACAATGCCGGCGTTGGCCTGCTTGGTGGCGCGGAGGAGTCCTCGATGGCCCAGGCCAAGTCGTTGTTTGACGTGAACGTCTTTGGCGTTATGCGAGTAACCAAAGCGGTGTTGCCGACAATGCGCCGCCAAGGCAAGGGCAGAATCGTCAATTTGAGCTCGGTGCAGGGGTTCATTCCAGCTCCCTATTTCGCGCTTTATTCGTCGACCAAGCATGCCGTTGAGGGCTACTCCGAATCGCTCGACCACGAACTGCGTCCTTTCGGAATTCGCGTCGTGTTGGTGGAGCCCGCCTATACCCGCACCTCATTTGAAGAAAATCTCGCCAGGCCGGATCAGTTGCTCGATATCTATGACACTGCGCGCGCCGGCATGAATGCAGCTGTGCGGAAAGCGATGGAAAAAGGCGATGCGCCGGAAGTGGTGGCCAGGACCGTTTTGGCGGCTGCGACCGATCCCGCTCCGAAGGGGCGCTATGCGGCTGGAAAAATGGCGCGCCAGGTCAGTTTCCTGCGCCGTTTCGTCCCCGCATCCGCATTCGACAAAAGCCTGCGAAAGCAACTCGGGCTCCCGGTTTGATGACATCGACGAACACCCGTCAAGATCGGAATCATCGACGCTGGAAACATCGGCACCACATTGGCGCGGCGCAACCTGACGCGATTGCTCTGCAGAACGCCCTGCGGTCGTTGGCGTTAGATTAGCGCTATGTTATATTGCGGCGCGAAAGAGCGGGGGTCACGTTCCTTTCACACACGTAAGTGATCCGTATGTGCGATCGCTGCAGACTGGTCGGAATCACGGAAACCTCCCGGGCATGGGGTTCGGGATCGATGGGGACAAGGGGCAATGCTTTACACGCTCGTTATGATGGTCTGCCTGACGGCTGTGCCGCAGACCTGTGAACAACGCGAACAGATGGTGGACGGCCTGGCGATGAATCCCGGGACCGCCTTCATGCAGGCGCAATCGCTGGTCGCCCAGTGGATCGAGACGCATCCCGGTTATGTCGTTCAGCGCTGGCGCGTGCTGCCCGGCCGTGGATCATGATATCCGCCGCGAAGATCGAATGAGGTTCTATTTCTTCGCGGCGAGCGTTTCCGAGACAGCCTTGGACAATTGATAAAGCCGCTGCTCGATTATTGTCGGCACTTCACAGACGTAGGTCAGTGATTGGACGCGTTCATCGAAAATTCGCGTTGCGAATTTCAGCTGTTCGGTTCGCCGATCGATCTCTTCGGGATCTGCATCCGGCTTTGCCCGCAATGCATCGACCTCGGACGCTTCCTTGCGCAACGCGGCGGCCATTTCGAGCTGCTTGTGGGCGTAGCGGGAAATGCCGGAGATCACCTGCGAGCGCTCGGCGTCCAGGTGGTCGAACATGCCTTGCACCATCATCGCCATTTTGGGTGCACGTTGCTCGGCCGGCAAGGAGGCCGCGAAATCCCTGATCTTCTTTTGAGCTTCCGCAATCGGCATCCGGCGAGCCGACACTTCCTCGATCAGGGCGGAGATGGTGGGGTCCTTCGACCAGTCCTTCGCGGCTGAAGGAAGGTCCGGTCCGCTCCAGATCTGGCCGAGCGAGAGTTGCGGCACCTTGCGCTGCATGCAGGGCCAGTCTGGATCGGGGTTGGCTGCCATGGCGTTGACGCCCGGCGCGAGCATGGCGACCAGAGCCAGACCGCGAACATGGATCATTCGCGGCATCAGGCATTTCCTCCCGTGTCCTGTTTGCGGGTCATCAGGCCGCGCGAAGGGTCGTAGGCGATGATGGCGGCGGCAAGGAACAGCAGCGTGCAGCCGGCAACGACGCCCAGCGATAGCCAGTCAACCTGGCCGTAGAAGGCGAAGCGGATCAGTTCGACGGCGTAAGTAAATGGATTGGCGAGGCAAATTTTGTAGAGCAGGGGGCTAGCCTCCTGGATACGCCACAAGGGATAGAGTGCCGGAGAAGCGAAATAGCCGGGAAAGATGACGAAGTTCATGATGCCAGCGAAGTTTTCGAGCTGCTTGATCATCGAAGACAGAAGCATGCCGAGCGCGCACAGCATCATGCCTGACAGGAACAGCGCCGGCAGCACGGTGAGATAGCCAAGCGGCGGCGCTTTGACGCCCCAGAACCAGGCAACGATCAGGAACGCGTAAACCTGCGCGATCGACACGGCGACACCGGCGAGCATCTTCGACATCAGCAGGAACCAACGCGGGAAGGGGCTGACCAGCAGGGTGCGCATGTTGCCCATCTCGCGGTCATAGACCATCGACAGCGAAGACTGCATGCCCGAAAACAGCAGAATCATGCCGCACAAGCCCGGCGTGATGTAGACCTCGTAGAGCACGTAGGTCTTGTAGGGCGGGATGATCGATACGCCGAGCACCTGCCGGAATCCGGCGGCAAAAATGAACAGCCAGACGAGCGGCCGAACCAGCGAGGATATAAAGCGCTCGCGCTGATGCAGGAAGCGCAGGCACTCCCGCACGACGATCCCTTTGAGGCAAACGAGGTAGTGGCGGAGCCCAAACTGTTCGAACTTCACCGGCGTGAGGGCGGCGACTTTTGCGGGCATTGCGGGAGCGCTCATGGCGACATCTCCGCGATGCCGCTTGTCTCGATGCGGTTGAGCCTGGAAAAGGCGTCGCGGATCGAACTGGCACCGCTCGTCGCAACGACATCGGCCACCTTACCCTTGGCAACCAGGTCGCCCTGCCGCAGCACGACGACATGGTCGCCGTCTTCAACCTCATCGATCAGATGCGTCGCCCACAGCACACCGATGCCCTCGGTTTCGACGAGTTTGCGGATGGTGGCCAAAATGCCCGCACGCGACTGGATGTCGAGACCGACCGTCGCCTCGTCGAGCAGCAGCAGGGAAGGGCGGTGGAGCAGCGCCCGCGCGATCTCGATGCGCCGCATTTGGCCGCCGGAAAGACTGCGTGCCTTGTCATGCTGACGGCCCTGCATGTTGACTGTATCGAGCAGCGCGGCAATGCGCTGCCGGGCTTGGTGTCCGCCAATGCCATGCAGCGAGGCGTGGTAGGAGAGGTTCTGGTGGACGCTGAGGTCGAGGTCGAGCGTGCGTGCCTGGAATACGATGCCCACACGCCTGAGCGCTTCGCCCGAAGCGCGGCTGACGTCATGGCCGAAGATGCGAATCGATCCGCGGCGGGTGCCGTAAAGATGGCTGATCAGTGAGAACAAAGTTGTCTTGCCGGCCCCATTGAGGCCGAGCAGAACGGTGAAAGTTCCCCGCGCGATCGAGAATGAGACGTCCTGGAGCGCTCGCTTCGGACCATACGAATGGCTGACGCCGGCAACATCGAGCGCTGCCACCTCCTCTCCAGCTCCGCTTGTCCTCACATGCTGCATGCCGCTGGCTCCTTCGGGGCGCGCTGGTCATCTAGTGCACTTGCAACATCCCGCGGCAAATATTCATCACGTCGGTCTCCCTGATCATTGCTGCGGTCTAGTGGGGCGATATGGCCACGCCCCAAGGCTGCTGGCCCACCGTAACCGATTGAACCGGCTCGTCCGTCGCCGTGTCGATGAAGGTGATGTCGTTGGAATTGCCGTTGGTGGTGATCAGCGTCTTCTGATCGGGGGTGAAGTCGAGATGCCAGACGCGCTGGCCGACCAGGATGTATTTTTCCACCTCGTAGGTTTCGGTGTTGATGACGGCGACGTGGTTCGCTGGGCCGAGCGCGACATAGGCTTTCTTGCCGTCCGCGCTGATTGCGATGCCGACCGGCTGGATGGTTTCGGGCCGCAGTCCCGCAATCGCGAACTGGATCTTCTTCACCACCTCGCGTTTGATACTGTCGATGACGCTCACGGTGCCGCCGATTTCGGCACTGACCCAGATCTGGGATCCGTCGGGCTTGAATTGCGCAAAGCGGGGACGCGTGTCGACCAGGACGTTGTCGGTCACCTCATGGCTGTCGGTGTCGATGAAATGCGCCATGCTGGTGGTTTCGGAGGTGTTGACCATGGTTTTGCCATCGGGACTGACGGCCATGCCCTCAGGCTCCACCCCAACGGGAATCTCGGTCATGACCTGCTTGCTCTCGACGTTGATCGCGGTGACGAGATTGTCGTCCTCGTTGGCGACGTAGAGCGTCTTGCCGTCGGGCGAAAGCACGAACAGTTCGGGATCGGGGCCTGATGGCAGCGTGCCAACGATCTGCAGCGTCGCGCTATCGATGATTTCGATCGTATCGTCATCGCTGGCGCACAAATAGATGAACTTGCCGTCATGCGAGATGGTGATACCGCGCGGCCTCTGGCCGACTTCGACGGTCTTCACCACTTGCATCGTCGCCGTGTCGACGACCGTTATCGTATTGTCTTTCTCGTTGGAGACATAAACGGTGTAAGCCCACGCCGGATTGGCCATGAAGCCGAGAATGGCGAGTGCGCAAGCTCGTCTCTGCACGAAAATTCCTCCCGATTGGTTCTACTTAAGGACGCATTTCGTTTCCGGCTGATCGACGCCGAGCGTATCGAGCTCGGAGATCTGGTGGAGATAACCCTCCTGTGGCGATGTCGAGACCACGGATTTGGTGTCGCCGAGCAGGATTGGCTGGCGAAGCTGATGGTTCCACTTGCGGAAGGTCAGCTTCTGTCCCTTGAAGGCGGCGACCGAGAAATCGTCCGAGCGGATGTAGTCGCTGATCTTCTTCGGATCGTCGCCATTGGTCCGTGTGCTGGCTTCGCCCACCGCCCGCACCGCCGTCCAGGCCGACATATCCTTGGACAGCATTCGCCGGCCGGTCGTCCTCAGGAAACGGCTTTGCATTTGAATGCCACCCCATTGCTCGCTCGCGGGATGCCAGGACGATGCGACAAGACCGGCCGTGCCGGCGACCAGCCGCGGTGTCCAGGTGCGGTAGGGCACATAGGTTCCGAACACCTCGCTCTCATCGGCGACAAGCACCACGTCATGCTCCGGCAGATCCTGCGTGAACACGGAAATCTGCTGCTGTATCTGCGTGGCGCCAGTGTCGGTGCGGCGCGCCGTGCCATTGTCTTTGAACTCCTTCTCGGCGACGATCTGACCGCCGAAGCGAGCCGCCGCGCGGCGCAACGCGGCCGCATAGAGATGATCCCGCTCATGCGAACCATAGAGCAGCACCCAATTCGGCCATTTCTTTACCACGAGATACTGCGCCAGCGCGTCAGCCAGCATGCTTCGTGTCGGCGCCACATGGAAAATGTTTATGCGGCAGTCTTCCTCGCGCAGGCTGTCGTCTGTGGCACCGACATTGAAGACCAGAACGCCCTTGTCGCGGGCGATGTCGGCGATCGACAGCAATTGCCTGGCCGAGAGGTCAGCGACAACATAGCGGTCACCTTTGGCAATCAGATCGTTGAACGCCTGAACCGCGTCGGCGTCCGGCTTGACCTCGGCTATGTCGAGGCTGAATTTCTGGCTGAGGAACTTTCCTGTCGTGTTGTTGTCGCCGATCGCCACATTGGCGCCGGCGACACCTTCGTCGCGTGGCGGCAGGTCCAGCAGGGAAAGCGCCAGTTGCGGCGCGTAGGCCCGCAAATAACCTATTCTGATTTCGGTTATCTTTCTTTCCGGCCTGTCGGCTGCGACCGGTTGCTTGCCCGTCACTTCCTGGGCCATCACGCCTGTAACGTTGGCGGTCTGGAAAAAAAAGCACAAAAAGGCCGCGAGAGTGCCTGGCACCGCGCTCGTCATCGATAAAACTGCCCATTCTTGCACTAAAGTCCGATTGTTCCCGGACCAGCGCGAATTCAAGGTGCCCACAATGAGCTTAGCGGACGCCACAAGATTTATCAAAGCCCCGCAAGTGGACTTACGTGTCTGCTTTAGTCCTATTCCTTTTCGCGGGGATACGGCGATGAATGAGCGTATTGCGGTCTCATCCGCAGCAATGGCGGAATGAGAAACTCTATGGGTCGTCATGGGAGGATTGCCTGATGAAAACGCGCGCCGCTGTCGCCGTCGCCGCCGGAAAGCCGCTGCAGATCATGGAGGTCGACCTCGAAGGTCCCCGCGATGGCGAGGTGCTGGTCGAGATCAAGGCAACCGGCATCTGCCACACCGACGAGTTCACGCTGTCGGGCGCCGACCCGGAAGGCCTGTTTCCGGCGATCCTCGGCCATGAGGGCGCCGGCATCGTCGTCGACGTCGGCAAGGGCGTCACCTCGGTCAAGAAGGGTGACCATGTCATCCCGCTCTATACGCCGGAATGCCGGCAGTGCCCGTCCTGCCTGTCGCGCAAGACCAATCTGTGCACCGCCATCCGCGCCACGCAGGGACAGGGCTTGATGCCGGACGGCACCTCGCGCTTCTCGATCGGCAAGGACAGGCTGTTCCACTATATGGGCTGCTCGACCTTCTCCAATTTCACCGTGCTGCCCGAGATCGCGGTGGCCAAGGTCAATGCCGACGCCCCGTTCGACAAGATCTGCTACATCGGCTGCGGCGTCACCACCGGCATCGGCGCTGTCATCAACACGGCCAAGGTCGAGCAAGGCGCGACGGCGGTCGTGTTCGGCCTCGGCGGCATCGGCCTCAACGTCATCCAGGGATTGCGCCTTGCCGGCGCCGACATGATCATCGGCGTCGACCTGAACAACGACAAGAAGGAATGGGGCGAGAAATTCGGCATGACGCATTTCGTCAATCCGAAGGAGATCGACGGCGATGTCGTGGCTCATCTCGTCAACATGACCAAGCGCGGCGCCGACCAGATCGGCGGCGCCGACTACACGTTCGACTGCACCGGCAACACCAAAGTCATGCGGCAGGCGCTCGAAGCGTCGCATCGCGGCTGGGGCAAGTCGGTCATCATCGGCGTTGCCGGCGCCGGCCAGGAGATCTCGACGCGGCCGTTCCAGCTGGTCACCGGCCGCACCTGGATGGGCACCGCCTTTGGCGGCGCGCGCGGCCGCACCGACGTGCCGAAGATCGTCGACTGGTACATGGCCGGCAAGATCGAGATCGATCCGATGATCACCCACACGCTGAAGCTCGAGGACATCAACAAGGGCTTTGACCTGATGCATGAAGGCAAGTCGATCAGGAGCGTGGTGGTTTACTGACGAGAAGAAAGCCGCCGGCAAACCGGCCAGCGGCCGAAAAATGCAGATGTTCAACAAGGGAGGAGACAAAAATGCCGGAAAAACTGCATCCTAAAATCGACAATGGACTGCCACGGGAAAAGGCCGACTTTGCCGGCGGCACGCTGGTCTGCGCCTGCACCAGCAACCCGGTCAAGGTGAAGGTCAAGGGCCAGATCGCCCACAACCATGCCTGCGGCTGCACCAAATGCTGGAAGCCGGAAGGCGCGCTGTTCTCGGTCGTGGCGGTTGCCGGTACAAACGACGTGACGGTGACCGAAAACGGCGACAAGCTGAAGATCGTCGATCCGGGCGCGCTGATCCTGCGCCATGCCTGCACCGGCTGCGGCGTCCACATGCACGGCCCGGTCGAGCGCGACCACGCGTTCAAGGGGCTGTCCTTCATCCATCCGGAACGCTTCCAGGAAGACGGCTGGGCGCCGCCGGGCTTCACAGCCTTTGTCTCCTCGATCATCGAGTCCGGTGTCGATCCAAGCCGCATGGACGGCATAAGGTCACAGCTGAAGTCGATCGGGCTCGAACCTTATGATTGCCTCAATCCAGGACTGATGGACTATATCGCCACCTGGACGGCCAAGAGGTCCGGCGCGTTGCCAGCCTAACGACTGATCAGACACTTTGGGGGCCGGACGAAATCGCCCGGTCCCAGGCGTTGGAACAAACGCAGGCGAGCGCGTAAACGGACACGCTTCGTAAGTTATTGCCGACGTGCTGTCAGCCTCGGGGGGCGTTGGGCTCAACGGGAATACGCTGAAATTGGTCCAACCGGATCGTATAGCTTCAAGATCAGCGACTGCGATCAGTTGGTTCTGGCTTGGCGCGGCCCAGATCGTGGACTAGCTTGGATATCGCGGGCAATGTCGCGCCCAAAGCGCGATGGCGGCAAGGTGGTGCTCCTTACCAGTACGATATCGAGCGCCTAGCGGGGCTTGAACAGCAGCACCATCAGCTTGCGGCGTTTTGTCCAGGAAACCAGCCCGTACACCAGCGCGACCCCAGACCAGCCGATACCATCGGTGCGGCCGCGAACAAGGCGGGCGTCGGGGAAGCGTCGTGTGGCGGCCGGCAACAGTGCGAAAGCCGGCGGTCACTGCTGTCACGCGAAGCCGGAAGTCGGTCACGACCTGTCTCTGTTTCAATGGATCTGTCGCCGGCACATTCGGCCGATTTGGGCCACCGGGCAAGGCATTGCATTTCAGAACGGCCACATCTGCCGCGTGGCGCCGCGGAAATCATGGGCACATTCTGCTTTAGCCGGCCAAGATGGCAATGTACTATTTGCCAATAAGCTGGCCATGGTTGCAGGACTATTCTAGGCCAGACCAAACCGAAATGAAGCTGATGACCGATCGCGCCAGGTTCCTGATCATTGACGACCATCCGCTGTTTCGCGAGGCGCTGCATAGTGCCGTGCAGATGGCCTATCCGGAAGTCGACACGGTGGAGGCGCGCTCGATTGCCGAGGCGCTCGAGCTTCTGACGGATGCCAAGCCGTTCGACCTGGCACTGCTCGATCTCAGCATGCCCGACGTGCATGGGTTTGACGGGCTGCTGCAGCTCAGGACGCGTTATCCGCGCCTGCCGGTGGTCATCGTCTCCGGCTATGAGGAACCGAAGATCATTTCCGAGGCGCTGTCCTACGGTGCGGCCGGCTTCATCCCGAAATCGGCGCGCAAGAGCGACCTTGCCGCCGCCATCCGCTCGGTGATGGAAGGCGCGATCTATGTTCCCGACACTTATGAAGGCCGGCCGCGCGACGCCGACAGCACCGACCGCGCCGAGATGGTGCAGCGCCTGGCTACGCTGACGCCGCAGCAGCTCAAAGTGCTGCAGATGCTGCGCCAGGGCCTGCTCAACAAGCAGATCGCCTACGAGCTGCAGGTCGGCGAGACCACCGTCAAGGCGCATGTCTCCGAAATCCTGCGCAAGCTCAACGTCTACAGCCGCACCCAGGCGGTGATCGAGGTCTCAAAGCTGGACAATGCCGAGCTGTTTCGCGATCCGGCGGGGTTTTGAGGGGTCGGTGCCGATGCCCCTGCAAACGAAGCAGCAAGGCGCTGCGATCAGGTGAATGTCTCAAAGGCGTTTGATCTGCTGCTCCCTACCCGAATGATATAGACGAAATGATTTCTCTCCTTTCGCCTACCTCATCGATGAGATCGTATTCCTCGCCTTGCGCGAGGTAGGTCACGAATGCAAAATCGTTTCCATTCGACAAATACCAGGCCAATAAGGTTGATCTGTAGTCCGCGACGAAACGCCAACACACATTACGTCGCAAATTTTCTCTCAAAAATCCGCTCGACATCTATGAAATTGTTTCGACAAAACTCGACCATAAACGTTCTAAGAACATCGAAATCTGCATTTGGCTTTTCCCCGCTTCGATATTTCGCAATAGAGAATTGAAGGGTGCCGCCGGCATCTGATTCTTTAAACTAAGGTAGGCGGCGATCCCTCGGGGAGGTTGTCAGTTATGTCTTCCCATCCGACGGGCAAGTCGAAGGTGCCGTAGAACTGCACTGTCATTGTGGGTTTCCCGGGCTCCCTCAGTCGCGCATGGGCATGCCCGGCATAGTCACGGCACCGCGTCGGCGCGCATAAGCGTCACCCTTGTTATCCGGTTTGCATGAGCGTGATATGAGATATGTATTGAATGATGCGCCTCGTCGAAGCGGTCCCAAGGGCCGTATTCACCCAAAAAAGGATCTCTCCGTGCCGCGCCGCTTTTTGAGGGCACGCCAAAGATATTCAGCACGTCGTTGCGACTGGATGAAAAGGGGATATCAAGGAGGTCTCGATCCAAATTGTCAGCTTCTATGAATATGGTGTCTATTTTTTCATCGCGATCGCAGATGAAGGAAAATTTGTGACGCGCAGAAACGTAATCTATGCGGATTTCCGGAAGATCATGATCTACAGTTCGTTTGAACTTCCAGGATTCAAAAGTCGGTGATGTCAAAAGAGATGACGCCGGTTTTCCCAAGTAATCGAGGATCGCGTTAGCCATTCTCTAAGCCAGCAGATGCGCCAGCAACGCCCTCAGTTGGGCCGGCTTCAGCGGCTTGCGCATCAGCTCGATGCCGGCGGCGCGGGCGGCCTTGGCGACACTTTCCGAGCCGTCGGCGGTGACGATCAGCGCCGGCACCGCGCGGCCGAGACAATCACGGACTTTGGCGATTGTTGTGGTGCCGAGGTCGCCGCCGTCGAGATGCTGGTCGGCTATGACAATATCTGGCAACCAGTCGGTGTCGCCAAGCATGTCGAGCGCGTCACCGGTCGAGGTGGCGGGGCGCACCAGACATTGCCAGCGCTCGAGCAGGGAGGTCATCGCCTGCAGCACGTCGATGTCGTTCTCGACCAGCAGCACCCTTGTGCCGAACAGACCGTAGCCGCGCGGCCGCTCCATGTCGACGGTGCTGGCGATTGGATCGGCCGTGTCGCCGATCCCGACCGGAACGTCGATATGGAAAATCGTGCCATGTCCGACCTTCGACGAAAACGTGACGGGATGGCCGAGGGCCGCGGCGATGCGGCGCACGATGGCCAGCCCCAACCCCAGCCCGCCGGCGGCAAGCCCGGCATCCGTCGGGATCACGCCGCGATGGAATTCCTCGAACACCGCCTCGCGCTGGTCGTCGGGGATGCCGCAGCCGGTATCGGCGACGTCGATGCGGATCGTGTCGCCGCGATGCCTGGTGCCGACCAACACGCCGCCCGAGCGGGTATAGCGCAGTGCATTGGACAGGATGTTCTGCAGGATGCGGCGCAGCAAGGTTCGGTCCGAACGAACGAGCGCATCGACCGGCCGGAACTTCAGCGTCAGCCCCTTCATCTCCGCGACCGGCTGAAAATCCGAGCGCAGAGACGAAAACAGCGTCTCCAGGCTGACATCGGTGATGTCGGGCTGCACGACGCCGGCATCGAGCTTGGAAATGTCGAGCAAGGTGCGGAGCAGGTCCTCCATCGTCTCCAGCGATCGCTCGACCTGGCGGACCAGCTTTCTGCCTTCCTCGCTGGTCTGTACTTCAGCAAGCGCCGAGACCGACAGATGCGCGGCGTTCAGCGGCTGCAGCACGTCATGGCTGGCGGCCGCCAGGAACCTGGTCTTGGACAGGTTCGCCAGCTCGGCGTTTTCCTTGGCTGCGTTCAAGTCGATGTTCGACTGCTCCAGCCGGCGCAAGGTCGAATGCAGCTCTTCGGTGCGGCTGCGCACCCGGCTCTCAAGCGAAATGGCGGTCTGGAACAGCGAAAAGGCATTGCCTTGCTGGTCCATGGAACGCTCGACGCGGCTGATCAGCGCGGCGTTGATCTTCTTCAGCCTTTCCAGGTCGTCGATGTTCCTGAGCGGCATCCCGGATTTCCTACTCCGCCGCTTCGGCCGCATTGCGTTCACCGAAGGCGATGCCGGTGAAGGTCTGGTTCAGATGCATCGAACGGTACTGTTCGCCATAGGTGCCGAAGCCGAGGACGTTGTTGACCTTGTAGAGTTCCGAAATCTCGCGATAGACCTGCCGATTGCGCGCGTCGAGCCGGCGCAGCACGCAGTCGAAACCGAGGATCAGGTCAATGCCGCCAAGCCTTTCGCTGACGTCGCTGAGCGCGGCGCGGGTCGCCTCGACCATGTCCTTAGGCTGGGCGACGGCAAGCACGACACCATCGTCGATGGCGCAGAAGAACGACAGCGAGCCGTCCGCGTGCATCTTCTGGATTGAACGGCAGTAAAATTCGCCGCCGACTTTCACCACCACCGGATGCGAGGCAAAACTCAATGGCGTCAGCATCTGCGCGACAACGCCGACCGAGGCGGCATATTCCTCGGCGGCAATGGTGGCGTTGAATTCGCGCACGATGCGATGGTCGGGATCGGATGCCGTCACCACCAGCTTCTCGTCGGTGGGAACGAAATTGTCGGTCTTGAACACGTGGAAAGGAATTTCCGTGGTGACCAGCACGATGATGGCGCTGTCGGAGGTCACTTTGCCGTTCGAGATCAGCCGTGTTGTCTCGAATTTCAAATCATCGCCAGCCGACCCACCGATCAGTGGGATGTCGTCGAGCCCCCAATGGATGGCGGAGGTCACCGCTTCTTCGGCATAAGACAGGCCGTCGATCAAGCAGAGCGCGAAAGTGGTGTCGGCCCGCTCGTGCCCGAGGCGCTCGTGTAACGAACGCCTCAGCGCCTCGACTTCGCCGGTAATCCCGTCCATGCCCGATGAGGACAGATTTTCGACCATGGTGCTGGCTGCCGAAAACGATACGGAGGGAAGCAGCATAGCCAGGATCTGGCCTTCCTCCAGCCCTTTGGGCGTTATCTCACCGGCTGTCGAGCAGCCGGCATAGTGGAGCGCCGGTGCGTGGGTCTTCAGCGCTTCCGACAGGGCGACGGCCTCTATGAGGCTCTGCGAGAAAAACAGGAGGGCAAACCCGGCGTCAATGGCCGCTGCTTCCGCTGCCACCGCCCGGGCGAACGCATCCGCGTCAGATTCGTCGGTGGTGAGCACCGAAACGCCGCATGCATAGCGCGTCCGTGACTTGGCCAGCGGCTTCCTCCTCCATTTCCTCCAACGCTCTTTTTTGTGCGCGTCTGGCGCGCCGGCGTCGAGGTCATTGTTGTCTTGAAGCGGCGCTTTGGCAATGAGCCAACATGATGGATTTGAAGTTTCTGCCGTTTGACGGCGTCCGCGCTGCCGCTCACAGACGAAAGGCCGCGTCGCACCGCCATCCGTGCAACGAAGGCCCAGCTGAATTTGCCGCAGGCGAATGTCAAGGCTCGACGTGCCAAGAATGGGGCAGGATATCGCGCTTAGCCGTTGCCGCTTTGGACAGGGTGTTAGTCTAGCCTGGCGGTTGTCGTGGTCAATCCGGGGCAGGTGACAGCCTACGCCAATGCGCTCGGCAAGCGGGCCAGGACCGACACCACCGATGCTGCTGTAACGCTGCCTTCGTTGGGTCGAGCAAGCGGCAAGTGCCCGTTGCGCGGCACCGAAGCCGAGGCCCTGGCCGGGCTCGTCGCTCGCCGCCGTCAGATTGTGCGGATGATCGCAGCCGAGAGAGCCATGCCCGCACCGCCATGGCAACGCAGGCACCAAAGAGCATCCAGCCAAAAGGAAAAAGACCGGCTGGAGAAGGTGTTGTTTCGCGGTTATTTCCGATCGCTTAGACTCAATTAGGCGACTTTGAGATCTTTCATCGCCTTTTCAACGACATCCTTGATCGGCCTCGATACATCTTCGGCAGCCTTGGTCGTCACGGCCTGAAATTCCTTGGCCTGCTCGACGGTCTTTTCGAGCTGCGTGCGCAAGAAGGCAGTCTGCAGTTCGATGAACTCGGACGGCGACTTCACGGCAACCAGGGCTTCGAGGTGCGAGAAGCCGGCTTCGGCATTGGCGCGCAGAGCAGCAATTGTCTTCAGCGACAACTCGTTGCCGACGGTCTTGGCGGTTTCGAAGCTCGACTGCAGAGCCTTCTGGGTCGTCTCGGTGCCTGACGCAAATTTCGCATAGGCTTCTTTCGACTGCTCGACGCCCTTTTCGGCGACAGCGCGGACCTGGTCGGCAGCCTTCGACGCGTCGAAGGTGGGGAATGCGGTATTTTCAACGGTGTCAGCGGTCTTGGCCATAGTTTCCATCCTTTCCGGTGGACGGCCTTTCACAAAAGCCGTCTCGTTCATTTACGAAACTGACGTTACGGCATTTATAGTGCATTGCAATATTTTTGTGCGACGCACCATCCCTCTTCCAGCGTTCCGAGGGGGCATGCGGAGGGTCGGTGGCATCTCGAGATCGCCGGTTCTGCAGGAAGAACTCTTCTGGACGGATCACCTGATCCAGCATAGCCTCGCAACAGAGCACGACGTTTTGCCACCTGCGTATCTACTTCAGTCGCTATTCGGCGACCGTCCAAGTCTACGTCAACGAAAGCGTTAAATTCGTGCGCCGCAAACTTTCAGTCGGCGTACCCGCTGGGCACAAGGCGATCGCTTTCCTTAGCGCGCCATCGAGAAGTTGCCTCGATATGGCGGTGGTTGACGCGAAGGCGCGCCTCTACCGCTTCCAGTGCGCCGTGAAGTGACCACCCCTGGTGGTCTATCGGTTAGCCAAGTTCCGGATCAGTGCGGATGCCTGAAGAAGACAACCGCTTCCTATCATCCAGGCATACAGTCCCACATGATCCGACGGGCTGAAGCCGGTGGGCAAATGCACGATAGGCATTCGAAACGACTTATCGTCGACCACCAACCCAACGGATCGAAGATCCGGTGGCACGTTTCCGGGAATTGCCAAAATTGGGGTATCCTTGTCCCAGACCAAGCTTGTCGCCAGCGACTCTTCATTATAGACAACCGAAACATCCGCCCTGTGCCCCGGTGGGCGCCAAAGCTCCAGTTTGAGGTCATAAACGCAGCCTGTCAGACCATTTTCGACCGGTACCATCCAAGGTTCCAAGGTGGCGGCCGTCGTGTCGGAAACGCCACGAGATCCACCTATGGTTTGGAGCTGACCAGCGGCATTCCCCAATAGATCCGAAATCGCAGTCAAACTCGAAGAAGCGCCTGCCGCCCCGTTAGACGTTGATCCAGAATCCGATGCGTCGTCAGTCACCACAATATCGGCAGGTCCCGGCAACGCAGTGACCGAGCCATCGTCACCCATCAAAGTGACAGTCGATCCACCCTCGATATGCACGAGGTCGCCCAGTCTGAACAGTTTGCCGAGCTGAGGGCTGTCCGCGGGAGGATCGACAGCGACAACGACATACTCGCTGGCCGCAAGAGCGCTCGAGCAGGAACCAACTGCTGCGATGGCCGCAGCCAGTAGGAAAATGATTTTGGGTTGCCGATACATGACGCACGTTCAACCATACGCTTGTTTTACTTGCCTTCAAGATAGATCCTATCGCCAGCCTCACCCTGCTTCAGTCTCCCAAGGTGATAAGCAACGAGGCCATCGTTGGGATATTGAATGGCCAGCGATGCAAAGGCAGCAGCGGCAGTCTTGTCGCGCGCGGACATCAGCAAGTAAGCTTGCGAGTAAGCCTCCACCATCTCGCGATTCATACGCCCGTCTTCCAGCAACTCGAAGGCTGAGATCCACTCAGTCTTGCCTTTCAGACACAACACACCGGACGGCCGAAGCAGGTAGTCATCGGAAGAGTTCGCCACCTCCTCGCTGATGCAGTTCACGGTACCTAGAAACTTGTTCGCGCCTTCGAGCCTGGCAGCGGTGTTCACCGTATCGCCCATGGCCGTGTAGTTGAAGAATCGATTGCCCCCAAAATTTCCGACAACTGCAGGTCCTCGATGGACGCCGATACGAGTGACGCCAACGTCATGGCCTCTAGACTTTAGATCTGTCCGAAATCTTCGAGACATCGCGACGGTAGCAAGCGTTAGTTTTAGGGCCCTTTCGGCTTGGTCCTCCTGCACACCCGGTGCGCCAAAAAAACCAATGACTGCATCGCCTATTAGTTTGTCTATCGTGGCGCCATGTTCAATGAAGAGACCACAAACCGCCTCGAGGTATTCATTCAGAACCGTAGCAAGTACCTCTGGTTCCGTCCGTTCGCCCAAACTGGTGAATCCCTCAAGGTCGGTGAACACGCACGTTATCAAGCGTTCGGATCCGCCGAGGCGCAGCGACGCCGGCTTGCTGACTAGCTCTGCCACGACTGCCGGGCTGAGATACTGAGAGAACGCGTTCTGGACGAAACGCCTTTCTTTCGAGTCCCGGTGCCATGCCAGAATGGCGACGAATCCGGAGAGCCCTAGCAGCAGCATCGACGGCGCGACCATAGGTAACAGAATTCCGGCCTTGGCAAACGCGGTTGCTTCTAAGATCAAGACCGAAACGACTGCGCCGATGATGACCACAGGTTTCACCAACACTGATATGCGGAGCCAAGCGACCCAGATGCAGAGCGCCGTCGCGAGAACGAAGGGCGCAAACGCCGCCACCGCCTCTGGCGTAATGATTTTGTCGCCCTTGATCAATCTCGCCAGCGCATTGGCATGAATAACGACACCCGGCAGCGCTCCGGCAACAGAGCCGTTCAGCACGGCAAAGGGGGTTGCATGACGATCCTGCAGCGGGAGGTCAACGCCGATCAAAACGAACTTCCCGGCGAACCAGGCCGGGGGCGCGAAAGCGGCGGCGTGTGCCGGATATATTGTCCATCGTGCCGGATGAATGCCTGTAGCCCGATAGTAGACCATCTTCTCCGCAGCTTGCGATGCCGATATGCCGGCGGTCTGCGCAAGCGCTGATGCAAAGCTAGGTTGCCAGTTGCCATTCACCACGCGCCCTGGAAATTCTTCCCGCACAACCCCGTCGACCCTATCATGAGACAGGGCGGCCAGTCCGCGGATGGCGCTTGGCGCGAAGCGACTAAGATACGACAGTTGCTTGTCGGTAAGGTCGTCCCCGTGTGATGCAGATGCGACAATTACCGGACTTTCGGCCGCCTCGATAACCTCAGCTAGGCGCCGATCCTTTTCCGCCTCGGTTGGCTGATCGAAAAGCAAGTCGATGCCTATTGTTCTCGGATGAGCCTTATCGATTCTCTGCACGAGGTCGGCCAAGGCACCCCGATCCAGCGGCGATCTATAGGGAAACCTTTCCAATGTCTGCTCTGTGATCGTTACGATCACGATGTCTGTCGGGGGCGCGACGAAGGGCGAGATGGTCGTCATCAAGACGTCGCGCAGCAGTTTCTCGCCTGAGGGAGAGAATGTGGCAATGCAGGCGCCCAGAATGAAAAAGAATCCGAGCGACGCGAGAAGGCGCCCTTTTTGAACCATTCCGATCAGCGTGAAGACGGCCAAGCTGCGTGCAATTCGTTTCGGTGTCTATCGGCGTGAATCTACACAGCATAGACCGCTGACGAACTGTGGGCTAGCGGCGGGCCCTTCGCTAGATCCGCTGGACTTGACACTGCGAAGCACCGGGCTCAGTCTCGCAAGACTGCTCCGGTTTTATCCTGTCCATCGACTGGTGAATCCGCTGCATGAGCTGAGACTAAGGATATACAGCCATGATGGCGCTTCGCTTCGCCATTGCGCTTCTTCTAGTTTCGCTGAGCGCCCAAGCGTGGGCAGAACGGCGCGTCGCGCTGGTCATCGGTAATTCTGCCTATAGATACGCGGTTCCACTTTCCAATCCAAAAAATGATGCGGTGGATATGACCGCAAAACTGCAGGCGTTGGGCTTTGAGGTGGTTGCAGGCGAGGACCTCGATCTGAGCGGGATGCGCGGCACGGTTCGAGATTTCATCGGCAAGCTGGATGGTGCCGACATGGCGCTTCTCTTCTATGCCGGCCATGGCGTCCAGGTGAACGGCACCAACTACATGGCTCCCGTTGATGCGCGGCTATCCACATATAACGACCTCGACTTCGAAGCCGTGCCCATGGACCTCGTCTTGTCGGCCATGGAGCGAACCACGAAGGTCAACCTGGTATTTTTGGATGCTTGCCGGGACAGTCCTTTCTCACAGAACCTTGGGCGCTCGATGGGTACGCGATCAGGGTCGGTCGGTCGGGGCTTGGCAAAGCTAGGCACGGGCGTTGGATCGCTCATAGCCTTTGCAACGCAGCCCGGGAACGTTGCGCTGGACGGCGAGGGAAGGAACTCGCCGTTCACATCTGCGCTGCTGAAGAATCTTGGTACGCCTGGCCAGGACATCTCCCGCGACCTCATCAACGTCCGTAGGGATGTGCTTGAAGCAACCGACGGCAAACAAGTGCCATGGGACAACTCCTCGCTGACGGGCGACGTCATTTTGCAACCGTTGGCCGGAAACACCGCTGTCACGTCGGGTGCGAAAGGAGGGGACGTAGAAGTCGCCTATTGGGAGACCATCAAGGAAAAAACGGACAAGCGCTTCTTTGAGGCCTATCTCAGACAGTATCCAAGCGGCGCCTTTGCGGCGTTAGCCAGCTTGAAGATCGACGAGATCGAACAGGCAGCAACAGATCGTGGCAAAGCCCCCTCGATTTCCATCGAGGGCGTGGAGGTTGCAGAAGCTCATCCTGATTTAGATGTGACGCAAGCTTCGGCTGATCCGCGCGCGTTGACAAAGGCAACGCAAACAGAGCTAACGCGAGTCGGCTGCCTTGTCGGACAGGCAGACGGCAAATGGGGACCGGGAAGTCGGAAAGCTCTTCAAGCCTTTGCCGAGCAGCGGGGATTGAAGCTTGCCAGCCTGGAGCCGACGAAAGAGGTGTTGCGCGCAATCAAGAATATCCCAGAACGTGTCTGCGCTCCGGTCAAGGTAAAGGCTTTTGATGGCGCGTGGGCACTGACGCGGCGCGCAGGTAATTCCGCTGCGATTACACTGAACAGTCAACGACAATCTTTATCGATGGAACGGAAATTTCCGCGATGGTGCCTTTGGCCGGAACAATCACCGCCGACGGGGCATTCGACATCTATTTAAGTTTCGTCGATGACGATGGTGCGCCAAGGCAAAACCATATCATCGGCAGGCTTCAAGGTGCGAAAGGCAGCGGTGAGTTTTCTCGAGTCGGAGGCGAGTGTGCAGGTGTCGTAAGACTTGACAAGCGTACTGAATAGGGCCGGCATTTGCGGGTCCGTGCAAACGCCGACCAAACCATTCGGACGTGGTCCGTCTCATTGAACCAACGTTGAAGTCGCGTGGACTTTGCCGTCGTCGCGTACCTCGTAAAATTTGTCGTTGTCAATGTAGATAAGATGACAAACTGGTTTACCTTGGTCTTGTGAACAGGCCTTGTCGCCGTCGAAAGTCAATGGAACTTTGACCTTTATCTTAGTTTTGTTGTTCACCAAAGCTTCACCAATGATCTGTTTTTTCTTCCAGTTCCAGACAAGAGTGGCAGTTATGGCAGCTCCAGCGTCGTATATAATTACGTTTACCTTTTTCCCATTAGCAAAAGTCTTAAATTCTTCCATCGATGCTTTCTTCGCGCTACTTGGTAGATCCTCGGCCCAAGCGGACATAGCAAGTGAAAACGTAGCTGCGACAACAAGCGATAACAGTTTCATCCTATCCTCCCCATCCCCCGCCGGTTTGACTGAAATGTCTATATATTCTTAAGCGAGGAGACTGAAAATTATCATGATAACAAGCTTTCAAGAAGCGGAAATCAGCGCGTCCTAGATGTCGTTGGGGACATTTGCTCAAGTTGAGCGAAGCCGCACATTCTAGCATGTTCCCTAGGATTTTGCGCTTAAGCCAACGCGTTCTCGGTGTTTACAATGCGCAGACCGCCCGAGCGTGTGATGCGTGGTGTTTGGATTGCGAGCCTCTTTGCACTTACCGCCGCCTATGTTGCCGACCAAGCGGGCCTTGAGGGCATCGTCTCGAAGCGCGCCGACAGCCCGTATCGAAGCGGCCCGACGACGAATTGGCTGAAGACGAAGAGCTTCACAGTCCAGGAATACGAACTATTGGGCGTCGAGCGCGAGCCGGGCAAGGCGGCATTCGCCTTGCTGGCGAAGCCCGGTCCCGGAAAATATGCCGGTTCGGCTTTCATCCACCTTGAACCAGGAGATGCGCGAACGGCTGTGGAAGCGTGTCCAAGAGCACGCCGGGCCACCGCCGAAGGGCAAAAAGCGGCCGGCGACCATGGGTCAGGCCGGGCTGAAAGCCCACGTCAAGCATCTACGGGGCGAGTTCGGATTTCGCCACGCCTCACTGCAGGATTCAGAGAGGAGTGATACCTCCAGCGAACACGGCACGAATTAGCCGGCAAACCGCGGCGGGCGGGTGCCTCGGGGACAAGATGGTAGATTGCTAATGCGTTTGCGGGTGTGGCCTTAAGTCGCAAACTATTGGCTTCAGAAGCAGGGCGTCGGGCTTCATTGACGGTGCTGCCAACACCATATGGTGATCCATAGCCTCCCAAACGAGAGAAGCTCGCCCCTGACGGGTCGCACTGCGGCCGTCACCCGGCAATTGCTACGAACTAGGAAACCATCATGCCTGAAAATATCAGACTAACTTCGAGAGATGTCCCCCTCATTCAGCTAGGCCTCTATCAATGCCGCTTCCCGGTGAGCGAAGACCCGTCAGTACCCGGTGGTTATCGTTTTTGTGCTGGGCCAACTTCGCCGGATCGCGTCTACTGCGATCACCACCACAACATTGTGACCGCCGTGGACCCTCGTCGAGCCCGTTCGGGTCTCCACCTCGCTCAGCGACGCGCTGCGTAAGTCTGACTGGCGGCGGCCTCCCAGCCAGGCGCTATGCGCTCCAAGGCCTTGGCTACGACCATTCCGTCGGCTCGGTCTGGCGCATCCTCCCTTATGCCGTCTTCGCCGATGTATCCCCCGTCGCCCGATTGAGAACGACGACTTCTCGCCGAAGCGATCGCTTCGTAGCCCGACTGGAAGCTCAGTGTGCTTTTGTAGAGGTCGAGGGTCCAATCCAACGTCTGGACTCCACTGGAGTGCCTGCACTCGAGAGCGATTGGCTCTGCGGCAGCCGATAAGGACCAAATGCGCCATCTGCGGAAGTTCGAGGCATCGCCGATGAACGGCAGCCATCGGGCCCGTCGCAGAAGTTGGGGTGCGAGCGCACTATGGCGCAAGTCGGCCCCATTGCCGACTTTCCCGCACCCAATATTCCTATGAAGGATGATCTTGCTTTGAGGGCAACCACCGTCCACAACACAAAGGCTTCAACGGTTTTTATGCGGCCAATCGGACTTCTGCCGGGCCACAACCGGACAGCCGTTCACTCCGGCAACCCCGCGAACCGCATGTGTCCGATCCAGCGATCGAGGGCCCCGGGGGCGAGGTAGTTTTTCTCCCATTGCCTGCGTTGTTTGCTGATGGAGTCGCCGGGCGAGTCTTTGAGGAAAACCGCAAGTGCTTGCTTTGCTTCCCGCTTGTTTCCCAGACAAGCGTGGATCCCGGCAAGCATGCGCTGTGCGCCGCTCGGGATTCTAGACATTTTCCGCATCGCCGTCAGCGCAGCCCCGCAATCGTTCTTTTCGTAGAGCGCCCAGCCCATCTGCCAGTGGAACCAGTCGGGGTGGAAGGGATCGATGCCCTTGGCCTGCTCGATCCGATCAATCGCTTCGTCCGTGCGGCCAACGTTCAGCAGCACGCCTGCACTCATGACGAGGATATTCGAGTCGCTGGGGTTCAGGGCGATCGCCTGATCGTACCGGGCAAGGGCCTGCTCCATCTCGCCGGCTTCGGTGTGGATGCTGGCGCGGATGTTATGCGCCTCGGAATCGTCGGGAGCGAGTAGAATAGCCTTGTCGGCGTATTCGGCAGCCCGCTTCAACGCCTCGTCGGGGTTATTTTCCTGCTTGTGCCAGAATACCGCGTCATTGCGATAGGACCAGGCCATCCCGATATAGCCGAACTGGGCGTTCGGATCCGCTTCGATCGCCTTGAGGCTGAACTGCCTTAGCAGATCGTTCCCCGCGGCAGAGAAATTGATCTCGGCCCTTCCCATCAACTCGGCCCTTCCCATCAGGTAGTAGCGGAGCGCGCTGACCTGCGCGGCGTCACTCCTTGGCAGCGGGCGCTGGATTCTCTGCCCGACCCGATCCGCAAGCGTGCGGATGATTTCCTCCTGGACGACGAAAAAATTGCCAATCTCCCGGTTGTAGGTGTTGGCCCAGACATGCGATCCGTCATGCGCATTCAGCAACTGGGCGGTCACTTTCAGCCGGTCTCCGACCTTCTGCTGGCTGCCTTCGAGCAGGTAGTCGACGCCGAGTTCATCTCCGATCTTCCTGGTGTCGACCGGCTGGTCGCGGTACCTGAAGCTCGAGTTTCGGGCGATGACGGCATAAGTCTTGCTCCGCGAAAGCTCGGTGATGATCCCCTCGGCGACGGCATCGCTGAGATATCCCTTATCCGCGCCGGTACTGAAGTCGTCGAAGGGAAGGATCGCAATCCTCGGCATGTCGCTCGAAGGAACTGGAGCGGCTCGCCATATTTCCGCGCCGTAGTATGCGCCGATCGCTGCCGGAGCGAGAACGATTGCAGCAAGAATGAAGCCGCGCTGCGAGAATCGTGTCTTGGCACGTTCCGTGTCGGCTGCGGCGTTTGCGTCCGCCGCGTCCGACGGATTGGCATTCAGCCGGTAGCCTCGCTTGGGGAGGGTTTCCACGATCACGTGCGCGTCGTCCCTCAATGCGCGGCGAATATCGGCAATGCATTGAGTGAGGCTGTCGTCGGTCACGAAGGTCTCGGGCCAAACCGCCTGCATCAGCGCATCCTTGGACACGATTTCGCCCGGTCGCGCCGCGAGCACCGAGAGCACCTCGGCGGACTGGCTGCGAAGATTGACCGCTTTGCCTTCGACGGTTCGGAGTTCTTTGCTTTTCGTCAGGAAGGCAAAATCGCGAAACGTGATCGTTTCAGCAGATTTCAGGTCAATTTCAGGGGCCGTTCGGGACATTTCACCTTCCTGGCGCGCTTCCTAGTTTAGCCCATTCGGCCTTCGCCTCCAAGCGATCCCAGCAGCACCGGATGAAACGGAGGACGACATGAATCGCACCAAGCTCATCATCGCTCTCGCTCTTCTTTTGGCAACGCAAACGGCTGCAAAACCGGATTCCCGCATCGCGAGATTCTGTGGTCCTGACCATGTCAACGAGGTTGCCTCAGACGACGTCCGTCCCAACTCCGGCGGTTATTGTATCGCCAGCCTTAAGTCGATGGATAACCAGGCCATGTTCACCGCCATCGCTGTCACAATCCTTCTGACCAACCAGGGGGAGCTAATCAGGCTCCCCGACGTGAAATCCATGACCTCCATGGCGGAGTGCAGAGCTTGGACCCATCAACAGGAGTTCATGCGCGTACTCCCCGGCTATCTCGCCACCTTCCATTACTGCGACAACGCATCAGAACCATGATTTTGCAAGGCCTGGCTGTTCACGCTCGGACCGAAGGATGGCACCACTCCTGCCGGGACCAAGGTCGTCGAGATCGGGCCCGCTCCGCCGATCAGTGCGAGCGAGTATTTGCTGCGCGTCAACCGTGCCGGTGGAGCGCCCGGTGCCAAGACGCCGATCCATACACATCCGGGACCGGAGGCCTTCTATGTGCTGGGCGGCAAGCTCGGCCAAAGAACGCCCCACGGCGTGAGCTATGCCGAAGCCGGCACGACCATGGTCGGACACGGGGTCGACATGCCGATGGAGGTGTTCAGCGCCGGCACAACCGCTGTTGATGAGCTGGCCATCTTCGTGGTGGACGCCAATCGGCCGTTCTCGTCGCCGGCCAGCCTCGACTGAGGCGACGTTTCGCAGGGTGGCGCGCATGTTTGGTACGAACTGAGGCGGCACCCCAGCGAAGATCCGCAAGATTCGGGAAATTTGGATTTTCGCTTACACGCATCATCGAAGCCGTCGGGCGGCACTGGGCGCGGCGCTGTCCGCATCTCAGCCGCAGCTCGCGCTGGCTCCCGGATCATATCGAGTCCGGCGGGACAAGAAAACAGTTCTCATGCTCTTGGGTCGGATGGAGGCATATATGATAGTCGCCGTCCTGCGACGGAATCTCATCACCATATGGGATGAAATATCGCTGTTGCCGCGTGATCTTCCGATGATCCCCGGGCCTCAGGATCACAACCCAGCCACCGAGACGAACATGAACCGCGCCGTTTGGGATTCGCTGACACTCGCCATGTTCGGCGTCGCCGTGACAGCAGGCCGGCGGATAGCTCCATCCGGACGGGGCATCATGTGCGCTCGAGGGAACCAAGAATCCTGACGACGAAAGGGCCGCAAGGACGACCGCGGCAGGGCTTGGCGCCGCGGCATTCCCTTTTCCGATTGCCGCTTCGGCCACATGTTGAAGCAATTACACGCCTTTATTAGCATTAGCTAACAAAAAGGTGCTGAGGCGTCATCTTATGCACCCGTTCTTGCGTTCCGTTTCGGCATGCTGTCTACCCGGTTCTATCCCGGTAGTGTGTCTCAGTCGTCTAATCGCGGACCGAAATGCAAGCCCAAATTTGTATTGAGGTGTCGTTTGCCGGGAGCACGGTCGTCTTCGCGGTCGACATGAAGCCGCC
>NZ_JAMYMO010000040.1:0-56923 GCF_040318575.1 Mesorhizobium sp. M1088 | reverse complement strand
TGGCGGGGCCGGCAGCAATCTGGTGCTTGGGGTGGGGGGGTCTTTCGCGCGGGCGCGCTTGGCGCGCGACCGCCAGTACTCCGGTGCTTGGCCGCGCGCCCGGGGCTATCGCCGGGCGCGCGCCATTCGCAAAATCAGGCTGCCTTGCTCAGAGATCCAGCGGACGACTTGCCAGTGCGGCGGTCCTGCTCGATCTCGAAGTTGATCTTCTGGCCTTCGACCAAGGTCGACAGTCCAGCACGCTCGACTGCGGAGATGTGGACGAAAACGTCCGCGCCGCCGCTGTCAGGCTGAATGAAGCCGAAACCCTTGGTGGAATTAAACCACTTGACCGTACCTGTTGCCATTTCGATAGTCCTTTACGTTTGCTTTAGTTTGACTGGGCCGAAACCCAGCCGGTTTGTATCGAGATTTTGGAGATAGAACGTCAGCAAACGCGAAGATCGCGAGGCCCGGATCGATCGGCCGAAATATCAATGGACCGCATATAATATGCCTTCGCGCAAAAAACAAGACGGGGCGGAAAATGGCGCGACGGCAACGCTGCCCAACGGCCGCCCCAATCGCGTGAGAGCGTCGTCGCTGCGCGCCTGACGCGGGAGGATCGCGACAGCTTCGGGCACGGGTTTTGGGGAGAGGGACATGAAAATCGTTCTGCTTGCCGCTTGCCTGACGCTGGTGGCCGCCGAGGCGCAGGCGGTCTCGCGCTACGACCCGACCCGCATGAGCTGCGGCAAGGTGCAGGCGACGATCGCGCGCGAGGGCGCGGTCATCCTGCGCTACAGATCGGCGCGCGTGCCGGGGCTGGCGCTCTATGACCGCTACGTGCGCAGCCAGCAATTCTGCGACATCGGCGAGGTCAGGGCGCGGGCCTCCGTGCCGAGTGCCGATACGAATTCGTGCACCGTCTATAAATGCAAGCGGGTGGAATTCGATCGGCGCTTCCGCCGGCGGCTGCTTCCGGATTAGGCTGGTCGAGATGGGTGCGCCGGGGTACCGGCATCACCTGAATATCAGCACACCTAAAACCCGAACGACACCTGCGCCGGCGGCGGCGGGCCGACGCGCACGCCTTCCATGGCCAGCATCTTTTCCTTGGTGGCCGAGCCGCCGGGCGCGGAAAATCCGCCGATCTTGCCGCCGGCGGCAAGGATGCGATGGCAAGGGATGACCAGCGGCACCGGGTTGGCGCCGAGTGCGGCACCGGTTTCGCGCGCCAGCCCGGCATGGCCGGCGCGCTTGGCCAGTTCGCCATAGGTGGTGGTTTCGCCGAAGGCGAGTTTTCGCGCCGCGTCATAGATCGCCAGGCGGAACTCGTCGACGCCGCTGAGATCGACCGGCACGCCGGAGAAATCGATATCCTCGCCGGCGGCATAGGCCTTGATCGACGCGATCAGCTCGGCAACCCATTGCGGCTCGGGCTTCGCTGCTTGGTCGGCGGCGGCATGGCGCAGCAGCCGGCGCTCGACCGCGTCGCGATTGCGCTGCGGCAGGCAGAGCCGGGTCAGCCCGGCTTCGCTCCAGGCGATACCCATGAAGCCGAGCACGGTTTCGAAGACCGCGTGGCCGGCGGTGGCATGAGAGGCGTCCATGGCGTGCTCCTTTCCGGAATCCTTCGAAGTACAAATCCAGAACAATATCGCATTTCGCGGCCCGGCTCGCCACCCGAAAACCGCCGGGTACCGCGGATTGCCCGGGGAAAGATGCTGGTGTAAGGACTTCTTAACACCCGACGAACCGGACCCGAGCACCGCTTGCCAGCAAAATTCCTCTTTCCCGTCCTTGCGGCGGTGTTGGCCGTGGCCGCTCTCAGCGGTTGCACCTCGACTTCGCCGGTGACCCCGACGCCAGCCTTCACCGAAAATACGGCCAATACCGATGCCGGCTTTACGTTGGCGCTGCCCGATACGGTTTCGGTCTTGCCGGAGCCGTCCGGCGTCGCCCAGACGGCTGCGCTGCCGATCGAGCCGGCCGCCGCCTTTGCCGGGCCGACGCCGCTGGCGGCAACTACCCCCACCGTCATGACCGCCAATGCCCTGCCTGTTACCGCGACGCCAGCCGTCGCCATGCCGGTCAGCCAACAGACCGAGGCCATGCCCGGCGTTCAGCCGGTTTCCTACACGGTGCCGCAGGACCCGGCCGCTCTGGCCGCGACCGACCCCACCGAGGGTCAGTCCAACGCCGGCGGCCGCAGCGAGATCGAGCGGCTGATCGAGAAATATTCCGCGCTTTACCAGGTGCCGGTCGATCTGGTGCGCAGCGTCGTCAACCGCGAGAGCACGTTCAACCCGAAAGCCTACAATCACGGCCATTGGGGGCTGATGCAGATCAAGCACGCGACGGCGCGCGGCATGGGCTATGACGGGCCTGCAAGCGGCCTGTTCGATGCCGAGACCAATTTGAAATATGCGGTGAAATATCTGCGCGGCGCCTGGCTGGTCTCAGGCGGCAATCCCAAGCGCGCCGACCGGCTCTACCAGAGCGGCTATTATTACGACGCCAAGCGCAAGGGGATGCTGGGCGAAACCGGCCTCGGCAGCGATAGCCTGCGCCGCCGCATGCAACCCGATGCCTGAGCCGCGCCCGCCGGCGCCAAACGACATCCGCCTGCGCAAGATCCTCGACGACACGCTTCTGGCGCCGCGCTGGCCCGAAGGCTTTTTCATGCGCGGCTTCGAAGCCGCCGATGCACTCGCTTTGCATGCGCTGTTGACCGCGGTGTTCGACGACGGCGCCGACGGGCCGTTCGACGAATGGTGGCCGCGCATTTCGGCCGATGCGGAATTCGACCCAGCTTTGTGTTTCCTGGTCATCGACGGCAAGGGCCTGCTGGCGGGCGCCGCGCTCTGCTGGACAAGAGGCTTCGTCAAGGATCTTGCCGTCCATCCCGAGGCGCGCGGCAACGGCATTGCCGAGGCACTGATGCGGCACGCGTTTGCGGTGTTTCAGGCAAGGGGTGCTGCGCATGTCGATCTCAAGACCAATACCGTCGAGAACGCGGCTGCGGTCAGGCTCTATCAGCGGCTGGGGACGGTCGAGGTCGATTGGGCGGCGTGAGGGGTCGGGGCAAGCGGGCGCTCGACCGTAGAAGTCGGCGCCGCCCCTCATCTGCCTGCCGGCATCTTCTCCCCGTAGAGGACGGGGAGAAGGGGGCTGGCGGCAAACTCAGCTCCCTTTCTTCAACTCTGGAGATTGGCGAAATCCTTGGCGAAGGCACCTTTCTCCCCGTCGCTATACGGGGAGAAATGCCCGGCAGGGCAATGAGGGGCAGCGCACACCTCATGTGATTTGACGCTGCCGCGCCGTGACCTACCCTCCAATCGAAATGAACCGAGGAGACGAGCGATGCAGTCACCTTTCAACCGAAGCGTCATGCTGGCGGCGGTGATGCTTGCCGCCGGCACCGCAGCTTACGCCCATCACGGCTGGTCGTGGACGCAGGACGGGTTTTTCGAACTCAAAGGCAAGATCACGGCCATCTATATCGGCAACCCGCACGCCACGCTGGATGTCGACGCGAAGGGAGAGGCCTGGCGGGTGGAGATGGCGACGCCGTCCCGCACGATCGCCGCCGGCTTCACCGAGGAGGTCGCCAAGATCGGCGACGAGGTGACCGCGATCGGCAACCGCTCGCGCGACGAGACCGAAAAGCGCATGAAGGCGGTCCGCGTCATCGTCGGCGGCAAGACCTATGACGTCTATCCTGACCGCGTGCCGCCGGCCTGAATGGACGGGTTTTTCGCCGGCATCGAGCAACTCGCTTTGGTGCGGGGACTGAAGGCCTCCTTCGTCGCCTACCCCATCGTCAATGCGCTCCACATCATGTCGATCGGCGCGCTGCTGACCAGCGTCTGGCTCATGGATCTCAGGATCCTCGGCGCCTTCCGCTCGCTGCCGCAGGCGCCGTTCATCGCGCTGCTGCGCCGCACCGCATTGGCCGCGTTCGCCGGCGCGCTTGTCACGGGCTCGCTGCTGTTTTCAGTCAGGCCGAGCGAGTATGCGGCGATGCCGGTTTTCCTTGCCAAGATGGGACTCATCCTGCTCGCCGGCGTCAACTTCCTGGTCTTCATGCGCCGCGCAAGAGGCGGCGACGAGCCGGCCGGCGGGGCCGCAACCGTGCTGGCTGTATTTTCGGTGGTGCTGTGGACGTCCGTGCTTTTCGCCGGACGGTTTATTGGGTTTCTCAACTAAGCCGGGCGGCGGCACTGTTGGCCGATTTGGCGACTAATCTCGGGAGCTCCGAGTTATGCGTTGCGGACCCGGCCAGGACCCGCGCGCCATCGAAACGTGCGAGGTCCTGTAGAACCTGAGGGATTTTACCTTGGAGGGCAGGGTGGACTGGTACGAGCAGCTAGAGACTTGTGGCCGCGTCAGGCTTTTGTATGGTTCATCCCTGCTTCGAAGCCGATTGAGTGAGCCGACATGAGCTGTCCAGGAACCGGGACAGCGCCCCCTCTGGCCTGCCGGCCATCTCCCCCACAAGGAGGGAGATTGGCTAATCGCCTAAGCAAAATACTCCTGCAAGGGGCGCACTTCCAGGCTCCCCGCCTTCAGCGCCGCGATCGCCTCGGCCACCGCAGCCGCGCCCGACAGCGTCGTGTAATACGGCACTTTCTGCATCAGCGTCGCCCGGCGCAGCGATTTGGAGTCCGACACCGCTTTCTGGCCGTCCGTGGTGTTGAAGACGATCTGGACCTGGCGGTTGCGGATGGCGTCCTCGATGTGCGGGCGGCCTTCCAGCACCTTGTTTATCTTTTCGGCGACGACGCCGTTCTCGGCGAGGAAGCGGGCGGTGCCTGAGGTGGCGAGCACTTTGAAACCCTGGCCGGCGAGACGTTTCACCGCCGGCAGGATGCCTTTCTTGTCCTCGTCGCGCACCGAGACAAACAGCGTGCCCGCGCGGGGGAGATCAACACCCGCCCCCAGTTGGCTCTTGGCGAAGGCCAGCGCGAAGTCGCGGTCGAGGCCCATGACCTCGCCGGTCGAGCGCATTTCCGGGCCGAGCAATATGTCGACGCCGGGGAAGCGGGCGAACGGAAATACCGCTTCCTTGACGGCGATGTGGCCGGGGTTGCGCGGGTCGGGCATGGCGCCGTAATGGGCGAAGGCGTCTTCCAGGCTTTCGCCGGCCATGATGCGGGCGGCGATCTTTGCGATCGGCCGCCCAATGGTCTTGGCGACGAAGGGCACGGTGCGCGATGCGCGCGGGTTGACCTCCAGCACATAGACGGTGCCGTCCTTGATCGCGTACTGCACGTTCATCAGCCCGCCGACATTGAGCGCACGGGCCAGCGCTGCCGTCTGGCGCTCGAGTTCGTCGACGAGCTCCGACGGCAGCGAGTGCACCGGCAGCGAGCAGGCCGAGTCGCCCGAGTGGATGCCGGCCTCCTCGATGTGCTCCAATATGCCGGAGACGTAGGTCGACCTGCCGTCGCAGAGACAATCGACATCGACCTCGATGGCGCCCGACAGATAGGTATCGAACAGAAGCGGGTTCTTGCCGAGCAGCGTGTTGATCTGGCCGGTCTTGTCGTTGGGGTATTTCTGCTTGATGTCCTCCGGTACCAGGCCGGGCACGGTGTCGAGCAGATAGGACTGCAGCATGCTCTCGTCGTGGATGATCTGCATGGCGCGGCCGCCGAGCACGTACGACGGGCGCACCACCAGCGGGAAGCCGAGCTCGCCGGCGACGAGGCGGGCCTGCTCGACCGAGTAGGCAATGCCGTTCTTCGGCTGGCTGAGGCCGAGCTTGTGCAGCAGCTTCTGGAAGCGGTCGCGGTCCTCGGCCAGATCGATCATGTCGGGCGAGGTGCCGAGGATCGGGATGCCGGCCTTCTCCAGCGCATCCGCCAGCTTCAGCGGCGTCTGGCCGCCGAACTGGACGATGACGCCGACCAGTTCGCCCGACGCCTGCTCGGCGCGCAGGATCTCCAGCACGTCCTCCGGCGTCAGCGGCTCGAAATAGAGCCGGTCCGAGGTGTCGTAGTCGGTCGACACGGTCTCGGGGTTGCAGTTGATCATGATCGCCTCGAAGCCGGCGTCGCGCAGCGCAAAAGCGGCATGGCAGCAGCAATAGTCGAACTCGATGCCCTGGCCGATGCGGTTGGGGCCGCCGCCGAGGATGACGACCTTCTTGCGCGACGAGACCTGCGCCTCGTTGGCGAGCGCGCCGGCAAACGGCACCTCATAGGTCGAATACATGTAGGCGGTGGGCGAGGCGAATTCGGCGGCGCAGGTGTCGATGCGCTTGTAAACCGGATGAACGTCGAGCTTGTCGCGTATCTTCTGGATCTCTTCGACATCCTTCCTGACCAGGGAGGCGAGGCGGGCGTCCGAAAAACCCATCGCCTTCAGCATGCGCAGATTGGCGGCGTCCTCGGGAATTCCGTGCTCGCGGATGCGGGCTTCCATGTCGAGAATGCCGGCTATCTGTTCGAGGAACCACGGGTCGATCTTGCACATCGCGTGCACGTCTTCGAGCGAAGTGCCCATGCGGATCGCTTGCGCCACCATGCGCAGCCGGTCCGGCGTCGGCGTGCCCAAGGCGGCGCGGATGGCGTTGCGGTCGTCGACGTGGCTGGCAGCTGTCGTCCCATGGCCGATGCCGGGGATCTCGATTTCGTCCAGACCGGTCAGGCCGGTCTCCAGCCCGCGCAGCGCCTTCTGCAGCGATTCCTGGAAGGTGCGGCCGATGGCCATGACCTCGCCGACCGACTTCATCGAGGTGGTCAGCACTGGCTCGGCGCCGGGAAACTTCTCGAAGGCAAAGCGCGGGATTTTTGTCACGACATAGTCGATGCTCGGCTCGAACGAGGCCGGCGTTGCTCCGCCGGTGATGTCGTTCTCGAGCTCGTCCAGCGTGTAGCCGACGGCGAGCTTGGCGGCGATCTTGGCGATCGGAAAACCGGTCGCCTTGGAGGCCAGCGCCGACGAGCGCGAGACGCGCGGGTTCATCTCGATCACCACCAGGCGGCCGTCGGCCGGGTTGACGGCGAACTGCACGTTGGAGCCGCCGGTCTCGACGCCGATCTCGCGCAGCACCGCGATCGAGGCGTTGCGCATCATCTGGTATTCCTTGTCGGTCAGCGTGAGCGCTGGGGCGACGGTGATCGAGTCGCCCGTATGCACGCCCATCGGGTCGATGTTCTCGATCGAGCAGACGATGATGCAGTTGTCGGCTTTGTCGCGGACAACCTCCATCTCATACTCCTTCCAGCCGAGTACGCTCTCCTCGATCAGCACTTCGGTGGTCGGCGAGGCGTCGAGGCCGGACTGGACGATCTCGAAGAATTCGGCGCGGTTGTAGGCGATGCCGCCGCCGGTGCCGCCCATGGTGAAGGAGGGGCGGATAATTGCGGGCAGGCCGACATGGTCGAGCGCTTGTGCTGCAATCGCCATGGCATGGCTGATATAGCGCTGCTTGCGGTCGCCTTCGCCGAGGTTCCAGCGCGTTTCCAGAGCGTCGAGCGCGGCGTCGAGATTTTCGGGCTTCTCGGCCTTCAACTCGGCGCGTTCGGCCTCGTGCGTCTTGCGGTCGGCATTCTTGACGTCGGTGGCGTTGGCCAGCATCGACTTCGGCGTTTCCAGGCCGATCTTGTTCATCGCCTCGCGAAACAAAGCGCGGTCCTCGGCCTTGTCGATTGCGGTGGCGTCGGCGCCGATCATCTCGACCTGATAGCGGTCGAGCACGCCCATGCGGCGCAGCGACAAAGCGGTGTTGAGCGCGGTCTGGCCGCCCATGGTCGGCAGCAGCGCGTCCGGCCGCTCCTTGGCGATGATCTTGGCCACCACTTCGGGCGTGATCGGCTCGATGTACGTGGCGTCGGCCAGTTCCGGATCGGTCATGATGGTGGCCGGATTGGAATTGACCAGGATAACGCGAAAACCCTCTTCCTTCAGCGCCTTGCAGGCCTGGGTGCCGGAATAGTCGAATTCGCAGGCCTGGCCGATGACGATGGGGCCGGCCCCGATGATCAGGATCGACTTGATGTCGGTGCGTCTTGGCATGTCGAGGGTCCGTTCGGCGGGCGGCTTGCACAAAAAGCCGGACGGGATGACCCGGCCGGTTGCGCGCGCGATTCTGGTATCAGGCTAGGAGGGCCTTATAGGGAAGAGTTTTGCCGGATGTAAGCCCCTAAAATGCGGGTAGGGCAGTAGGGCAGTAGGGCAGTAGGGCAGTAGGGCAGAGGTTCGAGCGCCCTTTAAACATACTGCCCTACTGCCCTACTGCCTTATTCCCCTTATCACTATCCCCCAGCGCCAACTGGTCCGTAATCTCGAAGCGTTCGGAAACGCCGACGCGGATCATGTTCAGGCTGCCTTCGCGGGTGAAGCGGAATTCGCCGGGTGCGTCCGCACCGGCCGGCTTGCCGGCCTTGAAGCTGATGATGCGCGTGCCGCCATCGGGCCAGGTCACGGTCACGTCGGTCTTGTCGCCGGTGCGCACCACGCCTGCCTTGCAGCTGGTCATCGGCTGGCCGAGATAGCGCGCACAGGGGATGGCGTTGCCGGCACCGGGTACCGGTGTCCCCGGCGGCTGAAGCCGCGCAACGGTCTGTGCGTCGGCCGGGGGCGCCGCGTTGGCCGCGCCGAAATTCTGGACGGGACCCACTGCCGCGGGCGGCGATCCATCAACCTGTCCAGTCGTGGGGTTTCCACCGGCCAGGGCCAGGCGGTAAGCATCCTCGATCGCCACCCTGCCGATCGCGTCAGGGGAATTCAGCGGCGTTTCGGGAGCGGTCGCGCCGAGGCGCGTTGTCAGGTCGGGCAGCGGCTGAGGCGCAGGGTTCTCCGCACTGGCCGCCACCTGCGGTGTCACTTGCCGGGGATTGATAGGGTCGAGGTAGCGTGCGGGCGCCCATCCGCTCATCTTCGGGTCATCAATGTCTTCAACCTTGCACCATTTGTAGCCGCTGACGTCGCCGCAGCCGAGATTTTTCACGCTCGAACCACTCGGCAGCCGCGCCTCGATCTTGCCCATGGCCGACGCCGTGGCGCGCACGTTCAGGAGGTCATCCGGAGCGAGACCCGTCACAATCGAGACGATGGGCTCCGGCTCCTGGCCGTTGGCCGGCAACTCCGCCAGGATCAGCGGAGCGGCAATCACCGCAAGCAGCGTCGTCGGGAGTGTTACTGTGCGCCTAATCATCTGCCATGGGCGGTAGGTTCAATTGCCGAAGGCGCGGCCAGGCACGAAAGCGCCATCGCACGCCAGCCGGCTTTTATAGGCGACGAGACGGCGCTGTGTAAGCCCGAAAAGGTGCCGCGTGTTGAATCGCGACCAGGCCACTTCCGTGAACTAACAGCCGGCAAAATATTGCACATTTCATGTAAATATGCACTCTCTCAAGTAAGGTTGAGGAGGGCAATATGGTCGACCTTGAAATATTTGCGCAGGTGGAAAACATAGTTCGCCAGCGTATCAAGAAAACGCGCGCCGAGATTGAGACTTCACTTGGTCACATCGCCAACGGCAATCCGCTGGCCGCCGAACAGACCCTCTCCAGGCGCCTCGACAGGTTGCAGGTAAAGGCGTCGCTCAGCCGCACCGAAGCGGAGATGATATCGGCAGCAATTGACATGAGGTCTGCCGGGGAAAGAAAGGCCGCCGCCAAGCAGCCAGGGCCGGAGGCTATTCTCGGCCCAACGCTCGATTTCATCGGGGTCGCATTCCTCGAGCGTGGGCGCCGTGCTGCCGATGCGGTTGGCCGCGTTGCCTTTCTCAACGGCAATCCGCAAGGATCGGGTTTTCTGGTCGGGCCAAGGTTGTTCCTCACAAACAACCATGTGATTTCGTCGCCGGCGGATTCCCGGCGCTTCCAGGTCCAGTTCGATTATGAGCAGGACGGTGCGAATGCCGTGCGTACGCCGACGACGTTCCTGTTCGATCCTGAATCCTGTTTCGTGAGCGATAGCATAGAGGGTCTGGACTATACGCTGATCGGAGTCGGCGAGCGGCGTTCCGGCCCAAAGGAACTGGGGGAGTTCGGTTTTATCTCGCTGTCGGATGCGCGCGACAAGCATATGCTCGGCGAAATCGCCAACATCGTCCAGCATCCCGATGGCCGCTTCAAGGAACTGGTGTTGCGTGAAAACCGGCTGGTGGCCCGCGACGAAACGGTGCAAGTGCTGCACTATGTCGCCGACACCGAACAGGGTTCTTCCGGCTCCCCGGTCTTCAACAATGAATGGGAACCTATCGCCCTGCACCATTGGGCCGGCCCGTTCCACGAGGTGACGGGCATAGGTGGCTATGCGCTTGCGCGCGAGATCAACGAAGGCATACGGATCAGCGCCATCGTTGACGATCTGGGTGCTAGAAAGTCCAAGCTGCCGGGCTCCTCGGCATCGGCGGTTTCGCAAGTTCTGGCGATTTGGGCCGGCATGCCGCGCATGATGGACGAGACAGTTCGGCTGAACGCCGATATTCGCGAAGATGTGCCGGACAAGCCGGTGCAGCGGCCGGAACCGGATCGCAATCGGCCGGCGACGAGACACAATGCCGATGGCTCGGTCACCTGGACTTTTCCCGTCGAGATAAATGTCCGGGCGCCGCTGATCGACCGCGACGGAGGCGATGCGAGACGAAACGACGGCAAAGGCCCGGCAAGCGAACCCGGGAAGGTGGCCATCGCCGAGGCCGCGGGTTGGAAAACAGAGGATTTCGACGATCGTGGAGGGTATGAGCCCGGCTTCATACCGGGCTTTGTCCTGGCAATGCCGACGGTTGCCAATTCACCCTACCGGTTGGCCAAAAACCTTCTTGCCAAACCGGGAGAGGACCCGCACGAATTGCGCTACCATCATTTTTCGATCTTGATGAACGCCGATCGCAGGCTTGCCTTCGTCACCGCCTGCAATATCGATGGATCCCGCACCAAGGCGGTCAATCGTGAGGACAAGACGGTCATCGACAACCCGTCGCTTGTCGAATTGGGGGTGGAGTCGATTTCCGGTTCGGAAGCCAGCGATGCTTTCCGGCCCGATCGGCGCATCGACCTTGGCGAGCAGATGAACCAGGAATTCTATTCGAGCCAGAATGTCCCTGGATTTCCCGTCGCAAAATCCAAGGAACGAATCGCTCGAATGTTCCAGAAGGGCCATATTACACTTCGCGGCGACCCCGCATGGGGCGTCGATCAGGAGGCGGTCGCGGCAGAACGCGACACGTTCTTTTATACCAATGCTGCGCCGCAAGTCGGCTTCTTCAATCAAGGAAGCTCGCTTAACCATCCCGGCTCCAAAGGGAAGTTGAGATGGCGCGCGGTAGAAACCTATGTGCTGCGCAACGCCTATACGACGCGAGGCCGTGTCACGGTGTTTGCCGGGCCAGTGTTCGGCGAGGACGATCCTCCCTACCGCTTCGACAGCCATGTTCCGCTGAAGTTCTGGAAGATCGCGCTGTGGTCCGATCAAGCTGGCCTGCGCGCCATCGCGCTGCTGGCGGACCAGAAGCCGGTTTTGGAAGTGATGCCCGAAGCGTTCGGCGAGCGTGCCGAGGCATTCGATGACCCGCTTGAAATTGCCAGGGTATCGGAGTTCCTTTCGACGGTGGCCGAGATTGAAGAGCTGACCGGCCTGAACTTTGGCCAGCAGGTGCGCGACGCCGACATTCGGGCCGGTTCCGAATCCGCCCCAGCACAGACTTTCAACCCAACGCAACTGGCGCCCAAGACGTCACGGCCAAAGGCTTCGGCGACCAAGACTTCGACGTCCAAGACATCGGCGTCCAAGACTTCGGCGGCCAGCGCCCGACGTCCTGCCAAGCGATCGAAGCGATCGGCGTCTGACGACTGAAGATTGGACCGGTCGCGACTTCTGCCGCTCGAAGGCGGTCATCCGTTCAGCTAGGCATGAGCAAGCTCAGCCTGGGATGAGCAAGCTCAGCCCGGCATGAAGCCGGTGCGCAGCGCGTGAGCCCATTCGGTCCGTCCCGCCTGCTCGGCCTGGCGCGCCGCCGCCTCGTGGTCATAATCGACGGCGATGGCTTCGAAACTGTCGGGGTGCAAGTCGACGATGCCGTAGCGGGCGTGCGGGGAGCCCTGCTCGGAGACATGCGCCGGCGGCGTATCATCGTGATAGGCCGGGCAGCCGATGCTGCCCGGGTTGAAGATGACCGGACCGCCGGGAATGCGGACCAGCTCGCTGCGATGGCTGTGGCCGCAAAGCATGATGCGGCAGGCGGGATCGATCGCGCCGAGGCGCCGCTCGATTGCGACCAGCGGCGCGCGCACCAGCCGGCCGTCGACGATCGCATCAGTCAGGTATTTTTCGTCGTGGTCGGGCCGGGCATGGAAGGCGAGTATGCCGGGCGCGACTTCCAGCGTGAGGGGCAGCGCGAACAGCGCCTCGCGCTGGCCTGCGGTCAGCCGTTCCTGCGCGTAGCGGTCGGACGGCCACATGGTCTCGTCGGCGGTGTCGCGGGCAACGCGGCGGTCGTGGTTGCCGCGCACCGTCGGCAGGTCGAGCGTCTCGAGCCGCTCCATGGTCTCGCGCGGCCAGAGCGGGCCGGAAACGCAATCGCCGAGATTGACGATGAGGTCGGCGCCGCCGCGCTGCCGCAGATCATCGAGCACGGCGTCGAGCGCCAGGACATTGCCGTGGATGTCGGCGAGGACGGCAATGCGCATGGCAGGCTCCGTTAATTGGAATGGCTGGAGGGCAGGTGAAGCTAGTTTGCTCGTCTCGCGAAGCGGGCGAGAGCGGAACCCAGCTTCGGGTCGTTCAGGCGCGGACTTCGATCTCGTGGCCGCCAACCGCCGGCAACGATGCGTCGTCGCCGGCCGCGGCAATCACGCTGTCGAGCAGGCCCGGGAAGCGGCGGTCGAGATCGTCACGGCGCAGCGTGATCAGCCGGCTGGTTCCAACCGCCTCGGTGCGGGTGACGCCGGCCTCACGCAGCTTGGCCAAATGGTAGCTCAGATTGGTCTTCGAGCAGAGATCGAGGAACCGGCTGCAATTCAGCGGAACGCCCTCTTTGCTGGCGAGATAGCGCACGATGGCCAGTCGCGTCGGGTCGCCGAGCACGGCAAGCACGTTCGGCAGGCTGATCTGGTCGGCGGTGGGATGGGGCAAGGTCATGCCCAGGAATTAAGCACATTCGGAGCCGATTTCAACGCATCTCCTCTCGTGGCTAATGGACACATAGTTTCGTTCCGTCGCCCCGTCCTGACACCGGGCTGTCAGGATGGTTCGGCTATTTTGCAGCGGCTTTATTGACATCATGCCCTGTTATGTCCAATTGTTCAATAACCTTTGAACTAAGGAAATTGCCATGGATAAGCGCCTCATCTGGCTTGCGCTCGGATCGTTCACGATTTCGACCGAAGGTTTCGTCATCTCCAGCCTTTTGCCCGACATTGCAAAGGATGCCGCCATCTCCGTTCCGCTCGCCGGCACGCTGATCACCGCGTTTGCGCTCGCCTATGCGATCGGCACGCCGATCCTGGCAACGCTGACCGGCGAATGGGACCGGCGCCGCGTCATCCTGTGGACGCTGGTGTTCTTCGTGTTGGGCAACGTCGCCGCGGCGCTAAGCTCCTCCTTCGAATTGCTGTTGATCGCGCGCATCGTCATGGCGCTGTCGTCAGGCTTGTTCGCGGCGACCGCACAGGGAACGGCCGTTGCGCTTGTCGACGATCATCACCGCGCCCGCGCCATTGCCGTGGTCGTCGGCGGCACTACGGTTGCGGTCGCGGTCGGAGCACCGCTCGGCGCGCTCGTTGCAACGGTTGCCGGCTGGCGCGGCACCTTCTTTGCCATCGCCGGCCTCGGTGCGCTCGCCGGCGCGATCCTGTGGTACCGGCTGCCGCGCGGCATCGTCGGCACCAGGCTGCCGCTCCGGATGCGGCTTGCAGCGGCACTTCGCCCCGGCGTCATGCCTATCCTGGTGACGACGATCCTGGCGCTGATCGGCGCCTTCACCGTCTTTGCCTTTGTCGCGCCGCTGGCGATCGAAGGCGGCGGACTGAACCCGATCGCGCTTCCCGGAATGCTGCTCGCCTTTGGCGTTGGCGCGGTCATTGGCAATATCGGCGGCGGTCAGGCCGCCGACCGTTTCGGCGCGACGCGCACCGTCTGCTGGTCGCTGGCGCTGAGTGCCGCCATGCTGGTCACGTTTTCGCTGATCCCGATGTTCCTGCCGCGCGAGATCGCCGGGCCGGCGCTCATGGCCATGATGGTGCCGTGGGGCATCGTCGGCTGGGCATTCCCGCCGGCGCAGGCCAGCCGCATTATCAAGCTGGCGCCCGATGCCGCGCCCATCGTGCTGTCGCTGAACGCTTCGGCGCTCTATCTCGGCGTGGCACTGGGTGCCGTGGTCGGCGCCGCTGTGCTGCGCTATGGCGCACCGGCCGACCTCGGCGTGGTCGCGGCGGCGTTCCCGATCATCGGTCTGGGCGTAGTGCTGGCGGGCCATCTGGCGGCGCGTCCGGTGGCGATGCCGGCCGAGTAAGGCTTGTGGGCAAAGCTTGGCTGCCGGCCGCCGATAGTTGAAGTCGCGGCGGCGGTGCGTCAAAATCCAGCGCGGCGATTTCGTCCAGTGCCGAATTCTGGGAAGTTGCCGGAAGCGACCTCGCCGACGTTCCGCAAGAAATCGTCATGACCGCCGACGATCTGGTCGATGCAGCGCTGGTTGGCCTGGCAAAGGGTGAAGCATTCACGGCACCGGGTCTTGCCGATATTGCCGGGGGGGTGCCTTTCTTCGCGTCCGCAAGGCTTCGTCGGCAGTCTTCTGGCGGGCAAGCCGGCGGCGCGTTACGCTGCCTGACATGGCTAAAGACTGATCTTACGCTGTCCGCCACATCGGGATGATCGAGGCGGCCAGCAGCAGGCCAAGCACGGCGTTGAGCATGCGCCACTGCCGCTCGGTTCGCAGCAACCCGGCGAGCAGCGTGCCCGCCACGCACCATGCTGCCAGCGATAGGGCCGCTGCAAGGCCGAAGACCGTGCCGAGCAGCAAGGCGAGCTGCAGCGGCCCGTTGGCGAGCCCGGCAAAGGATGCCGCCGCTCCCAGCCCCATGGCCCAGCCCTTTGGGTTCATCCATTGCAGGCCGGCGCCGCCCAAAAAGCTGTTCGGCTTTGCCATGGCCACGTCCAGATTGGGCGGACCGCTGCGGCCGATCTTGAGGGAAAGCCACGTCAGATAGAGGGTACCGGCCATTTTCATTGCCAGTTGCAGCGAAGGAGCGGCGGCCAGCAGACCGGCGAGCCCGGCAGCACCTGCCGCAGCCACCGTGGCCAGGCCGGCCGCACTCCCGGCCATCAGCGGGATAGAGCGGCGAAAGCCGAACTGCGCGCCGGACGCCGTCGACAAGGTCGTGGCCATGCCGGGCGTTGAGGTTGAGACCAGCGCGAACAGGACGAGGGGAAGGACAGGTTCAAACATGCTGCTTCCTTTGAAGCCTGCACCGGTAGGCTGTTCGGCTCATCAGTAAATGCAATGTTTGCTATGACATGCATTAGCAAATATAATAGCCGGATGCCCCGCAACCTCGATACTGCCCTGGTTCGAACCTTCGTCACCGTTGCCGACAAGGCCAGCATGACGGCGGCGGCCAACGCGCTGCATTTGACGCAGGGTGCCGTCAGCCAGCAGATCAAGCGTTTGGAAGAGGTTCTCGGCTGCAGCCTGTTCGATCGCGATCGGCGCGGATTGCGATTGACCCGCTCCGGCGAGCGATTGTTCGGCAAGGGCAAGCGCCTGCTTTCCCTCAATGACGAGATCTTGGCGGAGATGGCGGGCGATGCGGTTGCCGGTCAGGTGCGGCTCGGCGTGCCGTACGACCTTGTCGGCACCTTGCTTGCGCCGGTGCTGAAGGCCTATGCCGAGGCCTATCCGCAGGTCGAGATCTCGCTTGTCTGTGCTTCGTCGCCAGAGTTGGCCGCAGCCTTGGCGACCGGCACGATAGAGCTCGCGGTGATCGAGGAGCCGATCGGTCGGTCGGCCGGCGAATGCCTTGTTGTCGACCGGCTGGTCTGGGTCGGCGCCAAAGGCGGCGCCGCCCGCAGCAAACGCCCCTTGCCGGTTTCGATGGTCGCCGAGACCTGTGCGTTCCGCCCGGTGGTGCTGGAGGCGCTTAGCGCGCATGGGCTGGAATGGCGCACCGTATTCGAAAACGGCAGCATCGACGCGACGACGGCGACAGTGCGTTCGGACTTGGCCGTCACCACCTGGTTGGCGTCGACCGTGCCTGTCGACCTCGACATTTTGGCCAACGATCCGGAGCTGCCGTCATTGCCGAATTTTTCGATCAATCTGCATTTGCCGAAGTACGACGTCGCGCCGGCTGCACTGGCATTCGCGGGCCACCTCCGCGATGGGTTGGCAGGGCGACGAGAGGCAGCTTAAAAACAGCAATAAGGACGGCCAGTGTTCAGCCATCCTTGATCGCCCCGCGGCATCTACTTCCAGTTCCTGCGCCGTTCGATCTCGGCTTCGGACGGCTGCTCCGTGGCAAATGACCCGGTCTTGATCTCGCCGGAGCGTTCATAGCTCGCCATGAGGACGCCGGTGGTCGATGCCTGCGAACGGGTCAGCTTGAAGGCCGCAGGTATCGTGCCGCTGCCGAACAGTTTTTTGCCCTTGCCCAGCACCAGCGGGAAGGTCAGCAAGCTGATCTCGTCGATCAGGTCATTGGCGAGCAAGGTCTGGATCAGCTCGCTCGATCCCTGGATGAGCAGGTCGGGGCCGTCCTCCTGCTTCATCCGGCGCAACGTCGCCGCGACATCCCTGCCGAGCGCCTGGCTGTTTTGCCAGGACAGCGAATCCGGCCTGTGCGTCGCCACATATTTGGTGACGGCGTTGAAGATGTCGGCGATCGGATCATTCTTCTGATAAGGCCAGTGGGCGGCGAAGATGTCGTAAGTCTTGCGGCCGAGAAGCAGCGCGAACGGTTTTGAAAACGTCTCGCCCATCGCGGCGCCCATCACATCGTCCCAGTAGTGAAACGTCCAGCCGCCGAATTTGAAGCCGCCGACAGGGTCCTCTTGCGGGCCGCCGGGCGCCTGCATGACGCCGTCGAGGCTGACGAATGTTGCGGCGATGATCTTCCTCATTGGAGCTCCCTTTCCCTGGTCCGTGCCGTCATGGCCGGAGTTCGAGCCAAGGACGGGCGAACGGACATTTGTCCGACAGCGGCCGGCAAATTTCTAGGACCGGGGGCAGGTGACTGCCGACCTTATCGTCTCAGCTTGGAGCCGAGAACGCTCAGCCCAAGCCAACGACCGTATCGTAGAGCAGCTTGAAGTTGAGCACCAGGATGAGCCCGGCGACCACCCAGGCCAGCACGGCAACAGCGCGCGAAATGGCGAAATTGCCCATCTTGCGCTTGTCCGAGACGAACTGCACCAGCGGTACGACAGCGAAGGGGAGCTGCATCGACAGGATTACCTGGCTGAAGACCAGCAACTGGCCGGTTCCCTTCTCGCCATAGAGCGCGGTGACCACCACCACCGGAATGATGGCGATGCCGCGCGTCAGCAGGCGGCGCGCCCATTGCGGGATGCGCAGCCGCAAGAACCCTTCCATCACGATCTGGCCGGCGAGCGTCGCCGTCACCGTCGAGTTCAGGCCGGAGGCGAGCAGCGCTACGGCAAACAGGATGGAAGCGATGCCGAGGCCAAGCAGCGGCGACAGAAGCTCGAAGGCCTGGCCGATCTCGGCAACGTCATGATGACCGGTGCCGTGGAACGCCACCGCCGACACGATCAGGATGGAAGCATTGACGAACAACGCCAGTATCAGCGCGATGGTCGAGTCGGTCGTCGCCCATTTGATGGCGTCGCGCTTGCCGCGATCGGTGCGCTCATAGGCGCGGGTCTGCACGATCGAGGAATGCAGATAGAGATTGTGCGGCATCACCGTGGCGCCGATGATGCCGATGGCGATGTAGAGCATGGCCGGATTGGTGACGATCTCGGACGACGGCACGAACATCGCATGCAGGATGGAGCCGACCGGCGGGGCGGCGGCAAAGATCTGGATGGCGAAGCAGCCGAAGATGATAATCAAAAGCGCTATGATGAAGGCCTCGAGGAAACGGAAGCCCTTGTTCATCAGCAGCAGCAGCAGGAAGGCATCAAGCGCGGTGATGATGGCGCCGCCTATCAGCGGAATGCCGAACAGCAGTTGCAAGGCGATCGCCGTGCCAATGACCTCGGCCAGGTCGCAGGCGATGATGGCCAGTTCGCAAGCGACCCAAAGCATGAAATTGACTGGTCGCGGATAATAGGCGCGGCACGCCTGCGCAAGGTCGCGGCCGGTGGCGATGCCGAGCCGGGCGGCGAGTGCCTGCAGCAGGATCGCCATCAGGTTCGACAACATGATGATGAAAAGCAGCGTGTAGCCGAATTGGGCCCCGCCGGCGAGGTCGGTCGCCCAATTGCCCGGATCCATATAGCCGACCGAAACCATGTAGCCCGGCCCCATGAAGGCGAACAGCCGGCGAAGCCAGATCCCCGAGTGCGGCACCGCGATCGTTGCGTTGACTTCGCGAAGGCTGGGCTGCTCGTCGTCCTCCGGGCGGGCAAATCGCCACATGGACCGGGGGGCTGAGGTGGCTTCGGCTTCCGACATGAAATGGCTTTCCACTGGAACGATCGATGTTGTCTCCTTATCTATGCCACGGCTGAACATTATGCAATATGCTATATTTCATTGTCTGAGCTTTTTCTTGTGGCCGCTTGGCGTGCGGCCTGAACGGCAGTGAACGCCGGTTGCGCCGGCCGCCGAATGGAAATAAACGGCCAGAACCAATAGGGTTCCGTGTTATGACCGCAATGTCGATTCAAACTGCCGGGAGGAGCGCGTATTGGCGCTGAAGAAAAGACCGGTTCCTCGCGAAAAGCCGCTGCCTGACGCAGAAATCCACTCGGAAGGCTTCAGGCAGACGCGTGAAGCGCGCCGCAGCGCGCTGGTCGAGGATTATGTCGAGCTCATCGCCGACCTGATCGAGGATGGCAACGAGGCGCGCCAGGTCGATATCGCGGCACGGCTCGGCGTCGCTCAGCCGACGGTCGCGAAAATGCTGACGCGGCTGTGCGCCGACGGGCTGGTCTCCCGGAAGCCTTATCGCGGCGTGTTCCTGACCGATGCCGGCCGCAAGGTTGCGGAAGAGAGCCGCATTCGCCACCAGACGGTCGAGGCCTTCCTGCGCTCGCTCGGGGTCAGCGCCGAGACGGCGCGCATCGACGCCGAGGGCATCGAGCATCATGTCAGCGCCGAGACGCTCGAAGCCTTTCGCAAGGCAATAATCGCCGCCCGCTGAAAAGCACGGCCAGCGTATCTCTTCGCGCGACTCGCTTCCCACGAGCAGGGTGAACGGCACAGACCTTGCGATGTCTCGGCCAGAGCAGGCAAGCGTCAGCAAGCATTGCTTGTTCGCACGAAAAATACTGTGACTTGGCGTAACCGTTGAGATAATTGTTGTCGTGTCCGATCGAACCGGGACACGGCCCGATCGGCCGGAAAATTGCATCACGGGGGTTGCCATGCTCTGGAAGGGCCGTCGTCAGAGTGACAATGTCGAGGACGAGCGCGGCCAGAGCGGCGGGCTTGGCGGCGGGCCGGGGCAGTTTCGCATCCCGATCGGCGGTCGCGCGGGCGGCGGCGGCATGTCGGGCATTATCATCGTAGGGTTGATTTTCCTGGCAGGGTGGTATTTCGGCTTCGACCCGAGTCAGATCCTCGATAACAGCGGCTTGCAGCCCGGCGGCGGTCAGATCACCGACAATAGCGGTGCGCAAGGCGGCGGCACCGGTGCGCCCGCCTCCGACGAGATGAAGCAGTTCGTGTCGACTGTGCTGGCCGAGACCGAGGACACGTGGACCGGTATTTTTCAGTCCGAGGGCCTGACCTATCAAGATCCAAAACTGGTCCTGTTCAGCGGACGGATCGGCTCTGCTTGCGGCTCTGCCTCGTCAGCGGCCGGACCATTCTACTGTCCCAACGATCGCAAAGTCTATCTCGACACCACCTTCTTCCAGCAGCTCGATCAGCAGTTCGGTGCCTCGGGCGATTTCGCACAGGCCTATGTGATCGCGCATGAGGTCGGCCACCATGTGCAGAACCTCGTCGGCATCCTGCCCAAATTCAACCAGATGCGGCAGAGCATGGGCGAAGCGGACGCCAACCACATGTCGGTGCAGGTCGAGTTGCAGGCCGACTGCTTTGCCGGCATCTGGGCGCATTTCACCGGTCAGAAAGGCATCTTGGAACAGGGCGACATGGCGGAGGCACTGAACGCCGCCAAGCAGATCGGCGACGACACGCTGCAGAAGAAGATGCAGGGCTACGTCGTGCCGGAAAGCTTCAACCACGGCACGTCGCAGCAGCGGCAGACCTGGCTGGCGCGAGGCTTCCAGAACGGCAAGCTTTCGGACTGCGACACGTTCAACAACCCGATCTGAGCCGACGGTTTTCTCGTAATCCGAGAGACTGGATCGCAGTCAGGGGATGTCAGGATGAAAGCACTCTGCCCGTTCCCTCATTGTTCCCAGCGATGTGCTCGCCTATAAGGTGTGTTCCCGTTAGCTTGGGCGGCCCGAGGAGATACCATCATGATAGACCCCAAAACCGCCAGGCGGGGCCTTGCGCTTGTTTTCACCACCCTGCTGCTCGACATCATTGGCTTCGGCATCATTATGCCGGTGCTGCCGGCCTATCTCAGGGAATTGACCGGCGTCGGCATCAGCGAGGCGGCTATCGAGGGCGGCTGGCTGTTCTTCGTCTATGCGGCGATGCAGTTCGTTTTCGCACCAGTGATGGGCGGGTTGAGCGACCGGTTCGGGCGGCGGCCTATCCTGCTTGCCTCGGTGCTGACGTTCGCTATCGACAATCTGATCTGCGCTATCGCCTGGTCCTATCCGATGCTGTTCATCGGCCGCGTGCTGGCCGGCATTTCCGGCGCCAGTTATTCCACGACATCGGCATTCATTGCCGATATCTCGACCGACGAAAATCGTGCGAAGAATTTCGGGCTGCTCGGCATTGCTTTCGGCGTCGGCTTCGTCATCGGGCCGGTTCTGGGCGGGTTGCTCGGCACGTTCGGGCCGCGTGTGCCGTTCTATTTCGCTGCCGGGCTTGCTTTCGCAAACTTTCTGATCGCGCTGTTTCTGTTGCCGGAAACACTTGATAACAAGCACCGTCGCCGCTTCGAGTGGAAACGCGCGAACCCGGTCGGCACGCTCGTCCAGATGCGCAACTACGAAGGTATCGGCTGGATCGGACTTGTCTTCTTTCTGATGACGCTGGGGCACATGATGTATCCTGCGGTCTGGTCGTTCGTCTCCAGTTATCGCTATGGCTGGAGCGAACAACAGATCGGCTTCTCGCTCGGCGCTTTCGGCCTGTGCGGGGCGATCGTCATGGCGACAGTCCTGCCGCGCGTGATCCCTAAGCTCGGCGAGTGGAAGACGGCGGTAATCGGTCTGGCATTTACCGCACTCAGCGCCTTCGGCTACGCCTTCGCGTCACAAGGCTGGATGATCTATGCAGTGATCGTCGTCGGATGTCTCGAGGCGTTGGCCGACCCGCCGCTCAGAAGCCTGGCGGCCGCCAAGGTGCCACCTTCCGCCCAGGGCGAACTCCAAGGCGCAATGACCTCGATCTTCTCGATTACGTCGATCATCACACCGCTGCTTTATACGGCGATCTTTTCCTGGTTCACGGGCCCGAACGCGCCCGTGGTTTTCGGCGGTGCCCCCTATCTGCTCGGCGCGATTTTCCTCACGCTGGCGCTCGTCGTCTTCGTCACCAGGGTGGCCAAGCCGACGCCGAAGGAAGTCAAACGCATGCACACGCAGGAAGCCGTGACGGACGGGGCTTGATCGGCGCCGGGAGCCCGGCCGGCGCCGTCAATCAAATCCGTTTTTACGCAATGCGCTAAACACGCTCGGCCAGTGCCGGCTCGCCGCGCTTTTCGCGGATGAGATTGACGAAGCGGCGAAACAGATAGTGCGAATCCTGCGGGCCGGGCGAGGCTTCGGGATGATGCTGGACCGAGAAGACCGGCCTGCCGGTGAGCGCAATGCCGCAATTCGAACCGTCGAACAGCGAGACATGGGTTTCCTCGACGCCGCTCGGCAATGAGTCGGCGTCGACGGCAAAGCCATGGTTCATCGAGACGATCTCGACCTTGCCGGTGGTGTGGTCCTTGACGGGATGATTGGCGCCGTGGTGGCCCTGATGCATTTTTGCGGTCTTGCCGCCCAGCGCCAGCGCCAGCATCTGGTGGCCGAGGCAGATGCCGAAAAGCGGGATTTCGGTCTTCAACAGATCCTGGATAACCGGAACGGCGTAGTCGCCGGTGGCTTCCGGATCGCCAGGGCCGTTGGATAGAAAAATGCCGTCCGGCCGCATCGCCAGGATCTCCTCGGCGCCGGTTTTTGCCGGCACCACAGTGACCTTGGCGCCGAGGCCGGCCAGCAGGCGCAATATGTTGCGCTTGACGCCGTAGTCGACGGCAACGACGTGCATCGACGGATCAGCCTGTTCGCCAAAGCCCTCGTTCCAGACCCAAGGCGTCTCGCGCCAGACTGATGACTGGCCGGAGGTCACCTCCTTGGCGAGATCAAGCCCGATAAGCCCTGACCATGCGGCGGCGCGGCGCTTGAGGTCATCGATGTCGAAGATACCGTCGGGCGCGTGCGCGATGACGGCATTGGGCATGCCCTTTTCGCGGATCAGCGCGGTCAGCGCCCGCGTGTCGATGCCTGAAAGTGCGACGATGCCGCGCTTCTTCAGCCACTGGTCGAGACCGGTTCCGGCCCGGTAATTCGACGGGTTGGTGACATCGGCCTTGAACACGGCGCCGACGGCGCCGGCGCGGGCCAGCGGGTTGAGGTCTTCGGTGTCTTCGTCATTGGTGCCGATATTGCCGATATGCGGAAAGGTGAAAGTGACGATCTGGCCGGCATAGGATGGATCGGTGAGTATCTCCTGGTAGCCGGTCAGCGCGGTGTTGAAGCAGACCTCGGCGACGGCGGAGCCGGCGGCGCCCAGACCACGGCCCTCTATGACAGTGCCGTCGGCCAGCACCAGCAGGGCTGTCGGCCTCTCGCTGGCCCAAGGGGGGGTCGACGCGGCTGTCATCGTAGCCATGGCGGCACTCCTAAAGGTTGCGCCCTCAGTCGGCGCAACAAAAGGCGCGAAGCGGCGATCTTACAGCCTCGGCGCGCTAGGTTTTCATTTGTGCCTGTCGTTGCCCAAAACCGCTGCGCATTTTTGGGCGACGTGCACTAGAATTCAATTTCATGCAAGGCCCAGTACATAGGGGAAGGCGCCAAGGCGGTCAATGATGCCGCGCCGTGCGAGCCTAGATTTATTTCGTCGAATAATATCAGCGGTTTGCCGGACGCTATCGAGTTTGCCTTGAGCTATCGGCACGACTATTGTCCGCCGCATTCGAAGGAGAAAGCACCATGCGAGGCAAAATCGCCGAATCCCTGAAGAGCGCGATGAAGTCGCAGGACAAGCGCCGGCTGCCGACATTGCGGCTGATCCAGGCGGCCATCCATGATCGCGACATCGCCAATCGCGGCGCCGGCAAGGAGCCGGCGAGCGATGACGAGATCCTGCAGATCCTGGCCAAGATGGTGAAGCAGCGCGAAGAATCGGCCAAGGCGTTCGATGACGGCAAGCGGCCGGAGCTTGCAGCGCAGGAGCGCGACGAGATGGCCATCATCCGCGACTTCCTGCCGACGCAGCTGGGCCAGGCCGAGACGGAAAGCGCCGTCCGTTCCGCCATCGCCGAGACTGGTGCCAGCGGCGTCAAGGACATGGGCAAGGTGATGGCGGCGCTCAAGGAAAAATACGCCGGCCAGATGGATTTCTCCAAGGCGAGCGGCATCGTCAAGAGCCTGCTGCAGTAAGCCGCCGAAGGCCCTTGCCGTCGCGCCCGCAATCCGGCAGCCAAAAGCTCGCGCCCGTGATCGAACTCGTCAAACCGGCGTTTGAACACCTGCCGTCCTACAAGGCGGCCCTCGAGCGCGGCTGGTCGCCGGACAATGTGCGGCTGCTCGACGCGACGCGCGAGCAGCTTGCGGCTATCGAAAAGGATCCAGCGACTTTCCTTGGCGATCTCGACGATTCCGATGGCAAGGGACCGCCGATCACCTTGCCCGACGGTTCGACGGTGCCGCGGCTGCCCGGATTCCGGCGCTGGATCTGGGACGGGGAAGTCGCAGGCTCAATCGGCCTGCGCTGGCAGCACGGCACCGCGTCGCTGCCGTCGCATGTGCTCGGCCACATCGGCTATGCGGTGGTGCCGTGGAAACGGGGACGCGGCTATGCGACCGAGGCGCTGCGGCTGATGCTGGTGGAGGCGAGGGCGGTTGGCCTGCCCTTCGTCGAAATCACCTGCAAGCCTCACAATGTGCCCTCGCAGAAGGTCGTTCTGGCCAATGGCGGCCGGCTGGTCGGGCGTTTCTTCGAGGACGCCGCCTATGGCGGCGCGGAAAGCCTGCGCTACCGGATCGATCTGTAGCCCTATTCGGCGGCAGCCGGCAGCGGCGGCGCAGCCCGGCTTCGCCATTCCCAGACATGCGAGGCAAGCGCAACCGCGACGGCGACCAGCATGGCGATCGCGCCAACCACCGGCAGGCTGCGATAGCCATAGCCGGCATTGAGCATCGCCGCGCCGAGCGATGCGGCGAGCGCGATGCCGACATTGAAGCCCGACGGGATGAGCGACGAGGCAAGGTTGGAGGCGTCCGCGGTCCAGGTCAGGATGCGGGTCTGGATCGGCGTGCCGATGGCAAAGTTGAGGCCGCCCCAGACGAAGATCGCTATCACCATCGGCAGCGGGTAAGGGCCGACAGCGTAGATCAAGGCGAGCATTGCCGCCTGTAGGAAAAGCATGGCGATAAGCGACGGCATCAGCTTCCAGTCGGCGAGCCGCCCGCCGACAAAGACGCCGATCGTTGCGCCGACCCCGTTGAGCAAGAGCACCCAAGGTATCCATTTCTCGTCGAGGCCGGTGACCTCAAGCAGCGTCGGCGTGATGTAGGTGAACAGGCCGAACTGGCCGATCATCAGCATCAGCATAATAATGAGCGAGGTCCAGACCTGCTGGCGTGCGAGCACACGGACCTCGCTTCCAAGGCTCGCCGACGGGCTCGACGATCCCGTCTTGCGCGGCAGCAGGGCGCCGACTGCCGTGAAGGCCACCACACCGAGCGCGCACATCACCCAGAATGTCGCACGCCATCCCCAGATGTTGCCGATTGCCGTGCCGGCCGGAACGCCGATTACGTTCGATACGGTGAGGCCGGACAGGATCAGCGCCACCGCCATGCCGCGCTGGTCTTCGCGCACGAGGCCGACGGCCACCACCATGGCAACGCCGAAATAGGCGCCATGCGCGACGGCCACCGCTATCCGCAACAGCAGCATCGAGGCGAAGTCGGGCGCCAGCGCACAGGCGGCCTGGCCGATGGTGAAGGCTGCAGTCAGTCCAAGCAGCAGGGCCTTGCGGGAGAAGCTTTTGGTGGCGAGCGCCAGCAGCGGGCCGCCGACTGCAATGCCGCCGGCATAGCCGGAAACGAGATAGCCGGCGGTCGGGATCGCGACACCAAGGCCCTCCGCCACCTGCGGCAGCACGCCGGCGATGACGAATTCGGTAGTGCCGAAGGCGAAGGCGGCAATGAACAGGGCAATGAGGGGGAGCATGGCGGAAAGGCGATCCTCAGATAAGGTCGCCTCAAACCACGGATGAGGGCAGCGGGCAATCCAGAAATTGTCGACGCCGCTTTAGCTTTTCTTGATCGCCGGTCAGGCGTCCGCGCGGAGGCAAGAGCTAGGCGGCTGCCTTCCTCCCGTAAGGAATTTTCAGCCACGCACGTTCGTGAAAATAGTAGAGCAGCGACTTGGTGACGACCTCGGTCAGGCCGATGGCAGCGGCGAGCTTAATGCTTCCGGTCACGACGAGCGAAATGATCATCGTATCGATGGTGCCGGTGATGCGCCAGGAAAGCGCTTTGGCGAAGCTGCGAGAATGGGTGTCCATCGACTTTCCTTCCGGTAGATGCGGCGATCTTTAGCCGACAGACAGGAGGTGGCGCAAAGATAATTTCTGCGCATTGGCCCACAGCAATTTTCATAGGCGATGTTGTGAAGCTTCCCGGCCTGTGGATGCAATCTATCCGGCCTTCAGCCGCGAACCGGTGAGCAGGCCACGTTCTTCAAGAACGGGATAGGCCATCGAGGCGAGCAGCGAGTTGATCTGCTTGAGGTCGCGAATGGTGTCGAGATGGATGGAACTGGTCTCGACACTCTTGGCGGTGCCGTCGCGCAGCCGCACGAAATGGCTCTGGCTGGTTTCCTTCTCGCGGTCGCGCAGCCGGTCCTTTTCCAGCACCAACTGGCGAGCGGTCTCCGGATCGCGGGACACCAGCACGTTGAAGGCAAGCCTGGCATTGGCAAGCACCAAGGCATGGAAGGCGCAAAGCTCACGCCAGCCTTCCGGCGTGAACTCCAGCCCACGCTCGAATTTCTTCTTCACGTGGACCAGCATGTTGCGCACGATGATGTCGCCGACCTGCTCCAGCTTGACGCAGGCGCCGATCAGTTCCTGGCAACGCAGCGCCTCGTCCTCGCTCAGCGGGTTCTTGGTGACCCTGGCCAGATAGAGCTTGATCGCAGCGTGCTTCCTGTCGACACGGTCGTCGAGTGCGGCCAGCGCGCCGATCTTGTCGGCATCGGCGCTCTCATAGAGCTCGATGATCCGTTTCAGCATGATCTCGACCGTTTCGCAGACCCGCACCACCTCGCGGGTGGCGTTGGCCAATGCCTGGCTCGGCACGTCGAGCGCACTTTCGTTGAGCGCCGAAAGCTCGACGACGTCGAGCGCGTTGGCGGCCTGGGGCTTGGTGCCCAACGCCACGATCCTTTCCGAGGCGCGATAGACCAGGCTCGCCAGCGGTAGGCCGGCGATCAGGATCAGGATGTTGAAGACAATGTGGGCATTGACGATCTGCTCGGGCACCGTGTTGCCCAAGAAGGCGACCGGCGGTTTGAACGTCAGGAACAGGATCAGCATGATCAGCGAACCCATGCCGCGCATCAGGAGATTGCCGATCGGCACGATACGAACGCCGGGTTCTGCGTTGCGGGTTAGAAGCGGCGCGATGATCGAAGAGCCGAGATTGACACCCAGCACCAGCACGATACCGAGTTCGGGCGGGATGAAGCCGCGGCCGGCCAGCGTCACCATCAGCAGCACCGCGGCGATCGAGGAATGGAACAGCCAGGTGACCAACGCCGCCAGAAGATAGGCGGTAACCGGATCGCCGGAGAAGTAATCGACGATGAGCGGCATCAGCGTGCTCTGGCGCAGCGGCTCCGACGCCTGGCCGATCATCTCCAGCGACAGAAGCAGCAGGCCGATGCCGACCAGGATGCGGCCGAACTGGCGCCAGTCGCGCCGCTCGGTGGCCATGAACATGACGGTGCCGGCGACCAGGCAGATCGGCACCAGCAGCGACAGATCGAAGGTGAGCAGCTTGACCACGAGTGCCGAGCCGATCTCGGCGCCGCGCACCGCAAGCTGGCCCGACATGCCGCTGACAATACCGGAGCCGGCGAACGAGCCGACCAGCAAGGTGACGGCGGTCGAGCTTTGCAGCGCGACAGCCAGGCCGCAGCCGGCCAGAACCGCCATGAACGGATTGCGCATTGTGGCGCGCAGTTTGTGGCGCAGCACATCGCCATAGGCGCGCTCGACGCCGGTCTTCACCAGACGGGTGGCAAACAGCATCAGTGCGACCGCACCGGCCAGGTGCAGCAAGACGACCGAGCCACTCATGCCAGGCCCCGCAACGCGACAGGTGCCAGCGACGCGGGCGCGGTGAAGTCAAAGAGGCAAAAGTGGGCGCGAATCGTGGACATTGCAGAGGTTGATATTACTCCGATTTATTTTAGCCGAATAATAAATTTTGCCCGGTTCGGACGCGTGTTGCCACGCGACGGGGCGTGTCGGAAATGGATGGCTGACAAAATGGTTGCATAGCCTGCGGAGTTGCGGCGGGTCATGCGTCCATTCTCGGGCGCCCGCTTTAAAGGTAGCGCTGAATTAGTCGTTCTAAATGTAAGAAATCATTACGAAAACGTAATCTCGGTGTTCAGTTTCGGTTCATCCTTCCGGCTCTATTCCGTAGGCATCGACAACCAAGGAGTACCCGCCATGAAACGCATCGTTCTTTCCGCCATTGCCTTCTCGATGCTGGCTGCAACCACCTGGCAGGGCCAGGCCGCACCTCTGAACACACCAAACGCGCCGCAGTCGAACTACAGCCAGGTCGACTGGCAGAAGCCTGGCAGGCATGTCGACGTGAACAAGCATGTCGACGTGAACAAGCGCGTCCTAGTGAAGAAGAAGATCGTTGTGAAGCGCAGCCATTGGCGCAACGGCCAGAGATATTCCAGCTGGAAGCGTCACCAGCCGATCCGCGACTATCGCCACTATGGCCTGCGCCGTCCGGGTCCCGGGCAGGAATGGATCCGGGTTGGCAATGACTATCTGCTGGTCAGCGTTCTTTCCGGCTTGATCTTCGGCGCCATCGCCACGCAGTGACCGCGGAACGTCTGACCGGCACGGCGCTGGTCAATGAAAGAGAGGCGGCCCGCCAAGGCCGCCTTTTTTCATTGGTCCATCTTGATCCTAATTCAGCGCGGCCGAAAGTTTCACGGTTCCGCTGAAATACTTCGCCGAATCGGAGCCGATGCCGCCATAGCTGGTGGAGAGGCCGAGACGCATGCCGCCCGGCATGCGGGTATCGACGCCGGCTCCGACGCGGCCATGGAAATTGTCGGCGCCGCTTTCGGTCGCTGTGTCGCTTATGTCGAAGACGCCGTCGAGCCGCAGGTTAAAGTCGAGGGTAACGTCGTCATCCGTGACATGGCGATAGGAAACGCCGGGGCCGAAGGCGATCTGGCCGAGGCCGGCGGTGACGGAGGGAATGGGGACGTTCAGGCCGTCGACATAGGCTCCCGATTTTTCCTCGAAATAGGAGAAGCGCGCCCGCGGCGAGAAGGTCCAGGCGTCATATTGCCATTCCCCTTGCAGCGTGGCGCTGACCAGCCAACGGCTGGCGTCGAAGCCGTCGGTGTAGGTATCCATGGGGCTGACGCTGTTCGAGGATGTTCCAGCTCCGGCGAGCAAATCGAAATACAGATTGTCCGTCAGCCGAGCGGTCAAATAAGGCCCGGCGATCCAGCCGGTGCCCTCGGCGGTTCCGCCGCCGCTGCCGGTGAAGCCGTCGGTACGATCGATCTGGACGAAGGCGCCAACAAGCAGATTGCGGCTGACCAGATAGTCGGCGCCGAAGGTTGCGAGGGCGAATTTGCCGTCTTGGTCATTGATGTCGAAGCGGCTGTAAGTGCCTTCGAACCAGATGTCGAACAGGCTGTTGGCATCTTCCCCGCCAAGCCGCCGCATGGAGGCAAGGCTTGCGCTGACATTGACCGAGTTGGTGTCGGCCATGCCGGGCAGGTACGCGAGCAGGGTGGCCACTGGGCTGCCGCCGCCGGCGACGCCGTCGAGCCGGTCGATGCGGCGCTGGATGTCGGGCTGGTTCTCCAGGATGAGGCTGGCGCGTGTCTCCATGAATTCCTTGATGAGCGCCGTGGTATTTTCGCGTGAATTGGTGCTGGCGAACGTGCAGACGACGCTTTCGCCGGGCGCCATGTTGATCACAGCCGCGGTTCGCCACATTGCCGACGGAATCGCCATCGTTGCAACTGATCGAGGTCAAGGCGAAGCCGGCGGCGGTCATGTCGGCGGCGGTGATGCTGTAGGAGCCGGTCGGCAGCGAAACGGCCGGTCCGTCGCCGGAGCCGCTGCTGGTGGCGATGGTGAAGTTGAGGCCGGGCGCCGGCGAGGAGAAGCCGAAGGAGCCGTCGCCGCTGTCGGTGGTCTGGCGGATGGTGATGGAGCCCAGGGCGTGGACTTCCTGGGCGAGCGCGCTGGAGGTGCTTGTCGCGTTGTTCGCGTCGCCATTGTAGGTCGCGACGACCTGACGGGTGCCGACCGGGAGGGCGGACGTCGTCAGGGCGGCGGTACCGCCGGCGAGCGCGACCGTAGCGGCGGGCGAGCCGTCGACACTGAAGGTGACCGTTCCGGCCGGCGGCGGGTTGCCGGGAGCCGAAACCGTTGCCGTGAAAGTGACCTGATCGCCCTGATTGGAAGGGTTGAGGCTGGAAACGACCAAGGTGGTGGTGCCAAGCTTGTCGATGGTCACCGAATAGGCCTTGGAACCGGATTTCCCATTCTGATCGGTTGCAACTGCGGTGAAGTCGAATGTGCCGGTATTGGTCGGGGTACCGGAGAGCAGACCGGTCGCGTCGAAGCTGATGCCCGACGGGAGGGTTCCGGACGTCAGCGCGAAAGTATAAGGCACCGCGCCGCCGCTGGCCGCAAGCTGTTGCGAATAGGCCTGGTTGTATATGGGGTTTGGCAAGGATGCCGGCGTCAGCTCGACGGTCGGCTCGGCAATGATCAGCGTGTAGGATTTCGAACCGATGAAACCGTTTGCGTCGGTTGCCGCCACGACCAGGTTGAACGTGCCGGTATTAGTCGGGGTTCCGGAGAGCAGACCGGCCGCGTCGAAGCTGATGCCCGACGGGAGGGTTCCGGACGTCAGCGCGAAAGTGTAGGGCGTCATACCGCCGCTGGCCGTCAGCTGCTGCGAATAGGCCTGGTTGTAGACCGGACTGGGCAATGACGGCGGCGAGACCGTGATCACGGGCGGTGTAAAGGTGACCGTGTTGTCGGTGCTGGTCGAGGCTTCGTTCGCATCGACGGCGGCGTTGGTTGCCACGCCGGCCGGTATTGTGGCCACGACGGACCCTGAACCCGTCATGCCGCTGACCGCGACGCTGAAAGTGCTGCCGGAGCCCGTAACGACAGCGATGGTGGCGCCGGCGGCGCCGGAAAGCACAACGTCGCTGCCGCTGAAGCCGGTCACCGGCTCGCTGAAGACCACGTCGAAGAGGATTGGTGACGAACCGGTCGGATCGCTCTGGCCGGCAGCCTGGTTGACGGTCACTGTCAGCGGCGGTGGTGGCGGCAGATTGTAGGTGACGGTATTGTCGGTGCTGGTCGAGGGCTCGTTCGGATCGACGCTGGCGTTGGTTGCCACGCCGGCCGGTATTGTGGCCACGACGGACCCTGAACCCGTCATGCCGCTGACCAAAACGCTGTAGGAGCTGCCGGAGCCGGTAACGGACGCGGTGGTGGCGCCGGCAGTGCCGGAAAGCACCACGTCGCTGCCATTGAAGCCGGTCACCGGCTCGCTGAAGACCACGTCGAACCGAATTGGTGAGGAACCGGTCGGATCGCTCTGGCCGGCAGCCTGGTTGATGGTCACCGTCGGCAGCGCGAACGCCGCGGTCGGCACGAGCACGAACACGAGAATGGCGGCGAGGGCGCGCCTCAGCGTTGCGAACAAAAGCAGAAAAATCGACGACAACAGAAAGGAAAGTGCGGACAACGGCAAACGCCGCAGCCGCATGGTGACATGCGCATCCAGAGCTACGGTCACCCCGTCCCCCAAAATCCCCCGACCGGCGGGCCTGCTCTCTACGGGCGCTGAATTCCGGACGAGTCGCCTTTGCTTATGATCATCTAGATTGGCGAGTTCATGCAAAGTCAATCTTGAAGCCACGGGTCAGGTAAGCTTGAGACTATTCCCGCCGCGGTGTGGCAGCCACGCAACGTCAGGCGCCTGGACCCCTTGGCCCTGTGAAAACCGGGTATGGTTCCGCATTAGGAGTCGTCGGGCTTCGCCGGCGTGATTATATGGAGGCCAAACGAGCTGTCCCCCATGCGCTTTCCGCCTGCTTTCCTCGACGAGATCCGCGACCGCGTGCCGATTTCTTCGGTGATCGGCCAGCGCGTCGCGTGGGACAGGAAGAAGACTAACGCGCCGCGCGGCGACTATTGGGCGTGCTGTCCCTTCCATGGCGAGAAGAGCCCGTCCTTCCACTGCGAGGACAAGAAGGGCCGCTACCATTGCTTCGGCTGCTCGGTTTCGGGCGACCATTTCAAGTTCCTGACCGAACTTGACGGGATGAGCTTTCCTGAAGCGGTCGAGAAGATCGCCGACATGGCCGGCGTGCCGATGCCGGTTCGCGATGCCCAGGAGGAGCGGCGCGAAAAGGAACGCGCCAGCCTGACTGACGTCATGGAGATGGCGACGGCGTTCTTCCAGGAACGGCTGCAGGGACCGGAAGGGGCAAAGGCCCGCGCCTATCTGCGCGACCGGGGGCTGACACCGGCGACGCAGCAGTCTTTCCGCCTCGGCTATGCACCCGACAGCCGCAATGCGCTGAAGGAGCATCTTGCCGCCAAGGGTGTCCCCAAGGCCGACATCGAGGCGTGCGGGCTGGTGCGCCATGGCGACGACGTCCCGGTTTCCTACGATTGGTTCCGCGACCGCATCATGTTCCCGATCCCGGATTCCAGGGGCAAGATCATCGCCTTCGGCGGGCGGGCACTGGCGCCGGATGCGCTGGCCAAATACATGAACTCGCCCGATACGGAGCTCTTCCACAAAGGCAACGTGCTCTATAATTTCGCCCGTGCGCGGCAAGCGCTCGGAAAGGGGGCGCTGGCCAAGGGCGGCACGGTCATTGCCGTAGAGGGCTACATCGATGTGATCGCGCTGGCGCAGGCCGGCTTCGAAAACGTGGTGGCGCCGCTCGGCACCGCGTTGACTGAAAACCAGCTCGAACTTCTATGGCGCATGGCTGGCGAGCCGGTGCTGTGCTTCGACGGCGACCAGGCCGGGTTGAAGGCAGCGTGGCGCGCCGCCGACATGGCGCTGCCGGCGGTCCAGGCAGGCCGCTCCGTGCGCTTCGCCCTGCTGCCGGAGGGCAAGGATCCCGACGATCTGGTCAAGGGTGACGGGCCGGATGCGTTCCGCGCCGTGCTTTCCGAGGCACGGCCGCTGGCCGACCTCTTGTGGATGCGCGAGACCGCCGGCGGCATCTTCGACACGCCGGAACGGCGGGCGGAGCTCGAAAAGACGCTACGCGAACTGACCAGCCGCATCCGCGACGAGAGCCTTCGCTATCACTACCAACAGGAAATGCGCGAGCGCGTGCAGAGCTTCTTCGGTGCCCAGCGCGGACGCCAGGGACGTCAGGACGGACGGCCCGGTGAGCGCTTCCCGGGCAGGGTCTCAGCACCCGGCGGACAGTTTGCACGTGGCGGCGGTGCCGGTGGGCGCACCGCGATCACCGAAAGCCTCGGCCGCTCGGCGCTGGTCAAACGCGACGGCGAGGGCATGTCGGTGCGCGAGGCGACGATCATTGCGGCCCTCGTCAACCATCCCGTGCTGATCGACGAGAATTTCGCCCATGTCGAGTTCCTCGATCTCGCCAATTCCGATCTGAAGCGGCTGCATGCGGCCATCCTCGACGCCATGGCGCACGATATGGCCAACAACCGCGAGGCTGTAATCGCGACGATCGAGCGGGCCGGCTGCGGTGAGGTCTGGCAGCGCGCGGTGGCGCTGATCAAACGTGCGCGGCAATGGCCGGCGCTGGAAACGGCAGCACTCGACGATGCTCGCGATGCGTTCAGCCAAGCTCTCCACTTGCAGCGCAGCGCGCGCACCTTACATAAGGAGCTGAAGCAGGCGGAAGCAGCGCTCGCCAGCGATCCCACGGACGAAAATTACCGGCACCTGGTCGAAATCCAGGCGCAATTTCGTGATGTGCAGGCAACGGAAGCGCTGATCGAAGGGTTTGGCGTATCGTCGGGCAGAGCTGGGCGCGTTTAGATCGAAGCCTCCAGAAGACTCAAATGTAAGGACGTGCTTGCGCGTTGAATCAAGCGTGCGGTGCTCTAAGTCGGGTAATTGATTCGCTTTTTTCATGCGAATCATGCGAGAGGCGCTTGACCTTCCGGCAGAATGGCGGAATCAGGTCGATTCGAAACGTTAACCCGCCCCAGCATCGACGGGAATGCAGCGATGTAAGGTACTGATCACTGGCCAGGCAGTCAGCTTGCCACAGATATCAGGGTTAATCTGGACTTAACGAGAGATGCAGTTACTGGCCCGGTAAAGCGCGTTCTGGAAGGAGCGCATCCAATTTGACCGGACCGGCAGCTTACGCGGCTTTGATACTCAGCCGCTTGGAGAAAATAAAGACTATGGCGACAAAAGAAAAGGAAGAAGTCGAGACCGAGCGCGAGGCCGCGACCGATGGCCCTCTGCTCGACCTTTCCGACGATGCTGTCAAGAAGATGATCAAGGCCGCCAAGAAGCGCGGTTATGTCACCATGGACGAGCTGAATTCGGTGCTGCCCTCGGAGGAAGTGACCTCCGAGCAGATCGAGGACACGATGGCCATGCTTTCCGACATGGGCATCAACGTGGTCGAGGACGACGAGCAGGGCGAGGAGCCCGAAGCCGCCGATACCGCCGCTGACGCCGAGGAAGACGCCAACGAGCTGGCCGAGCAGACCGGCACCGCCGTCGCCGCCACCACGACCAAGAAAGAGCCGACCGACCGCACCGACGATCCGGTCCGCATGTATCTGCGCGAGATGGGCTCAGTCGAACTTCTGTCGCGCGAGGGCGAAATCGCGATCGCCAAGCGCATCGAGGCCGGCCGCGAGACGATGATCGCGGGCCTGTGCGAAAGCCCGCTGACTTTCCAGGCCATCATCATCTGGCGTGACGAGCTCAACGAATCGAAGATCCTGCTGCGCGAGATCATCGACCTCGAAGCGACCTATGCCGGGCCGGAGGCCAAGCAGGCGCCGGTTGTCGAGCGTATCGAGGAAGCCAAGACCGAGGAAAAGTCGCGCCGTTCGCGCGAGGACGAGGACGACATTACCAATGTCGGCGGCGACACGCGTGGCCTGGTGGACGACGACGAGGAAGACGATGACGAGGCGAGCCTGTCGCTGGCGGCGATGGAAGCGGAACTGCGCCCGCAGGTGATGGAGACGCTCGACGTCATTGCCGACACCTACAAGAAACTGCGCAAGCTGCAGGACCAGCAGGTCGAGAACCGGCTGGCTGCCGCGGGCACGCTGTCGCCCAGCCAGGACCGCCGACTGAAGGAATTGAAGGACCAGCTGATCAAGGCGGTGAAGTCGCTGTCCTTGAACACGGCGCGCATCGAGGCGCTGGTCGAGCAGCTCTACGACATCAACAAGCGCCTGGTGCAGAACGAAGGCAAGCTGCTCAGGCTGGCCGAAAGCTATGGCGTGCGCCGCGAGGAATTCCTCAAGGAATATCAGGGCTCGGAGCTCGATCCGAACTGGACCCGCTCGATCGGCAATCTGACTTCGCGCGGCTGGAAGGAATTCACCAAGAACGAGAAGGACGCCATCCGCGACCTGCGCGCCGAGATCCAGAACCTCGCCACCGAGACGGCGATTTCGATCCAGGAATTCCGCAAGATCGTCAACCAGGTGCAGAAGGGCGAGCGCGAAGCCGCGATCGCCAAGAAGGAAATGGTGGAGGCCAATCTGCGCCTCGTCATCTCCATCGCCAAGAAATACACCAATCGCGGCCTGCAGTTCCTCGACCTGATCCAGGAAGGCAATATCGGCCTGATGAAGGCGGTCGACAAATTCGAATACCGCCGCGGCTACAAGTTCTCGACCTACGCGACGTGGTGGATCCGGCAGGCGATCACCCGTTCGATCGCCGACCAGGCGCGCACCATCCGCATTCCGGTGCACATGATCGAAACGATCAACAAGATCGTGCGCACCTCGCGCCAGATGCTGCATGAGATCGGCCGCGAGCCGACGCCAGAAGAACTGGCGGAAAAGCTCGCCATGCCGCTGGAAAAAGTGCGCAAGGTGCTGAAGATCGCCAAGGAGCCGATCTCGCTCGAAACGCCGGTCGGCGACGAGGAGGATTCGCATCTTGGCGACTTCATCGAGGACAAGATGGCGATCCTGCCGATCGACGCGGCGATCCAGGCCAATCTGCGCGAGACGACGACGCGCGTATTGGCCTCGCTGACGCCGCGCGAAGAGCGCGTGCTCAGAATGCGCTTCGGCATCGGCATGAACACCGACCACACGCTTGAAGAAGTCGGCCAGCAGTTCTCGGTCACCCGCGAGCGCATCCGCCAGATCGAAGCCAAGGCGCTGCGCAAGCTCAAGCACCCGAGCCGGTCGCGCAAGCTGCGCAGCTTCCTGGACAGTTAGGCTAGGCTTCCGTGGGGGAGATAACAGAGAGACGGTTATTGCGCCGCCTCCTCCCACGGGTCATCGTTTTCAGCCTGGCCGGTCTTACCATTCACCTATTGGCTCTACTTGGAGCAATGATCTTCGGTCATTCTTTTGTGCCGTCGCAACGTTATGTGAGCGACCACGATATGATCGCGAAATCGATTGCTATACCTGCTGGCTGCTTAATTCTCGTTCTTTACTGCCGAAAGTTTGCAAGGGACTTCGACGCCCCGCAGGTGTCCATCAAGACCCTCATCCTTTCTGGTTTTGGCGTTATTGTGTTGCCTTTTATTTTCGGCGTTTTTATCCGTGCAACTGTCCTGACTGCATACCCGCTCTGGCTGGCGGCACTGATGGGGAAGCATACGCAACTCGAATTTTCCGTCAGTGATACGGCGGGTTGGTCTTACCGCTGTCCGAATAGAGTCAGTCTGGCGGGCATGCCGATGATGACCGGCACTCTATGCGGTATCTCGGACAACTTTCGTAATACACTTCATCAGGGCACTCGGGTCGTGTTGACCGGGCGCGGCACGGCGGACGGACTTTTTGCGGCGGGAATTGATGTTGTTCAATAACTGTAATTCCACAGGGATTTGTCCGTGATAGTGACAGCCGGATGAAAGCGGTTGACATTTGCATGATAGGGCAATGGCCATCGACGGTTCACCGGGCTCGTGGTGCAGTCGGCTGCATGAGACCGGCCGCGAGCCGAACTGGCGGAAAAGCTCGCCATGCCGCTGGAAAAAGTGCGCAAGGTGCTGAAGATCGCCAAGGAGCCGATCTGGCTCGAAACGCCGGTCGGCGACGAGGAGGATTCGCATCTTGGCGACTTCATCGAGGACAAGATGGCGATCCTGCCGATCGACGCGGCGATCCAGGCCAATCTGCGCGAGACGACGACGCGCGTGCTGGCCTCGCTGACGCCGCGCGAAGAGCGCGTGCTCAGAATGCGCTTCGGCATCGGCATGAACACCGATCACACGCTTGAAGAGGTCGGCCAGCAGTTCTCGGTCACCCGCGAGCGCATCCGCCAGATCGAAGCCAAGGCGCTGCGCAAGCTCAAGCACCCGAGCCGGTCGCGCAAGCTCAGAAGCTTCCTCGACAGCTGAGGCCGCGTGACGGACAAGCAGTTTAAAGGGCGCCGGTGGCGCCCTTTTCCATTTGGAGATAGGCGATCACGATTGGACGCGCGGCTCTTGCGGGTCCTGCCCTATGAGAGGATAATTCCGCGACGGACGCATTCTCTGGGCGATAAACCCGGATGCCCGCCCCGGCGGTTGGACGCCGTGCTCCGTGGCACCGGAGGGAGGTGTGCCATGACAACTTACATCGTGCTGATCAACTGGACGGAGCAAGGCGCCAAAAATGTGCGGGAATCGCCGAAGCGGCTCGATGCCGCCAAGAAGCTGCTGGGAGACATGGGCGGGTCCTTCAAGGCATTTTATCTCACCATGGGGGATTGTGACATGGTGGCCGTGCTCGAAGCGCCCGACGATGCCGTCCTGGCTCGTTTCTCGCTGATGCTGGCGACGGGCGGAAACGTCAGGACGCGGACACTCAAGGCTTTCCCCGAGGATGCCTATCGCGAGATCATCACCTCGCTCGGCTGAGCCGCGGCGCCTGAAGCGCGTCGCGCTGAACGGCCCTTGCGACGCGCTTTAAGCTCTTCTTTTTATGCATGTCGTTATCGTAAAACCGCTGCGTACCCTTTGGGCGACCTGGATCAGCGAAGCCGGCCATTCCGCCGGTATCGTGTCACGTTGCGGCGCAACGGCATTTCTCGGATAATCCGTGCGTGTCCTCTGGTGCCGTTTCGAAACATGAGCAAGCCTCTGCTGACCGTCTGGTATAATACGCGCTGTCCGGTCTGTGATGCCGGTATCAGCCGGCAGAAGCGGCGGCTGATCGAGGCGGTCAAGGCCGGCCGGATCGAATTTCGCGACATCAATGCCGAACCGGCGGCGCTGGCCGGATACGGCATCGGGCTGGAGGACATCCGGCGCCGGCTGCATGCGATCGACGCCGACGGCAAATTGCTGGCCGGCGCCGATGTTGCCATTGCTGTATGGCGGACGACGCCCGGCGAAGGCTGGCTCGCAACGCTGTTCGGCAATCCCGGCGCACTGCCGTTGACGCGCTATGGCTATGATCGCTTTGCCGATCTGCTCTATGCCTGGAACCGGCGCAAAGGCCGCTGGTAACGGGTATTATTCGCTCCGCACCGAAAGGTCCGGAGATTGTTTCCAGGCCTTTCGCGTGCCCTGCTATCGAGCCACGGGCTCGCAAATCCAGCCAACGATACGGCGCACCGCCGGCAGCACCAGCAGCAGCGTCGGAAAGGCCACCAGCCAGGACAGGCCCCAAGCCGTCAGCCAAGTGGCCAGCATGTCGGGCTGGAAGCCAAAGCTTTTCAGTCGGGCCGAGCACGGCGGCATAGCGCGCAGGCAGCTTGCTGCGGGGGGTTTTCATGGTCATTTGGATTTCCCTGAAGCATCCGGTTCGTCACCTTGCATCCATTCGCCGGTATTGTCGGCGTAACTGCCCGGAACGACCGGGGTGGATGCGTTGCTTCACGTCAGACGCTTACGGAGCGGCCTTCGGCCCTCATGCACCCTCCAGCTGCCCTCGCTGGCGAAATCAATCCTGCTGGTGCCATTTTCAGATACATCGTAAGATATATCTTGACTCGACCGTGGCGGGCACTTAGTTGAGATGTATCGTAAGACATAACTCAAGGAGCAGACAATGCACAAAGACAATCATTTCAGTCGTCACCGTTTCGGCGAACGCGCCGAGCGCGTTTTCATGCATATGGCCGGCAAGTTCGGCGGACGTGGCGGCGGCTTTGGCCCGTTCGGGCATGGCATGAGAGGCGGCGGACGCGGCGGGCCGGGCGACATGTTCCGCGCCGGGCGCATGCTGGCCGACGGCGATCTCAAGCTGATCACGCTGTCGCTGCTGGCCGAGGCGCCGCGGCACGGCTACGACATCATCAAGGCGCTGGAGGAGCGCACCAGCGGCGTCTACAGCCCGAGCCCCGGCGTGGTCTATCCGACGCTGACCTTCCTGGAGGAGGCCGGCTACGCCGTTTCTGCGGCGGAAGGCAACAAGAAGGTGTTTTCAATCACCGACGCTGGGCAGGCGCACCTCAACGAAAATCGCGAGATGATCGACCACGTGCTCGAACATCTCGAGCGCTTCGGCCGCAAGATGGCCAAGGCGCGCGACTGGTTCGGCTGGAACGATGACGGCGACGGTGGCCGGCGCGGCCGCGGCCGCTCGGAAAAGCGCGACGAGTTTCGCGCCGTGCGCCACCGGCTGCGCGCCGCGCTCGGGGAGATCGTCGATGCGCCTGAAGCAAAGCAGGCCGAGGCAATCAGCATATTGGAAGCTGCCGCGGAAGCCCTGGAAGCACTGACGCGCGACTGACCTCTAACGGCAAGCCACAGGCGGCCCTTGCCGGTCCAGCCAAGGACCGGTACTGAAAATCATCCTGCGTCGCGCTATGTGGTGCAGGATGATTGCCGTTGGAGGATACCCCATGTCTTTTCTGAAGCGTCTTTTCGGCGGAGGCAACGAAGCCGCCGAGCCAAAGACAGCGGCGCCTGTAAAGCAGATCGAGCACAAGGGATTTTTGATCAGCGCCACGCCCTACAAGGCGGAGGGCCAGTACCAGACCTGCGGCGTGGTTTCGAAAGAGATCGACGGCGTGATGAAGGAGCACAAATTCATTCGCGCCGACCGCTTTGCCGGGCTTGATGATGCCGTCGACATCTCGATCAAAAAGGGCATCCAGCTGGTCGACGAGCAAGGCGAAAAGATCTTCGGATAGATCGGCTACTACAGCCTTGGGTCGATTGGCTCGCTTTCCAACGCTAGCACGGCGAAGACACACTCGTGAACCCGGCGTAGCGGCTGCTTGGCGACAAATCGCGTTAGCGCTTCGTGGCCAAGCGCGAACTCCCGGAGCGCCAGGCTGCGCTTGCCGGCCAGGCCGCGTTCTCGGAGGCGGACGAGATTGTCGGGTGCATCATATTCGGGACCATAGATGATGCGCAAATATTCCGGGCCGCGGACCTTCAGCGCCGGCTGGATGAGCCCCTTCTTGCCACGGCTGACGAAGTCGCGTGGTTTGACCACCATGCCTTCGCCGCCTGAGCCGGTCAGTGCTTCCCACCAGGCGACGGCCTCGGCACACGCGCTGCCGTCGGCGAGGTCAACCATACGCCATCGAGTCGGCGTGACCACGCCGCCACGGGCAGCCAGACGGTCCGCGAGCGACATGTGCCAGACATGGTCCTGGTCAAACCAAACACGTCCCTCGCTGGCCAGCAGGTGGAAAGGCGCGGCCTTAAGGTCCTCGACGCCCGAAACTGGCCATACGTAGTGCGCCCAGGCGGTGGCGTATTTGGCTGCGCGGACGGCCCGGTCTTCAAGGCGTGCGTTCAGGCCGGCTGCATCGACGCCGCGCGCCATCGCACGGGCCAGCGCCTCGTTGCTGGCCTTGAAACCGGCGGCAGAGGATATCGCCACAGGCGCATACTGGCTTTCGATCAGACTGCCGGCCTTGGCGGACCAAGGCATTATCTCGGCGTCCAGCAGCAGCCAGTCGCTGTTCAATTCCTTCCACAGATCCGCCGCGTCGACCTCGGTGCGAAGACGGGCGAGCAGGTCCTCCGTCATGGCACTGTCATTGAAAAAGGAGCGTCCGGTGCGGGTCCAGATTGCGCCGGTTTCGTCGCCAGGGACCCCGAAGCGGCTGCGTGCCGCCTGCGCGTTCCGGCAGAGCGCGATCACTGCCCGCGAACCCATGTGCTTCTCCTCGCACACGATCTGCGCAACGCCGCGCTCGCGGAAGTAAGCGAAGGCATCCTCCGGACGTTCCAGCCAGCCGTCCTGGCTGCTGGTCTCGGCCGGCGACATGGTCGGCGGCAGATAGATCAGCCATTGCGGCGAGAGCGCGAAGCGGCTCATCACCTCCAGTGCTGCCGACGCGTTCTCCTCGGCCACGACAATCCGGCCCCTCAGTCCGGTCTCGATCCAACGGCGACCGGAGACATCCTGATAATCGAGCACGCCGTCGGCGTCGGCCTGTGCCGATTTACCGGGACCGGACCCGCCCAGCGGACGTATCGGCTCCGACCAGGTCTCGATTGCCGGCACCTCGACCAGTTCGCGTTCCGGCCAGCGCAAGGCCGTCAGCTTGCCGCCGAATACGCATCCGGTGTCGATGCACAGGGTGTTGTTGACCCATTCGGCCGATAGCGTGGGCGTATGTCCATAGATAATGGCCGTCTTGCCACGATAGGCCGCAGCCCAGTCGGCACGGACGGGCAGCCCGAATTCGTCGGTCTCGCCTGTGGTCTCGCCGTACAGAGCGAACTCGCGCACAGCGCCGGAACCGCGTCCGATCATCCCTTCCTTGAGGCCGGCATGGGCGACGGCGAGGCCTCCGCGATCGAGCCAGACATGGCTGCGCAGGCCGTCGAGAAAGGCCGGCAGCGCCTCGCGCAGGCCTCGGTCCTGTGCATTTAGCTGATCAAGAGTCTGCTGGAGGCCGTGAGCGACAGTGACCTTGCGGCCTTCTAGCCAGCGGCTGAGTTTGCGTTCATGGTTGCCCTGGACACAGTAAGCCGTTCCAGCCGCGACCATGCTCATGGCAATGCGCAGCACGTCGGGCGAGTTGGGGCCGCGATCGACGAGGTCGCCGACAAAGACGATCTTGCGGCCCTCTGGTGGAACCACGGTGACCATTCGGTCGCCCTGATGCTCAGACCAGGCGACGCTGTAGCCCAGTCGAGCGAGCAGGATATGAAGCTCATCCGAACAGCCATGGATGTCGCCAATGATATCGAACGGGCCATGGTCGTCGCGCTTATCGGTCCACAGCGGCTGTCGCGACACCTCGGCCGCGTCGATGCTGGCCTCGCTGGTAAGCTTCCAGACTTGGCGGAAGCCCTCGCGTTGGAGGCCGCCAAGACCCTTGCGGACCTCGGTTGTCATGCGCTGGGCGACCCCGGCGCCGAACTGCCGGTCGGCTCGCACCGCATTGCGTGCGACGCACACCTCGACGCCTGGATCGAGGACCACGGCGACGGGCAAAGCGTGCCACTTGCGCGCCAGCTCAATCCAGGGCTTGCGGTCGGCGGCTCGCACATTGGTGGCATCGATGACGGCCAGCCTGCGGTGTTTGAGCCGCTTGCCGGCTATTTCGCGAACCAGATCGAAGGCATCCGCAGAGACGTCCTGGTCGGTTTCGTCGTCGGAGATCAGCGCCCGGCACTGGTCCGAGGAGATAATCTCGGTCGTCAGGAAATGCTTGGTGGCGAAAGTCGACTTGCCCGATCCGGTCGAGCCGATCAGCACGACGAGGGCGAAGTCAGGAATGGTGAGGTTGGTCTTATCAGGTTCTCTCATCGGGTGAACACCGCCATCTGTGTGGGGGCGCCGAGGGTCGGGTCCTCGGCTCCGATACCGCTGAAGGTGGCTGCATAGCCATAGATCTCGCCGATTTTGGCCGCCCAGGCTTGGAACTGAGCCCGGCTCCATTCGAAACGGTGATCGGGATGGCGAAATGCGCCAGGGACCAGTCTTGGAAACAGAGCGTTGTAGTCCGCATTCGGAGTGGTCACGATGACGGATTTGGGCGCCGTCTCACCGAAAACGATGCGTTCGACCAGGGGCAGCCTGTCCTCGTCGAGATGCTCGATGACCTCGACCAGAACGGCGACGTCGGCTGCGGCCCAACGGCTGTCGCGGTAGGTCAGCGATCCATGCAGCAGCGTGACCCGGCCCTCGGGCGGCCCGCCTAATTCGTTCAGCTTGAGACGCTTTGCGGCCCATTCCAGTTCGCGCGCCGCCGGATCCAGACCGAACAGCTTGTGAATCCATCGCTCGCGCACCAGCCTGTCGAGCAGCTTGCCTTCACCGCATCCCAGGTCCGCAACCGTGGTTCCTCGCGTCGCCCGAATGGCGTGGACAACTGCGTCCATGCGCAGATCGTTGAGCCGGATAGGCGTCTCCAGCGCTTCCTCGGGCGTAACGCGCGGCTCGGCAGGTTGTGCCTCGCCAGCCGTCTCGGGAGCCAGCCGCTCCAGGGCGATGCGGGCCAAAGCCCGGCGATTGCCCAGATAGCGGCGCACGATCAGGTCTTTGGCCGGATGGTTTTCCAGCCAGCCTTCGCCTTTGGACAGCAGCTTGTCGATCTCTGCTTCGCCGACCCAGTAATGCTTGGCATCGTCCATCACCGGGATCAGCACATAGAGGTGGTTCAACAAGGCGCTGAGCCGGCCCGTGCCGGTCAGCTTCAGATGGCCGTACCGGGGCTCGCCCGCAGCACCCCCGATTCCTTCGATTGGCGTCAGATCGACTGTCCAGCCCAAGGGTTCGAACAAACTTCGAACCAGAACCTCATCGCCGCGCGTTGGCAGTGGCGTGACCACGGCTTCCAGCGGCAGTTCGCTGTCGGCTAGTTCCTGGCGCTCCTTCGATATACCGGTCATCGCCGTCCGCAGCATTTTGTTCAGCGCCACCGACAGGAAGGATGATGCAGCGTAAGGCCGGTCGTTCACAAATTGGTCTAGCAAGCCTTCTGACTGGCCCTTGCCTCGCACCAGTCCCACCGGGTCGACGTCGAGCAGGAGTGCAGCCTCGCAACGCTCTTCGGTTGCCTCGGGATAGAACAGCCACGCCTTGCCGAAAGACAGGTCGGTCTCGTGCAGGCGATCCGGATGCTTGTGCAGCAAGAAGCCGAGATCGGTGGCCGGACGGTGCGTTGTGGCAACGGAAAGGAACATCCGCGACCGATAGCGCAGACAAGCGGAATAACCAATGGCGGTTGTGTGGCCCACCACAATAGGTTGTCGCCAACGACAACAAGGGCAGGCGCCGGGCGCCTGCCCTTGTACAATTCAGACGATCCTGACGCTTTACGCCGCGGTGGCGACGCGCTCGGCATTACCGGTCGCGGCCACAGTGGCGTCGACCTTGGTCGAGGCCTTGGCCAGCGCTGCTGCCACCGCATCGGCGCCCATACCGACTCCTTCGATGCGGATAACCTCGACATCGGTCATGCCGAGGAAGCCAAGCACGCTGCGCAGGTAGGGAATGGCGTGATCGAACTGCACGGCCGCACCTTCGGAATAGATGCCGCCCGAAGCCAGCACGATATAGACCTTCTTGCCGGTGACGAGGCCGTTGGGGCCGTTCTCGCCATAGGCAAAGCTCTTGCCGGAACGGGCAATGTGATCGACCCAGGACTTCAGCGTCGAGGAGATGTTGAAGTTGATGAAGCCGGTGGCGAGAATCACCGTATCGGCCGCGAACAGTTCATCCAGAACAACATCGGAAACGCCAACGACTTCAGCCTGGCGTGAGGTGCGCGCTTCGGCCGGCGTGTAGATGCCGGTCGCATAATCGGCATCGATGTGCGGCAACGGATTGGCGACGAGGTCGCGCACGACAAGCGTGTTCGACGGATCGGCGGCAACAAGCTTTTCGGCGAATTCAGTAGCAATACGGGTCGAGTGTGAGGCAGCGCCGCGCGGGCTCGATGTGACAAGAAGGATGGACATAATGGGGTCTCCAGGGTTGGATCAAAATCTCCCGGCAGATATGTGTGCGCAGACCCATTTGAAAAACTGGTATATTTTGTATATTATCCATCTAAAATGTGGATTGAACGATGCAACCGAACCCGACGCTTGACCAACTGCAGATCCTGGTTGCGGTGGCCGAGACCGGCAGCTTCTCGGCCGCCGGGCGCAAATTGAATCGCGCGCAATCGGTGATCAGCTACGCCATCGCCAACCTCGAAGCGCAGCTCGGGCTGAAGCTGTTCGAGCGCGAGGGCACGCGTGAACCGCAACTGACCGATGTCGGCAAGGCGACGCTGGAAGATGCGCGGCGCATGGTCGGCGTGCTGCAACGCATCCGCTCGCGTGTCGACGGATACCGGCAGGGATTGGAGGCGGAAGTGACGCTGTCGGTCGACGTGACGCTACCGTCGCCGGTGCTGGTTCGGGTGCTAAAGGCATTCGAGGCGCAGTTCCCGGCCGTGACGCTGCGTCTGCATATCGGCTCGCTTGGCCTTATCCTCGATCATGTTGTCGGCGGACAGGCCGATCTCGGCATCGGGGGGCTTCTGGGTGAGACGGACGTGAATCTGCTTCGCATCGGCTTCTTCTCCCTGGTGCCAGCCGCAGCGCCTGATCACCCTCTGGCGCTGCTGCCGAGACCAGTGGCGCTAGAGGATGTCCGCGAACACATCCAACTGGTCGTCTCGGACCAGTCCGAGCGTACGCGCGGGCGTGACTATGGCGTCTTCGCCTACCGCACCTGGCGGCTGACGGATGTGCGCACCAAGCACGTGCTGATGCGCGAGGGGCTGGGCTGGGGCGGGCTGCCGCGATGGCTCATCGCCGATGATCTGGCGACCGGCCGGCTCGTCGAACTCGATCTCGAGCCTTACAGCGAAGTCCGCTCGCCGCTCTATGCCATGCACCGCGCCGATCGCAGCCCGAAACCGGCGGCCGCCTGGCTGATCGACCAGTTCAAGCGCCAGCTAGGCTGTTTCAACGAGTTCGAACCGGGTGAGATACCTGAGGAGGAGCCGGAGACAGGCCGTCGATCAGCGCCATGAGAACGGCGCGATAGTCCTCGATCGATGCTCCAGTTTCGATTGCGAGCGCTGCGCGGTCGAAGGCGGCTGCGAGCAAAGCGGTCAGTGCTTCCACAGGCAGTCTCGTCATGGAGTGCGAGCGCATCGCGGCAACAAGGCCGTCGCGCAGCGAACGGTTGCCATGGCGATTGTCGATCGCATCCATGGCGGCGCGGCCGAGCACGGCCGGGCCGTCAAGCAGCAAGAGCCGCGTGCGGCCGGGCGCACGCATGGCAGCCAGATAGGCATCCGAGCCGGCAATCAGCGCATCGCGGGCAAATAGCGAAGGCGGCGACGCGCGTTCGATCTCTTCCGAGACGGCTTGCGCCTCCTGTTCGACCACAGCGGCAAACAACGCCTGCTTGTCGGCAAAGTGATGATAGAGCGCGCCGCGCGTGACGCCGGCAGCGGCGACGATCTCGGGTGTGCCGGTCTCGGCATAGGACTTTTCGGTGAACAGTTTGCGAGCCGCGGCGATGAGCTCAGCGCGTGTCGCCTCGGTGCGATCACGGTTGGAGCGACGAGCGGATCCTTGTTGCATACATGCAGCCTGTATGTTATTGCCATTTACATGCAGACTGTATGTTATTTGCCGGGAGAAGGAAAGATGAGGACGACGAGCTATTATCCGGTGCTGATGACGAGCGACGTTGCCGGCACGGCAGCCTTTTATGTTGCGCATTTCGGCTTCAAGCCGCTGTTTGAGGCCTACTGGTACGTGCATCTGCGCTCAGCCGAAGATCGCCGCGTCAACCTCGGCATCGTCCAGGGCGATCATGAGACGATCCCGGAGGAAGGGCGGGGCCGCACATCTGGCCTGCTGATCAATTTCGAGGTCAGGGATCCGGATGCCATCTATGAGCGGATCACCGCCGCTGGCCTGCCGATCCTGCGAACGCTGCGCGACGAACCCTTCGGCCAGCGCCATTTCATCACCAGGGATCCCAACGGCGTGCTGATCGACGTGATCAGGCCGATCCCGCCGAGCCCAGAATTTATGGCGCAATATGCGCAGGGTGCTGCGGCGCGCTAACTCGCCCGCGCCAACGGCATCACGGTGACCTGAGTAATGCCGGAGCGGCGCACCACCGTGCACAGTGTCTCGCGGCCGATTCGCTCGGCGTCGAGCATGCGCACCAGATCGTCGACGCCGGTGACCGGGCGGCCGTCGATGGCGGCAATAATGTCGCCTTCCCTGAGGCCGGCTTTGGCCGCCGGGCTGTTCTTTTCGACGGTGCGCAGGCGCACCGCCGTGCTGCTCGATACTTGCGACAAAAGGGCTGCGCGGCGCGGCAGGTTGGTGGTGTCGGCGGAAACGCCGATGAAGGCACGGCGCACACGGCCGAAGCGGATGATTTCCGAGATGACGAAATTGGCGGTGTTGGAGGCAACCGCGAAGGCGATGCCTTGCGCACCGTGGATCATCGCGGTGTTAACGCCGATCACCTCGCCAGCCGAGGACACCAGCGGTCCGCCAGAATTGCCGGGGTTGAGCGCGGCGTCGGTCTGGATGACGTCGTCGATCAGCCGGCCGGTGGAGGCACGCATCGAGCGGCCGAGTGCCGAGACGACGCCAGTGGTGACGGTCCATTCGAAGCCGAGCGGATTGCCGATGGCAATAGCAATCTGGCCGCGCCTCAAACGCTTGGAATCGCCAAGCGGCGCAACATCGGCAAAGTTGCCGTCGGCGCGCACCAGCGCAATGTCGGTGTCGGGATCGCGGCCGAGCACGCGGCCTTCCCTGGAGGCGCCGTCCGGCATTGACACGCGTACGCTGCGCGCATCGCCGACGACGTGGAAGTTGGTGACGACCAGCCCGTCCTGCGCGATGACGAAGCCGGAGCCATGGCCACCCGGGCCACCGATGCGCTCGATGCGGCAGACGGCGGGCCCGATGCGGTCGACGGCATCGGCGACCGTCGCCGAATAGGCATCGAGAAGGGCATCGTCATATTGCAATTGCTGGGCGGGCAGGGCCATCCGAGGGCTCCGTTTGGAACAATGTGAACAATGCCTATATGTGCGGAGCGGCCGGACCGGCCGCGACCTGACCAGATGGCCAGTCAAATGCCCAACTAGCCGTCAGGCGAGTATCCGCCAACGCCCTGCCGGGCGATATCTGGGTCACGAAGAACCCAGGAGACAAATCATGAGCGATTTCAATCTGAGCACGTTTTCCGACGCCATTGCCGACATCGCGGCAGCCGCGGCACCAGCGACGGCCAGCTTCGCGACGCACCACCGGACGTCAACTGCTTTCCACTGGCGGGACGGCTATTTCGTCACTGCCGAGGAGGCGGTCGAGGCCGGCGAGGAGATCGAGCTGACGTTTTCTTCGGGCGAAGCCGTCAAGGCGGAACTGGTCGGCCGCGACCCGTCCACCGGCACGGCCGTTTTGAAACCGGCCGGCGCGCCGGCCGCCCCGTCACTGGTAAAGGCGGATGCGGTGCGGCCGGGCAACCTGGTGGTCGTGGCGGGCAATAGCGACGGCACCTCGCTCGCTACCTTCGGCACGGTCGGCGAGGTCGGCCCGGCCTGGCGTTCAATGCGCGGTGGCACGATCGACCGGCGCATCAACCTTGCCGTCAATGCCGGCGGCCGTTTCGAGGGTGGCCCTGTGCTCGACGCCAAGGGCGGACTGATCGGCATGCTGCTGTTCGGGCCACGCCGGCGGGCGCTGGTCATGCCTTACGAAACGATCGAGCGGGCAGTCACGACGCTGCGCGAGAAGGGTCATGTGGCGCGCGGCTATCTTGGCGCCGGCCTGCATCCGGTCCGCAATGGTGATACACAGGGCGCCATGGTGATGAGTCTCGACGATAACGGGCCGGCGAAATCAGCCGGTCTCAGTCTCGGCGACATCATCGTGTCGTGGAACGCAGAGACGGTGCATGGCCCGCGCGAGCTGATCCGCAAGCTCGGGCCGGACAGCGCCGGTGCCTTGGTGACACTCGGCGTGGTGCGCGGCGGCGAGAATCGTGAGGTTTCCCTGACCATCGGTGAAAAGCCACTGAGCTGAGGGATAGATGGTAAGCGGTGAGGTCGCTGGCAGACGGCTGACGGTGCTGATCGCGCTCGGTGACGCCGAGCGCACGCGAAGTCTGTCCGCCATTCTCGCCGCGACCGATGATCTGCGGCCGGTTCTGGCCGGCGAAGTCGACGGGCGTGAGGCGGCGGATGTCGCCATCGTCGATGATCATGGGCTACAAGGCGGGCTCGTCGACGCGGCTATGCCTCGCGTGCTGCTATCGTCGCGAGCGGCCCGCGAACGGCCGGCCGATACAGTGTTTGCCGTGCTGCCCGTGCAAGCGGACGAGTTGCTGATCGCCGCCGCCGCGCGGCTCGCGGCTGCGGGCTACCGGATTTCGCGTGACAGTCATGCTCTATCCGATCTGCATCACGATTTGACCTTCCATGGCAGCGACCGGTTCGAAGAGGAACCGACTGACGAGCATATCGTCCGGCCGACGCTTTCGCCGCGGGAAGGCGAGGTGCTGGCGCTGCTGGCCGAGGGCGCGCCCAACAAGGTCATCGCGCGACGGCTGAACATCTCCGTGCACACGGCGAAGTTCCACGTCGCTGCGATCCTGACGAAGCTCGGTGCCGCCAACCGCACCGACGCGATTGCCATCGCCATGCGGCAGGGCCTGGTGCTGGTCTAGTTCAGATTGTCTCAAGGCCGACGCAGCGTAACCCGCATGCGGTGTGTTGGGCCTTGCGCGGCGGTTCTCAGCCGCGCAAGGATCGTGTCTTTCATGTTGCAGGAAGGCGCAAGGATGTCGCTCAAGGGAAAGACGCTTTTCATCTCCGGCGGGTCGCGCGGCATCGGGCTGGCGATTGCGCTGCGCGCCGCGCGCGATGGCGCCAATGTGACGATCGCGGCCAAGACCGCCGAGCCGCATCCGAAGCTGCCCGGGACGATCTACACGGCGGCGCACGAGATCGAGCAGGCCGGCGGCAAGGCGCTGCCGGCGCTGTGCGACATTCGGGATGAAGAACAGGTCGCCGAGGCGGTCGCCAAGACCGTGGAGCGGTTCGGCGGCGTCGATATCTGCGTCAACAACGCCAGTGCCATCCAGCTCACCGGCACGTTGGAGACCGATATGAAGCGCTACGATCTGATGCACCAGATCAACACGCGCGGCACTTTTCTCGTCTCCAAAATGTGCATTCCGCACTTGAGGTTGGCGGAAAATCCTCACATCTTGAATCTGGCGCCGCCGCTCGACATGAAGGCCAAGTGGTTCAAGAACCATGTCGCCTACACGATGGCAAAGTTCGGCATGTCGATGTGCACGCTGGGCATGAGCGCCGAGTTCGCCAGGGACGGCATTGCGGTCAATTCGCTATGGCCGATCTCGACCATCGACACGGCGGCGGTGCGTAACCTCCTGGGCGGGGCGACGGTGGCGGCGATGAGCCGTTCGCCCGACATCATGGCCGATGCGGCATACGCCATCCTGGTCAGGCCGTCGCGTGAGGCGACCGGCAATTTCTACATTGACGAAGAAGTGCTGCGCGCTGAGGGCGTCAGCGATTTCTCGGCCTATGCGCCGGGTGCGACAGGCCCGCTCGCCGGCGACTTTTTTGTGCCGGACGAGGTGTTCGGCCGGACGGATACCAAAATCAAAGGTATCTACTGACGGAAAGTATCTAGCTGACAGGCATATCTCTTAAAGACCGGCACAGACGTGTGCTCAGTCTTCGGCTTTCTTGGCTTTGCCAAGACCCATCAGCCGGTCGATATAGGCAAGCATCAGTGCCGACAGAACGAAGGCCAGATGAATGATGGTCAGCCACATCAGCTGGTCGGTCGTGTAGGAGACCGAGTTCAGGAACACCTGCAAGAGGTGGATCGAGGAGATCGCTACGATTGTCGAGGCGACCTTGACCTCGAGCCGACATCGATCGTGCCCAGCCAATGCACCTTGCCGTCATTTTCATCGAAGCGGCTGACGAAGTTTTCGTAACCCGAGATGATCACCATCACCACCAGTGAGGCGACCAGCGCGGCATCGATGAGGCCGAGTATTTTCAGGATGGTGTCGGTGTCATCGAGCGTGAAGGCAACGGAGACGAACTCGAACAGCTTGTTGCCGAAGGACACGGCATAGATGGCAAGTGCCGCACCCAGTCCGAGATAGAAGGCGACCAGCAGCCAGCGCGAGGCGAGAATGATCGATTCGATGGCGAGTTCGAGGCGCTTCATGCGGCGATTCGGGCTCCGTTGTCGGAGTGCCGTATTTCGGGCAGGCTGCGGCGGTTTGCAAGGTTTCAAAAAAACGAAACCCCGCCGGGGAGGGGAACCGGCGGGGCTCGTGTGTCCCGCTGGAGTCGGGACAGGGCAGGGAACGCCCTTTCCAGAATCTGGGATGGGTAACCGCGCGTTTCAAGATTGATGACCGCGCGATTCAATGGTTGATCAAATCGCGCGGTTCACATTGCGGTTTATTGGGCGCTGGCCACAGGCGCTACCAGGGGGGTAATCCGGCGGATGGCGACGCGGCGGTTCTCGCGGTTGGGTCCCGACGTGTTGACCTTGAGATACTCCTCGCCATAGCCCTGCGTCGTCAGGTTCTCCGGCGGGATGCCGAAGGCGTTGGTCAAGGCTTCGGCGACCGCCTCGGCGCGGCGGTCGGACAGAGCAAGGTTCGCTTCCGGTGTGCCGACAGCGTCGGTATGGCCCTCGATCAGGAAGCTCTCGGCCGGGTTTTTCTTCAGCAGCTTGTCCATGGCGTTGGCAACACCCTCCAGCTTCTGGACCTCGGTGTCGGAAATCGAGGCCGAACCGAATTCGAAGTTGAGCGTGTCGAGGTCGATGCGGCGGGCGATGTCGCGCACGCGGGCCGAGCGCTTGACCTCGTCGATCGAATAGAGGCGCTGGACCCTCTCGACCGGCGGCCGTTCGAGGAAGGTGTAGTAGTCGTCCGGATCCTCGACCTCTTCGGAATCCAGAATGTATTCCTCTTGCGGGATGGTAAGGCGCATCGGCGGCAGGTCGTCGCCCGGGTCGCGCCAGTCTGCATCGTCGTCATAGTTCCGCTCGTCGACATAGCTCAGCACATATTCGCGGCCGTCGGGCGCGAAGCGTGAACGCTGGATGACGTCGCCGTAGCGGTTGCGGATGGTGACGATCCGGACACCATTGTCACGCTCAACGATTTCCCGGGTGCGATCGCCCGACAGGTCCTCGTAATAGACATTCCTGGCGCCGCGGTGCATGCGCGGTGCATCACTGCTTTCGACGAACGTCTGGTTGTTGAACTGCAGGATAACGCGGTCGCCGAATTCCCTGACGACGTTGGCACCCTGGGGGCGCGGACGACGACGAACATCCTCGACGTCCGGCGCACGCTCGACGCGCTTGCCTTTTTCCTCGGTCACCGGAACGATCTTTTCAGGCTTGATCTCCCGCTGGGCTGCCCGGTCGTCGGTCGGTGGCGGCCCCTGATCGACCGGAGCCGGCTTCGGGGCTTCCACCTGGTTCTCGCCCTGCTGGGCGGGCTGGTTGCCCTGCTGCTTACCGGCATTTTGGCCGCGCTCCTTGCCACCCTTGCGCTTGCGCAAGACATCCTTCTGGCTGTCCAGAACAGGTGCCTCGTTCGGATTGGCCTGGGCTTCACCCTGGACCGGATTTTCCCCCTGGACCGGCGCGGCCTGGCCAGTCGAAGGCTGTTCGCCGGTCGAGGGCTGTTGCTCTCCTGTCACCGGCTGTTCGCCGACAGGCCTCTTGCCACGTTTCTTGATCTTGTCCTGGGGCTGTTCGCCCTGGACGGGAGCGGCCTGCTGCTCGATCGGAGCCGGTTGGGCCTGTGGGGTCGCTTCCTTATTGGTCGGCGCCGGCTGGCCTTCCGCCTCCGTGGCGGGTCCGGTCAATTCAGCAGGCTTCTTGCGCTTGCCCGGCTTTTGTCCGGGCTCGACAGTCGGAGCCTGTTCTGCCGGGGCAGCCTCGATCTGCTGGTTCTGTTTTTGCTTCTTCTTGCGCGGGTTGACGTTGGGCTGGTTGTCGTTTGCCGGCGCTGCCTGCTCGGCCGGTTGTTCCGATGGGGCCGCTTCGATCTGCTGCCGATTGCGCCGCTTCTTGCGGGGTTGCTCGGTCTCGGCTGGAGCGATCTGCTCGGCCGGAGCGGATTCTGTTTGCTGCTGCTGATTGCGCCGCTTCTTGCGGGGTTGCTCGGACTCGGCTGGAGCCGCCTGCTCGGCCGGAGCGGATTCCGTTTGCTGCTGCTGGTCGCGCTTCTTCTTTCTGGGCTGCTCTGCCTGCTGGCTTTGCGCGCAGGCCTCCGCCGACTCGCCCTCGGCGCAACTCGATTGCACTGGGATGAGCGGCGCTGCGGTACGTTGCACGGGGCCGAATGCGGCGTCGCCTTGCAGTGGGAACGCGCCTAGCGGCGCGGACGCCATCAACAGGCCAAGCGCCGTGCCTGCCAGAATCCGTGGTTGGCGTTTCATCATAAACACTCCTTGTGGCGTCCCATCCATGCCCAAACTTTCAGCAACCATGTTTGGTTCCTGTTTGTAGGTTCTAGCTGTGGCACAGGGCGATTGACCGGCGTTTTGAAGGCGACTTCATGTCATTCGTATGGTCCTGGCGTATGTTCCGGCGTATGGTCCCGGCGTATCGTTCGGACGAGGGTGCACGGTTGCCGTGCTTGACCTTGAAGCGTCCGGGGGCCACATGCCGACGATGGAAAAGCCGTTCTGGAAGACCAAGACGCTCGAGGCGATGACCCCGGCCGAGTGGGAATCACTCTGCGACGGTTGTGGCAAGTGCTGCCTGTCGAAACTCGAAGACGAGGACACCGGAGAGATCTACTGGACCAGCGTCGGCTGCCGGCTGTTCGACGCTGGAAGCTGCCGCTGCTCCGACTATGCCAACCGGCTGGCGCGTGTTCCGGATTGCGTCGGGCTGACGCCGCAGAACGTGCGCACCATCAGCTGGCTGCCCAAGACCTGCGCTTACCGGCTGGTGGCCGAGGGCCGCGATCTCTATTGGTGGCACAGGCTGGTGTCGGGAAGCGACGAGACCGTGCACGAGGCCGGCATCTCGATGCGCGGCCGGGTCAGCGCCAGCGAGACCGACCTTGCCGAGCCGGACGACTATTTCGACCATATGCTCGCGGACGAGCCTTAGGATTTCCTGCGGTAACGAAGACCGGGAACCATGGCAAAAGGGTACGTTCCCCATCTGCCCTGCATAGAACGGTTCCAGAAACGGACAGACTAACGGCTGGCCCATTCTTGCCGCATGAACGGGGGATGAATGGCCGGTTCGCAAAAAATTCAGACAGGCGGGTGCATTCTCCTCGCATAGGTTTGACGAAAACGGGTGGAAACCCTCAAACAAGGAGAGAAGACAATGTTCAATACCATCAAGACGGTTGCTCTTTCGGCACTTGTCGGCCTTGGCACGCTTGCTGCCATCCCCGCTCATGCTGACAGCATCTATCTCGGCTTCGGCAACAACCAGGATCCGCGCGTCGGCGTCTATACCGGCGACGAAGATGATGGTTACTATCGCGAACACCGCCGTCATGGCGGCTGGCGCCGGTCCTGTTCGCCGGAGCGTGCCATTGACAAGGCCGAACGCATGGGCCTGCACCGCGCCCGCATCATCGACATCAACCGCCGCACGGTCAAGGTCGCCGGCCGCCAGTATGGCGACCGCGTCGTAATCGTATTCGCCAACGAGCGCGGCTGTCCGATCATCTATCGCTAAGGTCTTCGGGCTTGCGGCCGGCTGACTTGCAGCCGGTAGAGTAGCGGAGCCCTTTCCGCCAGGACGGAAAGCGCGGCTCAAAAAACCCCGGAGGATCGATCCTCCGGGGTTTTTTCATGCTGCAAGCGATGATCATTTCAATTCGAAAGTCACCGTCACCTGTGCGGTATAGGAATTCTCGCCGGCTTGCACCGGGACCGACGCGCCGGCGGCATCGAATGCCTTGGCGTTGATCGGCATCGGCGGTGGTGCGAAATTCTGGTCGGTGATTTCCAGGACCCGGCCGATGCCGACGCCGGCCGCTTCGGCCAGCGTCTTGGCCTTGGCCATGGCATTGGCGACGGCCTTCTTGCGCGCCTCGGTGACGGCTGCCGCCGGATCGTCGTTGGAGAAGGAGATGCCGCCGCCCTGGTTGACGCCGAGCGACACCGCCTTGTCGAGAATGTCGCCGGTCTTGTCGATGTCGCGGACGCGCACCGAAAGCGTGTTGGTCACCTGATAGGCGACAAGCTCGGCCTCCTGGCTGCCGTCGGGCTTGTTGGTGTAATTATAGCGCGGATTGATCTGGATGCCCGCTGTCTGCAGGTCGCGCTCCTTGATGCCGGACGATTTCATGGCAGCGATCACCGCGGCCATGGCGTCGTTATTGGCATCGAGCGCTGCACGTGCCGTCTTGGCTTCGCGCATGACGCTGAGCGTCAGCAGAGCCAGATCGGGTGCTATCGCCGCCTCGCCTTCACCGGTGACGACGATACGCGGCGGCGGTGGCGAATCGGCGGCGGCCGCGATCGCCGGAAATGCGATTGCGGCGGCAATCGCCAGGGGCAAGATACGTCTGGTCATGAAATCTCCTCGATCTGGGATCCCAAGACAGCCGAGTGTTGGCCGGCGTCCAATGGGCGACGTGCAATAGGTTATCAATATGGGCTGATTTGGGCGATCCCTGCCAGCCCCCTTGGAACGCCTGCTCGGAAAGCCTTGTGCGGTTCAGGGAAAAACACTAATCCAGCGCCGTGGGGCCTGTAGCTCAATGGTTAGAGCCGGCGGCTCATAACCGCTTGGTTGGGGGTTCGAGTCCCTCCGGGCCCACCATTATCGTTATCTTTCAATGATTTAGAGGCATTGTTGCACTTGGCTAGCCAAGTCAAGGCAGGCGAACCGCCGTCCATAGCGTTTGATTTTATTGACTTATGGTGGGCCTCTGGAGGCCGCAGATGTGTTGCCAACCGCCGGTGGAGTGTCAGGATCGTTTATCAAGTGCTTGAACGACGCCGGCACGGTGTTCGGAATAGAAAGCCGCGCATAGTCCCCTACGCAATCGACCTCGAATTACTGTCTGGATGCTACATCGGCCATCGCCGCACCCCAGGCGATCTCGTAGCCCATGCGTGAGAAGCCGAATTCGCGATCGAATGTGTTCGGCGTAAGCGTGGCCTGAAGACCGTCGAAATTTTTGCACTGGCTGGGTCTCGCTTAGCTATCGGTAGAGAGGACCTTTGCCTTCACGAAATCTCGGAATTGCAGCTTGGCTTCTGCTGACTGAAACGCGCGGGCCGGGACAATAAATGCGTTGAGGTTGCGCCGCTGGATTATGAGGGCATCGCCGTCTTCTCGAACATCGGCTATTTCTGCCCAAGGTATAGTAGCGCTGCGTTTGCCTATGGTGGTGGCTATACCTTCGCCATCGACCGCAAGGGTCCGCACTTCCGGTTTGAATTTGAGCATTGGAAACAACACGAAGCCCGCTAACGGCAAGATACCGATGGCGCCAACCAGAGCGAGGCCCGTCCATCCAGTCGGCACGCCGCCAAAAATTCCGAGAGAGGCCGCTACAATTACTGCGATGAAAATGCTGCAGTGTGTCTTCCAGAGGCTGTGACGCCAAGTACGCCAATACCACTGCCAAACTTCGTTGCGCTGAGAGGCGTAGTTGATTGAAATGCTCATAGCGCAATATGTGCAACAGTTTGGATTGTTGGGCAACGATCCAACCGCGCAAATCGCCCCGCTTGGATTATGCAGCTTCAGCTACATTGTGCACTGTCGGCCGCCAGTTCCAGGGCAAGAGCTCATCCCACCGCGCTGCTGGCCAGTCGCCAGCGATCTTGGCGATGACATCGGCGATGTAGGCCTGCGGCTCGAGTCCGTTGAGCTTTGCCGTCTCGATAACTGTGTAGATGGCGGCTGCACGATCGCCACCAGCCTTCGATCCGGCAAACAGCCAATTCTTGCGGCCCAGAGCCATCTCGGGGTCATTCTGCCCATGTTGGGCAGGAGGTCGAGGTCCATTACCGTTGGCACCCGTATTTCGGACATCGGCTTCGCTGCGAGAACAGCGAAGAG
>NZ_JAMYMO010000039.1:0-57717 GCF_040318575.1 Mesorhizobium sp. M1088 | reverse complement strand
ACATAGAAATTGACACTGCAAGCTCCTCGGCTCCTTGCTTCAGTGTCAGTATGTCTCGCTCATCACCTCAAGCCGCGCCAGATGGGGTCAGCTTGGCGCTTACACTTGAAGCGGGTTTTTGTTAGATGATGCTCTGCAACATGATGAAGGGCGATTTCTTCGCCTCGCCTCTTCTCATCTGCGAGAGGTACATATCGAAGTTATGGACGATGCAGACCCTGAATTTCCGCTTTGCGAAGCCCTTTAGCGCCTTACTTGAGGTCGCGGTCAGATATCCCAGTGTTATCAGCGAGGGCGGGAAGTGGTCGTCAGGGGGCAGGTCGGCCTTCAGCTTTTTCAGCCTTGCAGGAGAGATTTCGTGCACAATCCCGATGAACTGGGCGAGCAGCATCGGGTACACGACAAGCTTCTTGACCTCCGCGAACGTCGCCAGTGCCTTGTTATCAAGCGCTACCCATTTTTGCTTCGGTTTGGATTTCGGCACCTGGTCGTCGCCTGTAACGACGGCCACGTCGACGACGTAGACCGCCTCATCTTTATGGCCACCCATTACCGATAGGTTGGAGTGTATCTCGTATAGCTCGGCACCCTTTACGCACCTGAACCATGAGAAATTATACGGATAACCGCGAGACGACAGCTTGGCGGCGAACAGTCCGTTGATAGCGTTCTCAACCGTGACGGTGTACCCAGCCAACCGGTAATGCTCGGTCGCCATGGTAAGGGCGCCCAGCTCAAGAAGCGCCGTCTCCCTGACAGCCAGATGCTGGAATTGAACCGAATGCTTGTTGATGAAGGCTTTAAGCTCTTTCTCGATCTGTGAGACGTTCAATCTTGCCTCGCAAACATTCTAGCCGCCACATCACTCAAACTGGTGGTTTCCGCAACGACGTCGGCGATATCGAGCTGAGCGATGAGCTTGTAGAGTTCCTGGCGGAGGTTTCTCCCTCCACAAATGCCGAGGAGTCCTGGCTTATTTCATCTCGACCTACGCGGAATCCACGCGTTTGGGGAGCCCCGTCTAAACCATCAGCTGTGCGCGTTGCCGCGCTGATGCAGTCATTCATGATCCAGTATTGGCTGTTTACGTTCGACCAGATCCTACGGATGGCGACGATGAGCAGAAATTGGTCTAGTCTGTCGCCGCTGATTTCGACGCGGGCGTCTCTCGCAATATCAGGAACGACCGCAGCAACGGCATCGACGTAGCCATTGACGCCCTCCCGCAGTGAATACGGAAGTCTTTCAGTCATGCTCGATATTTGTCGGTTTGGCATTAGCCCCCCAAGGCGCAGCAAGTTGCTGGAGACGGACTACTATCACACAAGTCGGTTTTGCCGTCATCCAGCACCTCGTATGAACCACCGCCCCACAGTGTCAGGAACTCTTGTGCCTCTCTGTTCTCCAGCAGACCGGTGAAGGCCAGCATGTCGAGGGTGGCGGGTATAAGCCGCATCAGTTGCCGTAAATCGACGAAGCCCGGCTGGAACCCCACCTGCCAGCGTGGTCTTATCCCCATACGTCCGCGGATGTATGCGGGGCAGCCTTCATGCGCGTCTCAATCTGCAGCTTCCGCTTGGCAATCAACTCGTTCGAGGAGCCGATGGGCAAAAGGCCAGCTTCAGCGCGTTCCCGCTCGTTCAGGGTCAAGACTTCGTCGCGGGTGTAGAGGTTGCCGTTGCCGGCGATGAACATGATCCCGTCCGGCATCATGTCGGCGAGATCCATGCACTCATCCATGTACTTATGGGTCCGGTGCTGGACAGCCCTTCTCGGAGAATTCAGGGTATTTCGGCAGCCAGGTGTAGACTGTATCTTCGCAAGGCATCTCCTCCATGGCGCCAATCTTGCGCACGGAAGCCCCTTTTATGATTTCTAGGCAGATGGCGTCGGCCAGCTCAGGGGAATAGTCCGTTGGGCGCCCCTCGCGGCGCAGTGTCGGCTACAGCGACCGAATTGCTTTTCGAGCGTCCCTGTTTAGTCCCTTGGATTATAGGGCCGACCGGAATTGGCTGGCAAGGATTAAGGCAGCACTAGCTGTCCTTCTTCCCCCTTATAGCGGCCACGATCTGCACGACCATATTCACGATCTGGGGGTCAATCTGTGAAGAGTCCAGTGAGGAAAAGGTGGATGTCCGATCGATATTCCAGTGCTGGAACACTTCTCGGATTTCGACGGTGGTGGCCCTGTTCCCATAAGCACGCAAGAAGAACCGCCCGAATTGAATCGCATGAATTCGGTCTGACGACTTAAGGGATTCGCTCATATACGATTTGCCGAGCGAATAGGCATATCTAGCTAGCGCCGCTAGAATGGCGATTGCGATGACGTTGAGTAGAGAGACGGAGATCGCGCGTGGATAGTCCGGCGAGGCGGTTTGCGTATTGATAACTGAGTACGCTAGGTAGGCAGTCGTCGCCAGTCCAAGGACCAGGCTTCCATATCCTATCAAATACCAGTTTTGGGCGGAGTTCTTGTGCGTCTTCTCGTAGTCCTGTTGCGTTTTGATGGCATCATCAACAAAGTCCGCCAAGTTGACCTGAACGGCCTGCTGAATTTCCTTCAATTCGACTTCTTGCGCGGCTCTCCGGCCCTCGAACGCCGAGATGGCCTGCTCGATTTGTGGCAGCAATTGCTGCGGCTCTTGCTCGCGAGCGAAAATGACCTGTATGTCCTGAACAATCGTCGGAAGCGCCAGGTCGCCCAGGACGATTGGGAGAATCAGCATTTTGCCCGACGTTTCAGCGTAAGCGCGGGCGGTGCCTAGCTCCATCATCGGGTATTGTGAGTGCATCGTGCTCCGCGAAATGAGGATGATGAACACCTCGGCGGCCTTTAGTCCTTCGTTGAGTTCGGCTCTCCAGTTGATGCCGGCAGTAAGCTTCGTTCCTTCAACCGTTATCTGATGACCTTCGGCACGAAGCGCCATCATCAGCCCTTGGGCAAACTCATCATCCGGCGTAGTGTAAGAGACATATATTTTAGACATGTCGGCCCCCATCCCTTTGGCACTCTTACACGATTGGTTCGTCAAATGAAGCAATGGGATGTGTTCATTTCACATGCCTCGGAAGATAAAGAGGCGTTCGTTGAACCGCTAGTAATCGCCTTAAGAAGCCTGGGGCTTCAAGTTTGGTACGACAAATTCACCTTGAAGTTGGGCGACTCTCTTTCGCAAAGCATCGATCTAGGCTTGGTGCAAAGCGAATATGGCATCGTCGTCATCAGCCCCGCGTTCCTGTCGAAGCCTTGGCCTGCGTATGAGCTTGCCGGGCTGGTCACACGGGAGATCGGGGCACGCAAGGTCATTCTCCCTATCTGGCATCATGTGACCCGCGATGACGTTTTGAACCGCAGTCCCACGCTGGCAGACAAGCTCGCCGTTAACACCGCACATTCCTCTTCAAAAGATATCGCGATGCAGATTCTTCAGGTAGTTCGGCCGGACCTTTATGCAGGTACAGATCGCGCGGCTTTGATCGCACGAATGGACGGGACGGCACTTCGCAATATAGAGGCGGAGCTTGAGAACATGCGCGACGAGCTGCGGGAATTCCTGTGTCCCGACTGTGGCGCCCCTTTAACTGAAAGCATGGAGGTGCCGGTAACGGATGATGATTCCGACAATCTACGAAGCTTTGAATGCGGACGACGTCAGATAGGGAGCGATATAACTGACCCGTGCCCCTCAAGTCCTTCGTTCCCAAAGTTCGATGCCATACCCATTCAAACGTACCGCAACGCCAACCTCTGGTCGGCCCTCGTCGCCCCAGGTGCGGTGCCACGCTTCTGGTTGAATCCGAGCGCTGGGCGAACGGAAGAAGAAGCGATCGCATCGCTTAAGGAACAATATGACCGGCGCGCCAAGAAATACGACAAGGACCGTTGGCGGCGCGAGCAAGCCATGATTGATGACTACGAGAGCCAGAGGGATCAAGAGGATTAGCCCATGCCGCCTGCCATGGGTGGCAAGCGGCATGAAGCTTCGTCATTCGCCAAACGGGGCGGTGACCAAGATTGTAACGAGCGCTGTCAGCGCAGTCCCGAGGACATAAAAGAGTCCAGGGTTCGAAGGCGGATAGCGGATCATCCAATAGGAAATTACCACGACCAACGTGGCCGAGGCAGCAGTATGGAGAGGCATAAATAGCTCCAATCTGGGTTGGAGCAGGTTCGGGCTGCGACGCGCGAGTGCCTGCCCCAACCCATTGCAAGGGTTGAAACTGGCCTCGGCGGCGTCCTCATTGACCGTTTTTACGCGGCTCGCACTGCCTAGGTTTATTCACCAGAATATGGCCGGCTATCGATGCGATGTGCGGGCATTCCTGGCAAATATCTCGCAAATGGGCAACTTAACGAGCTGTTTCGGGAGACGAGGAAACCCGGCTCACGTTACCCTTGCGAGAAATCGTGTGGCATGGACATAGGAACAGGTTACTGCACTGTCAAGGCGATTACGGAAGGCCGGGCAGGTAAGCCTTAGAACCGCCGATCCAGTCCGCAGATCAGCAACAGCACGCCGACGGACGCAGCCACGGTCAACGGCACGAAGCTGCAAAGGATGACGGCGTCGTTCATTTCGCACCCCGCGCTTGACTACCCGCCGATCGCCCGCCTTCGGCTTCCAATAGTGCAGCCGGTGCTTGCCTTGTCCCGAGCTGTTGGGAATCTCGATAAAAGTGGTTTGCATACAAACATTTCGACAGCGGCGTGTCGGGATGTCGAAAATCACACTGGCGAAGGCGCACGCGGTGGACGGTCACCGTGGAATGGGAGCAGTCATTACGCCCAAGAGGTTGGCGCGACGTCTGGTCAACTTGCACCGGCGCCGTAGCAGTTAGGCAGCGGAAATCTGGGAGACGTACTCCGGGGTTCTGTCATTTCCCATCCACTCGACGGGCAAGCCGAACGCCCCGTCCCCCTCCATTCTGTGAAATGAATTCGATCCCTGCGGCCTCTAATGCCTTGGCCAATGCTTCAAGCGTTGTTTGTCTGGGGATCGTCTGAGAGCTCTCTATTCTGGCAAGCGTACGAACGGTTAAACCCGATGCGTTTGCCAAGTCGTCTCTTGTCCAATCGATCAACGCTCGTGCTGCGCGAACCTGCTGAGGCAATATGTCCTTTTTCATGACATTCAACTAATAATGACAGCACACGGCCGCACAGGTGCTCGTCACACCGGCGCGGCCTGACCACGCCTAAGCTTCTGGGAGCTCGGATCATGGCTTCTCTATTCGGCGGCTTGGGGTCAAGCGCTTTTGTCATTTTCTGCCTTACCAGCTTCTGACATCATTCGCGGGTTCGTGCTTCTCTCCGGGATCGGCCCATTGGCCCTCCCTTGATGGGATTCAGAGAATAAGGCGGAACAATCTGATTCGCGTCCTGGCCAGCATGACATGACCGGTGCGCCCATGATCGCGAACTCACCTCATCCTTCGTCCCGCGACGACGTGCTTCCGCGCTGGGCGGAACTCTCTACCTCTTCTTCCCGGCCTTTTGTCACACGGCTGACGCCATGGTTTCCCGCGTCCAGCGGAACTCGCTGTTGTCCAGCCACATGCGGTGCATGACGACCGCCAGGCGACGTGCGAGCGCGACTATCGCCCTGCGCAAGCCGCGCCGCTTGGCGACGTTCATCGCCCAGGCCTTCAGCCATGACCATTTCTTCACGTGCGTCAGCATGACTTGGGCTGCTTCATAGAGCAATGTTCGCATCATGCCGTCCCCGCAGAGTGAGATGCCTCCAACGCGCTTGCTTTCGCCGGACTCGTCGAGCTTCGGTGTCAGCCCCAGGATCGGCCCTACCGCCTTGGAGTTTCTGAACCGTTGTGGAATGTCGATCGTCGCGGTGTACGCGAGCGCCACTATGGAGCCGACACCAGGGACCGTCATCAAGCGCCGGCAGGTAGCATCGCCCCTGGCGATCGCCAGCACTTGTCTGTGCAGGTGCGCAAATTCCTCGCGCAGCTTCCGCCTGGCGGCCAGCAGTGGCTCCATGATCTGTTCGAGATCGGGCATGCATTCGACAAGCTCACGGATGCGGTCCTCGAACTTCGCCGTTCCCACGGCGCCGACCTTGAGCCCGAAGTTGCGCAGAAGACCGCGGATGTCGTTCTCGATCGCGATCGCCTTTTCCTGCAAGATCTTGCGGGCCGTCAGCAGCACCCGGCGCTTCTGGCTCGTCAGCGTCTTGATGTGCACCGGGCGGAATAGGTTGACCCGCATCATCTGGGCTATGCCGCGCGCATCATTGCGATCTGTCTTGTTCGGCTGCGCCTTCAGGAATGCTTTCACATGACGTGTTTCGATGCAGATGACCGGCAGCCCGGCCCTGGCCAGCCCCTCGAATAGCCACTGCGACAAGGGCCCTGCTTCGAGCCCGACCCGTTCGACGTTCCAAGTCGAGTCCTTCAGCACCGCAATGATATCGTCAGGGTGGCTGACCACCTTCACCTCACGACAAATCCTGCCGGTTTCGTCGACAACGCAAACGGCGGTTTCCTTCACCGAGATATCGAGGCCAACAAAATGCTTCATGTTGCGCTTCCTTTCCTGATGCTTGTGGCTGTCTGGACAGACCAAGTTATCATCAGCTCGAAGCGCAACACCTCTTTGCATCACCTTTGAAGATGGGCTCGAGCCGAATACCCCATCTGATTCCGACAATAGCACGACTTTGTCTTTCGTCACGCGCAGGAAGGTGCTTGCGGGAACAGCAATCGCAATGGCGGCGACACAGGCTAACTCGTTTGCTCGCAGCGACTTGGAGGGTGATGACGCCATTGATCCTGCGGTGGCGGTGTGGAAACGATGGCAGGCGGCTTGGGAGGAGACTGAACAGCTTTGCAATCAGCAGCAGCGGTTGGAGAGGGTACTTATCGAGACCGTTGGTTTCCCTTGCATGACAGTGAAGTTGTCCGACGGCCAGAGCGTGACCGTTCACTCTCTCGAAGCCCTCCAAGAATTGCTCGGTGTTCGTCCGGCGACCACAATAGCCCGCGCTCAGGCCGAAGCCGAAATCGTAGCCCATCAGGCGCGCTGGGATGCCGCCGGTAGGGAGATTGGTTATTCGACATCGTTACTTGCGGAGTGCGAAGCTGCCGAGCGCGCGCAGGCATTGCTCGAAGTCCTATCCCAGGTTCCTGCTACGTCACTGGCTGGTATAGCCGCTAAGCTAGATGCAGTGCTTAGGGAAGGGGAGTATTCGCTACACGACGGTGAATCCCCGTGGCCACAGATCCGCTCGGCTTTAGACGATATAGCTCGGATCAGGGAGCAGAAAGTCACGAGCTGAAACCTCGGCACTAAGGTTCCGAAATCGCGATCATTCGGCGGTTTGGTGATTCTCGCGGGGCTTACCGAATCAAACTCTCTATCCATGGAGTGACTGATGCAGTTCCGAAAGGCATTTGCGGAGCCAGGACGCCCCCACGTCATCCAGGCATGGCCAAAGACTGAAACCGAGTGTAGCCCGCATCCCGCAGATCAGCACGTCGGCAGGCAGATCGCCATCGTTCGTGTCCAGTCGGACGTATCGCAAGCCCAGCTTGCCCGATCCATAGGCATCAGCTTCCAGCAGCTTCAGAAATACGAGAACGCGAAAAACCGCGTGAGTGCCTCCACGCTCTACGAGATCGCTAGTTCACTGGCCGTCCCGGTCAGCCGTTTTTTCGGAGGCCTGCCCGGCAATGAGACTGACCGTGACGTTCCCACGCTACCGGTCGATGGGCGCATCGATTTTATTGCCAGCGCAGAAGGCCGACGCCTGATTGAAGGGCTGGTGCAACTTCATCCACGGGTGCGCCGCCGTGTGTCGGCCTTGGTCTCCGCATTGGGGAAGAACTGGCGGTTGTCGACCCAAAGCAGGAGAGTGGAACGTCCGCCGACCCCCATGCCGGTCGAGGGCAGGTTGGCTTAGGTGATTCCTTGTCGGTCGAGAAGACCGATCGCCTCTACTGCAACCTCAAGGATTGGGTGACGCTCGACGAACTCGATGTCGAGATCCACCTCGCCAAGGAAGGCGTGGTGTTGTCGCGCGACTCGCGATCCTCGGAAAAGTTCATGCATGGCATCAAGGTGCTGATGGCCAAAAATTACATCGACAACCTTTCTGAGGAAGCCCGGAAAGGGCAGATGGAAAAGGCGGAACAGGGGATCTGGCCGTCCAAGGCGCCGCTCGGCTATCTCAATGTCACGGCCAAGGACGGTAAGAAGGTCATCGAGCCGGACCCGGTGGTAGCGTCGGTTATCACCAAGCTATTCGAGCGCTACGCGACCGGCCAGTATTCACTCAAGGCGCTCACGAAGGCGGCGCATTGCGACGGCCTCATCCATCCAAAGAGCGGCAACCCAGTACCAGTCAGTACCGTGCACACGATTTTGCGCAATCGGCTCTATACGGGCCTGTTTCAATGGAATGGCAGGCTGCACCACGGCAAGCACGACCCGCTGGTATCGATCGACCTCTGGGAACGGGTCCAGGGCGTCCTGGCAGGCCGGCACGCGACCCCCATCCATTCCTACGGTTATGAGTTCGCCTTCTCGGGCCTCGTGATCTGCGCTGAGTGCGGCTGTGCGGTCGTGGCGGAGGTCAAGAAGGGGAAATACATTACTACCACTGCACGGGACATGCCGACAAAGGCCGGGGCGGCTATGCCGACTGTCGTCGCAAATATGTTCGCGAGGAGGTGCTGGATAAAACTTTTGCCGGCCTCCTGGACCAGCTTCATTTCGATGAGGAGGTTCTGGAATGGGTACGCGACGCGCTGAAGGCGAGCCATGCAGATGAGCGGCGCGAGCAGGAACAGGCAATCGAGCGGTGTCAGACTCAGTGCAAGCGTCTCGAAGACCGCCTCAACGCCATGTACCTGGACAAGCTCGACGGCCGCATCGACAATGCCTTCTACGACCGCATGTCGGCGCAATGGCGCGTCGAACAAGCGCGTCTGTTGCGTGAGATAGAGCGCCACGGCGAGGCGCAGGAAGCATACATGGCGATGGAATCCAACTGCTTGAGCTAGCCCGCAACGCCAGTCAAATGTTCAGTCGCCAGGCCCCAAATGAGAAAAAGCGGCTTCTAAATCTGGTGCTGTCGAACTGCGAATGGAATCGCGGCGAAGTTCACGCTGTCTTCAGGCAACCATTTGATTTACTTGCCGAAACGGCCGTGTCTGCCTCAATGGCAGAAGCTCGTGGCGACGTGTCTTTCACGAGGCATCCAGTTTGGCTGGGGTTCTTGGAAGGTTTTCGAACCTTCTGTCTCGCTCCTCCAGCCGAATTGCGTGTGCTTATGAAAGAGATGGGGACGTCGCGCTATCGGACAAAATTTGATCATCGGATACGTTCACTCCCCATTGGTGAGGGCGAGTCAGAAGATCGCTACTTCTTGAGACGCACCCATGAAGGAGACGTGACTATAACGTTTAGTGCCGCTTTATGTGGCCAGACGAGGGATGCTGCCTTGATCACTTCCGCACAGATGCGCGCGGCGCGGGCGCTGCTCGGAATCGACCAGGTCAGACTGGCCGAGTTCTCGGGAGTGTCGATTACAACCAGACTGACAGCCGCAAGATCGAGGAGCGCATCCGCGAAAAAGACGTTCAGTTGCGCGAACTCCAGCACCGGGTCAAGAACAATTTGCAGATGATCACCGCCCTGATCCGAATCGAAACTCGCAATGCGGTAGTGCCGGACCAAAAGCGTTTCGAGCGCCTAGCAGGACGTGTCGATGCCTTGGCGATGCTCTACCAAGAACTTTCCGGTGACGAACCAAAGGACGAGGTTGATCTCGGCGTCTATCTCAGTCAAATCGCATCGGGAGTCATGACCGCGCATGCTACAGAGGGGATCCGGCTCGACATGAGCGTGGACACCTACCCAGTTTCGATCAATGTCGCCATGCCCGCCGGACTGGTAGTGAACGAACTGCTGACCAATGCACTAAAGCATGCTTTTCAAGGACGCGAGGGAGGCACGATCACCCTGCACAGCATCGTTGAGGGTGAAGGCTGCCGGGTGGTCGTCGCCGATGACGGTATCGGCCTGCCAGAAGGCGAGACATGGCCCAAGCACGGTAAGCTCGGCGCGTTGATTGCGCGCTCGCTGATCGAAAACGCCAACGCGCAATTCGACGTGAACTCCAGCCCGAATGAGGGCACGAGAGTAACTATCCTGTTCAGGCGGGCCACAGCAGCCGCCGCCTGTTAGCTGCGTGCTTATGGAGGCGGGACATTATTTTTCGCTCAGTAGGTTGCCAGGAGCTTGCCCCAGGTCTCCCGAGTGAGCTCTTGCCATGGAGGGGAGTCCGTTCGCTGCCTGAAAGGGATCGGCTTCGGTCGGCGGATATCTGGGGCAATGGCAGCCGTTAGTTCCGGCCGATTGAACTGGATGTACGGCTGCTAAGGGGACGATGCCGACCTGGCCGCCTTTTCGAGAACCGGGGAATTCAAGCCCGTGTTGCAGTGACTTTGGAGGCGGCTGGACGGCAAAAAAGAAAGCCAGCTTAGAGGCTCGGCCAAGTTGTGAAGGTCAAAATCGCTATCAGGCATTGAAAAAGGCAGGCTCTCATTATATATCTCCGATGCGTCGGAAGATTTATTTAGGAGCGACCATGGCAGCTGTAGCCGAAATGCTGAAGGCAACCGAGGCCGCCGTGGTCTCGCGTGTAAGCCTGCGAGATGTCAATCGCGCAATCGATGAACGCATCCTGCCCGATGCCTTCGTATCGGTTGACAACGGCCGGCACGTCCTGGCTGGAGCCTGCTCCTTCATCAGCTTCTACTTCGAGACCGCAAAGCGTCTAACCTCGGAAGAACGACTGTTTGCGATCAGGACGGTTGAGCCCAAGCTAACACGCTCGCGCTCGCTCGCTTGGGCGGCACTGCTGCGCGAGGACTGGACCGTGCGTGACGACTTTCTAACGATCGATCTGATGCCGTTCCTGAAGAGCACGAGTGAACGTCTGTCCGATCTCGAGGCGGCTCGCGAGATGGTCACGTCGTCGGATGACGTGCTCAGCGGCACGCCCGTTATCCGTAACACTCGCGTCCCAGTGTATGATGTCGCGGCATCCGTCACTGTTGGTCATTCGGTTGAGCGCATTCTTGGGGCCTACCCGAGCCTTGACACGGAGAAGGTACGGCTCGCGGCGATTTATGCAGAGGCGAACCCCCTGCGAGGGCGTCCTCGTACTGGAGACCTTCCAAAAGGCTCCGTCATCACTTCCGATCGCCGTGTTCCGCGTCTTAGGAAGGCGGGATGAAGTTCCTGATCGATGAATGTCTCACCCCCGAGCTTGCAAAAATTGCGCATGGGAAGGGTCATTGCGAGACCAGCCACGTTGTCTGGCTGGGGCTCGCCGGGCTCAAGGACTGGGAGCTGAAGCCGATCATTCTTGAAGGCGACTGGACCTTCGTAACCAAGAACTCGGTGGATTTTAGGGGGCCAAAGGATAATCCGGGCACCAAGGGACAGTATGCAGATGTTGCCATCCACGCAGGGCTTGTTTGCCTAAACGGCCCGCCAGGCATGGATCTCGACATGCAGATCGAACTTTTCGAAATCGCGCTGATCGAGTTCGACGACGATGATCTTGTGAACCAGGTTCTTGAAGTGATCCTCGAAGACGAGGAAACGTTGCGCGTTGTCCGTTATGCGCTACCGAAGGAATGATCGAAGCCAACGAGGCAGCAAGCCCGAGGCGCAGGACCGATTTCATCAATGATCCTGCCGTCGTCGCGAAGCGCGAATAGGCACCTGGCGAGACTGGCCGCGGCAGAGTGAGACTGTAGCGAACAGACGATAAAAACAAACATCACTTGGGCACGCCGCAGAAAGGTGGCAAGCAGCCCTCTGGTCGCAACAAATGGAAGGCACGACTGGACGACATCGTCGATATGCCAAAGGCCTTCGCATCTGGTCCGATCAGAAATCCTATCTTGACGCGACGGCGCCGATGAAGAGTCAAAAAACGTAGCGCAATCGGTTCACGTCGAATGAAAACCGTGACCGTTCCTGTGCGGCGCTCAGACCGCCGCTGAGTGCCTGGCCTTTCCACTTTCAAAATATTTATCGAACTTCACCGCAATGCTCCTCACGAAGGGGCGATTTGCCGCCGGCACGACGAAACTGTCGCCTTGCAGTTCAAGCAGTTGAGCAGGATCCTTAAGGGCGATGGACCTTGCCTGAAGCAGGAGCCTTTGGCCGGCTTGCCCGAAGTTCTCCACCAGGTCGATCGCCGAGAAGGCGAAATCGCACATCAGCCGTTCAATGATCCAGCCCCGGGCGCGATCGTCGTCGCAGAGCACGATGCCGCGCACAGCCGCCAACCTGCCGTCTGCAACCATGCGGCCGTACTCGCCGGTCGAAGGCATGTTCTGCACGTAGCCCTGGCGAAAACGGCTGATCGACGAAGGGCCAAGTCCGATCAATGTCTCGCAGCGATCGTCCGTGTAACCCTGAAAATTGCGGTGCAAAGCGCCCGCGCGGGCCGCCACGGCCAACGCGTCGCCCGGCTTTGCGAAATGGTCGAGCCCGATTGATTCATAGCCCTCGTCCACAATCGCTCGCGCGGCAAGTCGCGATTGAGCGAACCGCTCCGTGGGACCGGGGAGACATGCCTCGTCGATCATCGTCTGATGTTTCTTGAACCAGGGCACGTGAGCGTAGCCGAACAGCGCCATCCTGTCCGGTTCCAGGGTGAGCGCCTGCGCCACGGTGGAACACAGGTTCTCCCTGGTTTGATGCGGCAGGCCGTAGAGCAGATCAAGGTTCACGGAATCCACTCCGCGGGAACGAACTTGGTCGACGACTGCCTTGGTCTGCAAAAAGCTTTGCTCGCGGTTGATTGCCTTTTGCACTTTCGGATCGAAATCCTGCACGCCGAGGCTCGCCCGCGTCATGCCGATTTCGGCAAGCGCATCAAGGCGGGCTTCGTCCGTATTGTTCGGATCGATCTCGACGCTGACCTTCGCATCGCCGAGAAAAACGAAGCTGTCCCGCAGCACCGTGCCCAGTCTCAGCATGTCCTCGGGCCTCAGCATCGTCGGCGAACCGCCGCCGAAATGAACTGCGCGAACTCGGCCCTTGCCGCTGACAAGGCCGCCAACCGTCGCGATCTCCGCATACAGCGAGCGCAGATAAGCGGCTACCGGCTCATAGTGGCGCGTCTGTCTGGTATGGCACGCGCAGAACCAGCAGAGCCTGTCGCAATAGGGAATATGCAGGTAAAGCGATATCTCGTCACCGCCTTCGAGCGCCTCCAACCAGCCTCGGTAGACGACAGCATCGACCCCCGTATGGAAATGCGGCGCGGTCGGATAACTGGTATAGCGCGGGACATTCTCGCCAAGTCTGGCAGCTAGCTCCGGTCGCATGTCTGGTCCACCGTGTTTGCGTCGCCGGAACTCTGGACGCCTTGATGAGGCAAAGCCCTGATTTCGGTCAACCTTCAGCACGGACAAACTGCCGCAAGGATTTTTCTACCGTAGATTGCTATCCTGCCGGCACTTGGGACGTAGAGCGATCGAATGACATTACGGCAGGACATTCACACTTCCGGCATTCCCGTTCTTTGCCTGTCTTGCGAGGCACGGCACCGCGGTGTCTGTGGTGCGCTCGAACCAGACCATTTGGCTCAGCTCGCCAAGACGTCGTCGCGGCACAATATCGAGCCGGGGGTCGAACTGATCGGCGACGCCGAGGCGGTCGACTGTTATTCAAACGTGCTTTCAGGCGTGGTGAAGCTCACGAAGAGCCTTTCGGACGGCCGCCAGCAGATCGTCGGTCTCCAGTTCGCGCCGGATTTTCTGGGACGGCCCTTCAAGATGAAAAGCGCGATCAATGCGGAAGCGGCAACAGCTGTCTCGCTATGCTCGTTTCCGAGAGCGGCCATCGAACGGATGATGAAGGAATCACCGGAATTTGTGCATCGCCTGCTCAAGCAGGCGCTGAACGAACTCGACGAGGCACGCGAATGGATGGTGACTCTGGGGCGCAAGACCGCACCGGAGAAGGTGGCGAGCTTTGTCCTCATGATCGCCCGGAACATCGGTTCCAGTGTTGACCCGGCGGCTAGGTCGGCGTGCTTCGAGCTGCCGATGACGCGTGCCGACATCTCTGATTTCCTTGGAATTACAAACGAGACCGTGAGCCGTCAGCTGACCAGCCTGAGAATGGACGGCGTGATTCGGATCGAGAACAACCGCCGTGTCACCGTGGACAGCATGAGCCGGCTGGAACGGCGCTGCGGCGGCCGAGGCGCAACCGCCGTTTGAATGACACCGAAGCTGCATGGCCTACGTCACTTACTTCGTTCGGGGCAGGGCATGCTCGCGTTGGGCTTAGAAGAAATCGCATAGCGACAGCCCGCTCTCCATCCGATCGCATGAGCCAGATGCGTTTCGGCCAACTCGTCGGCGAAGCATCCATTCCTCGAGATGCTTGACGTGCAACCGGCTGTTCCAGGCAGGATCGCACTCGGCCGAAGTCACCACGCCTCATACGCAGGGGAAAATCGCCGTCTCCCCGAACGATGAATGTCACGAAGGCAGCGCAACGCTGGCGCTGGCTGTCCCAAGGCATTGAAACGATCGACGTTCGGCAAGGCATTGGCCTACTTTCCAGCGTCACAGAAGGCGCGCTTCCCCACACGCCCGCGATCGCCTCCATACCCGACCCGACCGGGGACGCCGGGCCTGTCCATAAGCGTGGCGGCCGATGCTGCGCTTCCACATTCGATCGCCGCAGTCTGATCGCACCGAACTCGATGCTGCTCGAAGCAAAATCGTGCGGCTCTGACATGGATCAGGGCGAGCAGGCCACGGCTGCGCAATAAGGCACTGCGGTTTGGCGCCCGCCGGAATTGGAAATCGGGGCTTGCGATGAAATTCGGCACAGAGATCGTCCTTCTAAGCCTGTTTGCGTTTGCGGCCCTGGTGGCTGCCGGCTTCGGCGTAGATGAACCTTTTCGGCGGCATATGTGGGTTTTGTTCTTCGCCGTGGCTGGCTTCACTGCGATTCTGTTGCGCAACACGGAGTTCAAGCCGGCAGTTCCGATCGACCCCGCCGCTTACATGGATGGGCCGATCCGCTACGGTGCCATCGCCACCATGTTCTGGGGTGTCGTCGGCATGCTGGTCGGCGTCGTCATTGCGCTGCAACTTGCCTACCCCGATCTCAACATTCAGCCCTGGTTTAACTTCGGCCGTTTACGGCCGTTGCATACGTCGGGCGTCGTCTTCGCCTTCGGCGGCAATGCGCTGCTCTGCACGTCCCTGTATGTCGTCCAGCGCACCTGCCGCGCTCGGCTGTTCGGCGGCGATCTCGCCTGGTTCGTGTTCTGGGGCTATCAGCTGTTCATCGTTATGGCGGCAACCGGCTACCTGCTCGGCATCACCGAGAGCCGCGAATACGCCGAGCCCGAATGGTATGTGGACCTGTGGCTGACCATTGACTGGGTCGCCTATCTCATCCTGTTCCTCGGCACGATCCTGAAGCGCAAGGAACCGCACATCTATGTCGCCAACTGGTTCTACCTTGCCTTCATCGTGACCATCGCAATGCTGCATGTGATCAACAACCTGTCGATGCCGGTCTCCTTCCTGGGCTCCAAGAGCTATTCAGCCTTCTCCGGCGTACAGGACGCCCTGACGCAATGGTGGTACGGCCACAATGCCGTCGGCTTCTTCCTCACCGCCGGCTTCCTCGGCATGATGTATTATTTCGTTCCCAAGCAGGCCAACCGACCCGTCTATTCCTACCGGCTGTCGATCATCCACTTCTGGGCTTTGATCTTTCTCTACATCTGGGCCGGTCCGCACCACCTCCACTACACCGCCCTGCCGGACTGGGCCCAGACGCTCGGCATGGTGTTCTCCATCATGCTCTGGATGCCGTCATGGGGCGGCATGATAAACGGCCTGATGACGCTCTCGGGCGCCTGGGACAAGCTGCGCACCGACCCGATCATCCGCATGATGGTGATGGCCATCGCCTTCTACGGAATGTCGACCTTCGAAGGCCCGATGATGTCAATCAAGGCCGTCAACTCGCTCTCGCACTACACCGACTGGACCATCGGTCACGTCCATTCGGGCGCGCTCGGATGGGTCGGCATGATCTCGTTCGGCGCGATCTATTTCATGGTCCCGAAGTTATGGAACCGCGACCGGCTTTATTCGCTGCGGCTCGTCAACTGGCACTTCTGGCTGGCGACGCTTGGGATCGTCGTTTACGCCGCGGTGATGTGGGTCTCCGGCGTCATGCAGGGCCTGATGTGGCGCGAATACAACGAGCAGGGCTTCCTGGTCTACTCCTTCGCCGAAACCGTGGCCGCCATGCATCCCTACTACATCATGCGTGCCATCGGCGGCGCGATGTATCTGTCGGGCGCCCTCCTCATGGCCTGGAACATCGCCATGACCATCCTCGGCTACCAGCGCGAGGAGGATCCGATGCCGCGCTCCATCCCCGCCCTCCAGCCTGTGCGATCAGGAGCCAGAAAATGGGCTTGATGGACAGACACGCGGTCATCGAGAAGAACGCCACACTGCTTCTCCTCGGGTCCCTGCTGGTCGTGACAATCGGCGGTATCGTCGAGATCGCGCCGCTCTTCTATCTCGACAACACCATCGAGAAGGTGGAAGGCATGCGGCCCTATTCGCCGCTGGAGCTCGTCGGGCGCAACATCTATGTGCGAGAGGGATGCTATCTCTGCCATAGCCAGATGATCCGGCCGTTCCGCGACGAGGTCGAGCGCTATGGTCACTACAGTCTGGCGGCCGAGTCGATGTACGATCATCCTTTCCAATGGGGATCGAAGCGCACCGGGCCGGATCTCGCCCGGGTCGGCGACCGCTACTCGAACGGATGGCACGTCCAGCATCTCACCGAGCCGCGTTCGGTGGTGCCGGAATCTATCATGCCGAGCTACGCGTTCCTGAAGGACACGCCAATCGAGGTGAAGGATTTCTCGACGCATCTGATCGCCAACAGCCGTGTCGGTGTGCCCTATTCAGACGACATGATCACTCATGCCAATGCCGATCTCATGGCGCAGGCCGATGCGAATGCCGACACATCGGGCCTGGAGAGACGCTATCCGAAGGCCAAGCTTGGGGACTTCGACGGCAATCCGCAGCAGGTCACCGAAATGGATGCGCTGGTCGCCTATCTCCAGATGCTCGGCACGCTGGTCGATTTCAGGACCTATGACGAAGCCGCCGGTTACCGCTGAGGAGAATGGCGATGACCTACAATTTCATGCGGGAGTTTGCCGACAGCTGGGGCCTGCTTGCCATGGCGCTTTTCTTCCTCGGATGCGTTGCCTTTGCACTTCGTCCCGGCAGCCGCAGGCGAGCCGAGAGAGCCGCTCACATTCCTCTCAAGGACGACTGATCATGGGCAGCGAGCATATCGACGAGGTTTCGGGTATCTCGACGACCGGCCATGAGTGGGACGGCATCAAGGAACTCAACAACCCGCTTCCGCGCTGGTGGGTCATCACCTTCTACATCACCATTGCCTGGGCGATCGGCTACACCGTCGTCTATCCGGCATGGCCGATGCTGACTTCCGCGACCAGGGGTGTGCTGGGGTATTCGAGCCGCAGAGACGTCAAGAATGAACTGGCGGCGGCCGAAGTCGCCAAGGGCAAATATGTCGCTGCCATTCAGGCGAAGACCGTCTCCGAGATTACTGCCGACGATACGCTACGCGAATTCGCGATCGCCGCAGGTGGCGCCGCGTTCAAGGTCAATTGCGTGCAGTGCCATGGCTCGGGCGCTCAAGGGTCCAAGGGTTTTCCCAACCTAAACGACGACGATTGGCTGTGGGGTGGCAACGCCGAACAGATCCAGCAGACGATTGCGCACGGCATCCGCTTCGCATCAGACCCGGATACGCGCCTGTCGGAAATGCCTGCTTTTGGCGACATCATCACGACGGATCAGTTCAAGCAGGTCGGCGCCTATGTCGCAAGCCTCTCCGGTCCTGTTCAGGACACCAGCCTGATCGAACCCGGCGCCAGTGTTTTCGCCGAGAATTGTGCCGCCTGTCATGGTGAGAATGCAAAGGGCAACAAGGAATTCGGCGCACCCGACTTGACTGATGCGATCTGGCTCTATGGACCGGGCGAGTCGGCTATTGCCGCCCAGGTCCGCGCGCCGAAGCACGGCGTCATGCCGGCATGGATCGGGCGTCTCGGCGAGATCAAGGTCAAGGAACTCGCGGTCTATGTCCATTCGCTTGGCGGCGGAGAATAGGAACGCAAGCCTATTCTCGTCCTCCCCCCAACCGCCAAGCGACGAGGCCCGGCGCGAGCCGGGCCTCGGCATCATCCAGAAACCGATGGGTCGGGCTTCCGGCGAAATCGTCGCTGGTGACTGGAGCTTCTCGTGCTCGATAACACGCAAATAGAACGGCTCGAAGCCGATGCGGTCAACTCCGCCAAGACCCGTCAGCCGCTCTATGCCGGACGCAAGAAGATCTTCCCGAACCGGGCCTCTGGCAGTTTCCGCCGCTTCAAGTGGTCGGTGATGGCAATCACGCTGGGGATCTACTACCTGACCCCCTGGCTGCGGTGGGATCGTGGCCCGTTTGCCCCTGACCAGGCCGTGCTGGTCGATCTTGCCAACCGCCGCTTCTACTTCTTCTTCATCGAGATATGGCCGCAGGAATTCTACTACGTCGCCGGCCTGCTGGTCATGGCCGGTGTCGGCCTTTTCCTGATCACATCCACCGTCGGCCGGGCCTGGTGCGGCTATACGTGCCCGCAGACCGTGTGGGTCGATCTGTTTCTGGTCGTCGAGCGAGCCATCGAGGGCGACCGCAACGCGCGCATCAAGCTCGATGCCGGTCCCTGGACTGCGCGCAAACTCGTGCTGCGAACATCGAAACACGCCATTTGGCTGGTCATAGGGGTGCTGACCGGCGGCGCCTGGATTTTCTATTTCGCCGATGCGCCGACGCTGCTTGGGGAACTCTTCACCGGCACCGCCGCCCCCGTCGCCTACATCACCGTGTCCGTGCTGACGGCGACGACCTATACGTTCGGCGGGCTGATGCGCGAGCAGGTCTGCACCTACATGTGCCCATGGCCGCGCATCCAGGCGGCCATGCTCGACGAGAATTCCCTCACCGTCACCTATAATGACTGGCGCGGCGAACCGCGCTCGCGTCACGCCAAGAGGGTCCTTGCCGCCGGGCAGCCCGTCGGCGACTGCGTCGACTGCAATGCCTGTGTCGCGGTGTGCCCGATGGGGATCGACATTCGTGATGGCCAGCAGCTTGAATGCATCACCTGCGCGCTCTGCATCGATACCTGTGACGGTATAATGGACAAGCTCGGCAGGGAGCGCGGACTGATTTCCTATGCGACGCTGGCCGACTACAACGCCAATATGATGCTGGCGACCCCGGGCGGCTCCGGTTCAGTCAACCCGTCACTGCTCAGGAGCGCTGACGGCCTGTTCTCCGACAAGGTGGCCCGTTTCCATATCCGCAAGATCTTTCGCCCGCGCACCTTCATCTACATGGGCGCCTGGTCGGCGGTCGGTCTCGCGCTGCTCTATTCGCTGCTGACCCGCGAACGGCTCGAATTGAATGTCCTGCACGATCGCAACCCGCAGTTCGTGACGCTGTCCGACGGTTCGATCCGCAACGGCTACACCGTCAAGCTGCTCAACATGATCCCCGAACCAAGAACGATCATTGTCACGATGCAGGGCCTGCATGGAGCCGAAATGAGCGTTGTCGGCATCGACCTGCCGGCGGATCGCTCCTTTGCCATCCCGGTCGAACCCGACCGGCTGAAGATGCTCAAGGTTTTCGTGCGTCAGCCGGCAGATCAGGTTCGGGGTGCAGCGCAAAGCTTCAAGTTCCGGGTCGAAAACAAGGCAACGTTCGAGTCGGACGAATACACGGCCACTTTCAACGCACCGGAGATCCCCAGATGAGCGACACCTCGCGACAATCTCGCGAATTCACCGGCAGGCATATGCTGTTCACCATCCTTGGCTTCTTCGGCGTGGTCATAGCGGTCAATCTGACGATGGCGACGCTCGCCAACACGAGCTGGACCGGCCTTGTCGTCGAAAACACCTATGTGGCGAGCCAGCAATTCAACAAAAAGGCCGAGCAAGGGCGAGCTCAGGCAGCCCTCGGCTGGACTGGCAAACTGACCATCGCAGGCGGTGAGGTCCGCTACAGTCTCACCGATGCTGGCGGCAAGACGGTTGCCGTGCATGGCGTCAAGGTGCTGTTTCGTCATCCCGCCTACGAGGCCGAGAACAAATCCGTCACTCTTGCAGCTGCCTCCGGTCAGATATTCGCCGCGCACCACATGCCCAAGGATGGCGTCTGGATCGTCGAAATCGACGCCGATGCGAGCCTTGCGGAACCCTATCGCGACGTTCGCCGGATCGTGATTTCCCGCGGGGCGCTGCAATGAGCTGCTGCGCGCCAGGCGCCGAAATGGCATTGGACCTGGAAAAGGTCACACTGGTCCTGCCTTCTGGCCAGGAAATCAGACTGGCGAGCCGCTCGATTGGCGAAAATCTTCGCCAGACCGACCTCTCGGTGCCAGCTGTGCATTGTGCCGCCTGCATCCAGACGATCGAGACGGCGATCGGCAAGCTGGATCGCGTCGAAGGCGCTCGTGTCAATCTTTCGACGAAACGTGTTTCGGTCCGGTGGCGCGGCGACGAGGTTCCGCCATTCGTCGCCACACTTGGACGGCTGGGCTATGGCGCGCACCTGTTCGATCCCGAGGCTGACGGGAAGAACAAGACGCTCTCGGAACTGATCCGCGCCGTCGCGGTCGCCGGCTTTGCGGCGGGCAACATCATGCTGCTATCAGTCTCCGTCTGGTCCGGCGCGCAAGGCGCGACCCGCGACCTGTTCCATTGGGTCTCGGCCTTGATTGCCATTCCTGCGCTCGCTTTCGCCGGCGGCATCTATTTTCGCTCGGCCTGGAATGCGCTGCGCCACAGCCGCATGAACATGGACGTGCCGATCGCGGTCGGGGTATCGCTCGCTTACGCCATGAGCCTCTACGAGACGATCAACCATGGCGACCATGCTTATTTCGACGCGTCGGTGTCGCTGCTGTTCTTTCTGCTGATCGGCCGCACGCTGGATCACGTGATGCGGGAACGGGCGCGGACGGCCGTGAACGGACTGGCTCGGCTGGCGGCGCGCGGCGCCATGGTGCTGCGCGAGGATGGTTCGCGCGACTACTTGCCGGTTGGCGAGATCGAACCAGGAATGGAGCTCTTGGTCGCGGCTGGCGAGAGGGTGCCCATCGACGGCAGGATCATTGGCGGGGCGTCGGATCTCGACTGTTCCCTGGTTTCCGGGGAAAGCACGCCCAGAACGGTGGGCCCGGGGGCGCAGGTCCAGGCCGGTACACTCAATCTCACCGGTCCGCTGACCATCGAGGCGACGGCCGCCGCGAAGGATTCCTTCCTGGCCGAAATGATTCGGCTGATGGAAGCGGCAGAGGGCGGCCGCGCCCGCCATCGCAGGATCGCCGATCGCGTCTCCGCGCTCTATGCCCCCGTGGTCCACCTCACCGCCTTTGTGACGTTCCTCGGCTGGATGGCGGCGACCGGCGACTGGCACCGGGCAATAACAATCGCCATCGCCGTTTTGATCATCACATGCCCGTGCGCGCTCGGTCTCGCCGTGCCGATCGTGCAGGTGGTCGCTGCGCGGCGGCTGTTTGAAAGCGGCGTCATGGTCAGGGACGGCTCCGCCATGGAGCGCCTGGCGGGGATCGACACGGCATTGTTCGACAAAACCGGCACGCTTACGCTCGGACTGCCCAGGCTGATCAATGCGCCGTCCATCGATCCGACGATGCTCGCTATGGCGGCCGAGATGGCAGCCCATTCCCGCCATCCCTTTTCGAAGGCAATCGCTGGCAATGCAGCCTTTGCCGGCCAGCCGAAACTCGCGTCCGTCAGCGAGCATCCGGGCTTCGGCATCGAAGCCATCGCCGAGGGCAGTACCTGGCGGCTGGGTCGCCGCGGATGGGGTGAGTGGAAAGCCCGGACCGGCGGCGAAAGCAAACAAGGCTATGGCGGAACCGTTTTGACGAAGGACGGGGTCATTGTCGCGACTTTCGATTTCGAGGATGAGCTGCGTGCCGATGCCAAGGCGGCCATCGAGCAACTGAACGGCGCCGGCGTGTCGGTGGAGATGCTGTCGGGCGACACAGAAGCTGCCTGCGGCGAAGTCGCGGAAGCACTGGGTGTCGAGCGCTTCGTTCCCGCGTTGCTTCCCTGCGGGAAGGTCGATCACATCGAAGCATTGACGCGAACTGGCCACAAGGTGCTGATGGTCGGCGATGGGCTCAACGACACGCCTGCATTGGGCGCCGCACACGTTTCGATCGCTCCGGCCACGGCGGCGGATATCGGTCGCAACGCCGCGGATTTCGTGTTCCTGCGTAAAAGTCTTCTGGCGGTCCCACTTGCTTTAGACATTTCGCGGAAGGCCGGACGGCTGATCCGGCAGAACATCGCCATCGCGATCGTTTACAATGGCATCGCCGTGCCGGTCGCCATTCTGGGGCACGTTACGCCACTGATCGCGGCGGTCGCGATGTCCGCCTCGTCCCTCCTGGTCATCGGCAATGCGCTACGCCTGCAAGGTTTCGTGTCAAATGCATCGGTGCAAGATGCCCGACATGACAGGCGCTCCGACATTGGCGCACTGGCACAATCCTCATGACGACGCTCGCCTACCTCATACCTGTGGCCCTGTTCCTCGGAGCGCTTGGGCTGGCCGGGTTCCTGTGGACCTTGAGGAGCGGCCAATATGAAGATCTCGATGGCGCCGCCGAGCGGATCCTGATCGATCGCGACGAGCCACGCAGTTGACCCAGCCTGCCCTGCGAGGACTCGCTCGAATATTTTCCGCGGTTGCTTCGCGTCATGCCGATTTCGGCGCGCGACGGGTGCGAACGGATCAGCCAGAATACGTTGCCGAACTTTCGGCCAGGAAAGGGCCGCACCGAACGGGAAGCCGGCCATTCCATGATGACCTGACCAGACCATGGCGTCGCGATCGACCAGTCGACCGTGAACCCGCCGTTGCCGCGTTTATCGAGCCTGGTTGATCCACATCAGGGTTATCTCTTCATCGGCATGGTTTCATTGAGCATTTTTGAACGGAGAACGGATGTCTAACGGACGGTTAGGTCGCGTGGAGACGCTTGGGGAGATGAGCCGCAAACCGTGGATCGATTGCGATGCGTTCCAGTGCCCTTCGTCGCAGATAGCCGACGCTATGGCGGCACGCTGATGGCCGGCTCTGTCGATAGATTCGACGTTATTGTCGTCGGAGCCGGGCCGGTCGGACTTTCCTTCGCCGCATCGCTTGCCCAGAGCCGACTCAAGGTGGCAGTGGTTGAACGGCAGTCGCTCGAAAGCCTGGCGAATCCGGCTTTCGACGGTCGCGAGATCGCGCTGACCCACGCATCGGTTGGAATCCTTCGCGAGCTCGGCGCCTGGGATGCCATCCCGGCTTCGGACAAATCACCGCTACAAGGCGCGCGCGTGCTCAACGGATCGAGCCCTTTCGCCCTGAGCTTCGATTCTCCCAGCGGATCTGGGGAACCACTCGGAATTCTGGTCCCAAATTGTCGGATCCGCGACGCCCTGTTCAAGCTTGTCCACTTCCAGGATCATGCCCAGCTGCTGTGCGGCCGCTCGGTCGTCACTGCAACAACCAGCCACAAAGAAGCAGTCATAACGCTCTCTGATGGCAGGCAATTGGCCGCTCGGCTGCTCGTTGCAGCGGATTCGCGTTTGTCCGCGACGCGCGACCTCCTCGGCATTGGCGCCGCCATCAATCGGCTTGGCAACTCGATGCTGATTTGCCGGGTGAGGCACGAGCGCGCCCATCACCAGATCGCGGTCGAATGGTTCGATCACCATCAAACGATAGCGATGTTGCCGCTCATGGAAGGCGTGTCGTCGCTGCTTCTCACTTTGCGCTCAAGCGAGGCCGACAGACTGCTTGCTCTCGACGACGATTTGTTCCTCATGGAATTGACGAACCGGTGTCGAGGACGCCTCGGAGAGATAACCTTGGCAAGCACCCGCCATGCCTATCCGCTGGTCACGACCTGGGCGCACAAGTTCTGGGCTCCGAGTGCGGCACTGATCGGCGATGCTGCCCTCGGCATGCACCCGGTGACCGCGCATGGCTTCAACATCGGCCTCAGTGGCCAGAAGCAACTCGCCGATAGAATCCTGGCGGCATGTCGCGAGCGCCGCGACATTGCTGATCCCGACATACTCGGCAGATACGAAAGCCGGCTGCGTCTGTCGGCGGCACCGCTCTATCATGCTACGAATGCACTTGTCGCTCTCTACTCAGGCGAGCACCCGGCGGCACGGCTTGCAAGACATGCAGGGCTTCGCTTTGCCCAATATCTTCCCTTTATCCGCCATGGCATTTCGGCCATGCTCAGGCGGTGAACGCAGGCAGCGCTGCCGCTCTGGAACGCTATCTCGGCCCGGCTTCCTTTTGTCTCGCCGGGCGCGTTGATGCCGTTGGCAGGGCTGCTTCCATGGTGACGTTGCCGATCCTGGGATGATTCGGATCAAGGCACGCGTGCGGGCAAGAGCTCGATGGTCAGACGGCAAGGCCAAGAGCAGACGTGCGCCCCGAAGACATGGTGAGCGCACTGGTTACCCCCGCTGGATAGTTAACCCGTCCTTCAGTGGGCCTGCGTAAGCTTGTCCTCGCGAACAACGATGGGAGCAAGCTGGTCCGTCCATGGCCCCGAAGAAAGTAGACACGCTGGAGGCCAAAATCCGTCAGGATCAGCTTGCTGACCTGAGGACCGGCCTCTTCGTGTCGATGCCGATAAGCGGTATCCTGTCAGGCCTGATTTGGGCGGTGCACGCCCTTTCTGGCAGCGGCTTTGCCGCTGCAATCTGGTTCCTGGTCGTCAATGCGATAAATGCCGCCCGCCTTGCACTCGCGCGTTATCAGCTAAAGGAAACGGGGCGCCATGACGGTTTAGTGGGGGTTTTGCCGCGGCTTCGCTGGTTTGGCATCCTTGCTCTTCTGGCAGGGTTTGCCTGGTCCTTCCTCGCCGTCCTGACCGTTGGATATACGACACCTCAAGCACCGCTGCATCTGGTCATTCTGGCGGGCATTTCCGCTGGTGCGGTTACATACGGCAGTTCGTATGCCGCGGCGGCGACCAACTTCATCACACCTCCGCTCCTCATCACGGTGGGTTGCCTTTTGGCGAAAGGCAATTTTGAAGACTACATTCTGGCTTTTACCGTTCTGCTCTTCATGGGCGGCTTGGTTCGAGCTTCGTTTGTTGGGCAAGCACGGTTCCGCGAAGCGAGCCGCCTGAGGCATGAGGCCGAGCGGCTTGCGGCGGAGATGAAGGCCAGTTCCAGGCAGGACCACCTGACGGCCCTTCTCAACAGGCGTGGCCTCGAACACGCTATCGGACGGTTCGAGACCGCGGATAGCCCCTTCGTGGCAATGCTGATTGATCTGGACGGGTTCAAATCCGTCAACGATACCTACGGTCACAGGACCGGTGATGAACTGCTTGTCAGGATCGCCCGCCGCATAGAGGAGGAAGCACCGGAAGGCTCAACGCTCGCTCGTATCGGCGGCGATGAATTCGTGCTGTTTTTTCCCTCAACGAGGGTTTCGCTTTCTGCCAGTGATCTCGCCTCCAATATCATAGCCAAAATTGCCCGCCCCTATATCGAGGTCGCGTCCGTCCGGGTCGGGGCATCAATAGGAATATACCTGGCGGAAAGCCCGGGCCTGACCGAAATGTTGTTGCGGGCGGATATCGCCCTTTATACGGCCAAGCGTCGTGGCAGGAACGAATTTTGCCTGTTCGATGCCGAACTCGACAGGGAACTGCAACGCCGCCAGTCCGTCGAACGGGACCTTCATTCGGCGATAAAGACGAGAAGCTTGCAACCTTGGTTCCAGCCGATCGTGAAACTCGACACCGAGGCCGTGGTCGGTTTTGAAGCCTTGCTGAGGTGGTCCCATCCGACTCATGGTGCCATCTCTCCACCCGAAATCATCACAGCTGCACGCGAAACCGGTATGCTTCAGCTGCTGACGCAAACCGTATTCGCCGACTGTTGTGCTTTTATCGACGGCTTGGTGAAAGCTGACTGTCGTGATCTCCGTGTGGCGATGAATGTTTCACCGCGCGAACTGGAAGCCGGCGATATCGACGACATGGTTCTGGATGGTCTGGCGGCAAGAGGTCTGCCTGCAACGATGTTCGAGATCGAGATTACCGAAGAATCCCCGGTGGACCCGGACAGAGTGGATGAAAAGCTCGGACGGCTTTCACATGCCGGCATTTCCATCGCGCTCGATGACTTCGGCACCGGCTTTTCCACGTTGGCATCGCTCAAGGACAGTCGGATACGCAAGGTGAAAATAGACCAGGGCTTCATTCGCGGCTTGGCCAAGTCCCGAGAGGACCGACTGCTTGTCAAATCGGTCATCGATCTCGGTAACATGCTCGGGATCGAGGTCATGGCCGAGGGCGTCGAAACAGAGGCGGATCGGCAAACCCTGCACAAGCTTGGCTGCAGGACCGCTCAGGGCTTCCTGTTCTCGAAGGCGGTGCCTCTGAGCCAAGCACTAGAAATGGCAGTCAAACAGCACGCGAACCAGTTGTGACCGCTCCAGCCGCGCTGTCTCTCGCGGCCGTGCGCTCATGAATGGCGGGTATCTGAACTTCCTTGTTTGAAGAGCATGACAGTCCGTGCTGTGCGTCAGCCGGCGAACAGTTCTTTGTAGCCAGTCGTCACCATCCAGTTCGCCCGGTCGATATGGCTGCGAAGAGCCTTGCGGGCGCGGACCGGTTCAAGGGCCGGGTCGATGCCGAGAATGAGATCAGCCATCTCCTCTTCGCTGGCATTGTCGGCGCAGGCATCCAGGATCCGCAGGTAGATCGTGAAATGCTCCCTGTCGTAGCTCGTGAGGTTCTCCGACCAGGGGACTTCATCGCTCAACGTTGAGCTTCGACTCTCATCTGTTCCCATTGGTCGATTCATGCCTGCGAACCTCGCCTGTTGAGCGCACGCAGCATATCCCAAAATGGGATAATCCGAAACCGGGATTAGTCGCTGATCCGGTCTTTACCCGACCGGTTCGCCTACATGCCCAAGTCTCTTCGATCGCCCCGCCACCAGCGGTTTCTGGCCCAGCTGGTTTCCCTGCGCAAGGCCAAAGGCCTGACTCAGGCGCAGGTGGCCGAGAGGCTTGATCGTCCCCAATCCTTCGTGGCCAAGTACGAGGGCGGAGAGCGTCGTCTCGACGTCATCGAGTTTCTCGACTTGACTGCGGCCCTTGACGTTGATCCGTGCGAGATTCTGTCCAGCCTGCGGTCCTAGCGGGCGCCCGCGCGCCAACGGCTCGCGGCGGTGCCTTGAACCGAGCGCGCTTTTTTCGGCAAGCTGCCATTCCGCTGCGGGTGGATCTTTACCAGGCCATGCCGATATAGGATGATAATCCTAGGTGGGGCGATTCCTCAACGGAGATCGCAATGGCTAGGACCAAACTTTCCAAGCAGCTTTCACAGGCTGAAATCGAGCGCTTTCTGGCGGACGCGGAACGGCTGCACAAGAGCATCGTCCAGCCGCTTCTATCACCTAGCAGCGACCATTACCGGGCTCTCCAACGCACCCATGAAGCGCTGTTGAAGACGGTGAAGGATATCACGGGTAAGGATGCGCCGTTCATTCAATGGTTCGGAACAGGACCGGTGAATTAGACCCGACTTGTAGACTCCAGGCTGCAAACGTCGCATTCTCTCTTCGGGGAGAAGGGGCGTGGGCAACCATCGCTATCAAGACAATCGGTACAACCGTCGCAGGTATGGCGAGCGCCATCGTTCGAAGGACGTTCCGTTGTGGGCAAAGATCGTTGCTGGTGGAACAATCCTGGCTGGCTTTCTTGCCTTCGAATCGACCCTGCCGCTGTCGGCTGCAACATCAAAGCCAATATAAGCTACAAAACGGGCGAGCGCATCTATCATGATCCCGGACAGGAATATTACTGGGACACGCGCCTCAACCTGTTGAAAGGCGAGCGCTGGTTTTGTTCGGAGGAAGCCGCGCCACGGCGGCGATGTCGTCGAGTTTCTCGACGTAACTGCGGCGCTTGACGATGATCCGTGCGAAAAATCTGTCCGGCCTGCCGTCCTGGCGGGCGCCCGCGCGCCTGACGACGCGCACCAGGTGCTCGTGAACCGAGCCCGCTTTTCTTCGGCAAGCTCAGGCGGTCTCGGCCATTCGGCTTCGCCCCTTGGCGTGGGCAGCCCTTCGGGCTGTGACGGCCGCCGCCCTTGCGGGCGGCGCGGTTTGTCTGTTGGCCTTTCCCGGTGGCGCGGGGTGGGCGGCACTCCCTTCTAGGCCCGCCGCGGCAGCCCGCAACCCTTCGCGTGCCGCTCAGGGTCCTCCTCTTCGTTCCGGTCCTTCGGATGCGGTCCGCCTCCCACGGCGGGCCTTTCCGGTCGCGACTCGCCGCCCACCTCGCTTCCGGGGAAAGGCGCGGCGATTGGCGAGCGGAGGATGAGACGATGCATGCAAACAGCAAGCGTACCGCCAGCGGAGAGGCTGGCGCAGGCAAGGGCGGGCGCCCCGGCGCCAGCCTTTATCAGGAGATCACCGACCGCATCATTGCCGAGCTGGAGCGCGGCACCGTGCCATGGGTCAAGCCATGGGGCAGCGCAAAGGCAGGCCTTGGCCTGCCGAGGAATGCGTCCACGGGGCGCACCTATTCCGGCATCAATATCCTCATCCTGTGGGGCGCGGTCATCGAGCGCAGCTATCCCAGCCAGAACTGGCTCACCTTCCGGCAAGCGCTCGTCCTTGGCGGCAATGTCAGGAAGGGCGAGCGCGGCACGACCATCGTGCATGCCGACCGCTTTGTCCCCAAGGGCGAGAAGGAGCGCGCACGCCACGAGGGCGATGAACCACAGGCCGTGCCTTTTTTGAAGCGCTTCACCGTCTTCAATGTCGCGCAGTGCGATAATCTTCCGGAACACCTCTATGCCGCCGCCGAGCCGCTGCCTCAGTGCGAGATCGTGCCGCAGGCCGAGACGCTCATTCGCGCCAGCGATGCGGATTTCAGGGTCGGCGGCGATCGCGCTTTCTACATGCCGGGCAGCGACCACATTCAGGTGCCGCCGCAGCCGGCGTTCCATCAGCAGATCGACTATTACCGGACCTGCTTTCACGAGCTTGGCCACTGGACCGGCCACCCGACGCGGCTTGCTCGCGACCTCTCCGGCTCGTTCGGCTCCAAGGCCTACGCGCGTGAAGAATTGGTCGCCGAAATCACTGCCGCCTTCGTCTGCAGCAATCTCGGTATCGAGCCGACCGTGCGTCATGCCGATTACATCGGCTCATGGCTGAAGGTGCTGCGCGAGGACAACCGCGCCATCTTCCGTGCCGCCAGTCTTGCCTCCAAGGCCGCCGATTTCCTGTTTGGCCTTCAGGCCGATGCCGAAGGCGAGGCGCAGGAAGGGATTGCGGCATGACGATGCGCGATCCTCAACTGACCGCGACCGAGCCGACGCCAAGGCGAGCAGATGCTCATTCCCGGTGTCCGGCCGATCACCACGCGCGATCGGCTCACCCTCCTGATGGACGCGCCGATGTGTCCGCGCGCGGCGCAAAAGCCGCTCGATATCGGCCTTTTCGATGAAGCCAGCAGAAATCAACTCGACCTGTTCTGACAAGGAGTCTTTCCATGATCCTGATCACCGATCCACTGCGCGCACGACTGCTCGCCAATGGCGCCGCCGACGCCGACATCGACCATTTTCCCGTTGTGAAACTGTTTAATCCGACAGGTGCCGCCACGTGGCTTTTGACCGAACTCGACGCCGATGGCGACACGCTGTTCGGCCTTTGCGATCTCGGCTTCGGCTTCCCCGAACTCGGCAGCGTCAGTCTGGCCGAGCTTGCATCCGTAAAAGGTCCGCTTGGCCTCGGCATAGAGCGCGACCTGCATTTCCAGGCGCGCTTTACGCTCTCCGTCTATGCCGAAGCCGCCCGCATTTGCGGCCACATCACCGAGGCCGAGCGACTTCTGCGGCAGGCAGCAGACGCCCTTTCAAAGCCCCATTCCGAGCTTCCGCCCGACACGGCGGAATAGCAGCGCCGATAGGCGCAAAAACCGTCCCGCCGCGCCGGCCGTCGGCCTCTGCGGCGGGGACAACCTTAACCAAAGCGAAGGAGAGTAACCATGCAGCTTGCCCACATCCCCTTGGATCAGCTCAACATTTCCGCGCTCAACATGCGCCGTGGAAAACGCGCGCCCGACATATCCGACATCCTGCCATCCGTGCGTGCGCGCGGCGTGCTGGTGCCTCTCCTTGTGCGGCCCAATGGCCAGCCGGAAACCTTCGAGATCGTCGCCGGCAGGCGGCGCTATTTCGCCGCCAAATCGCTTGCCGACGAGCGCGGCGAAGGCGATCCCTTGCCCTGCGCCATCATGGAGGACGGTGACGACGCCGATGCGCTGGAAGCCTCGCTGATCGAAAACCTCGCCCGCCTCGATCCTGACGAAGTATCGCAATGGGAGACGTTTTCGCGGCTCGTCAGGCAAGGCCGCACCGTTCCGGACATCGCTGCGACCTTCGGCATCACTGACCTGAAGGTCAAACGCATTCTGGCGCTTGGCTACCTCTTGCCCAAAATCCGCGAAGCCTATCGGCGCGAGGAGATCGACGCCGAGACGGTGCGCCATCTCACCATGGCGTCCAAGGCGCAGCAGAAGGACTGGCTGGCACTCTGTGCCGATCCCGATCAATACGCGCCGCGTGGCTTTCAATTGAAGCAATGGCTGTTCGGCGGCCAGTCGATTTCCACCAAGGTGGCGCTGTTTGCCATCGACGAATATCCCGGCCTGATCACCTCGGACCTGTTCGGCGAGGACAGCTATTTCGCCGATGCCGACCTGTTCTGGCAAAAGCAGAACGAAGCGATTGCCGCCAGACGCGACACCTATCTTAACGACGGCTGGAGCGAGGTGGTGCTGCTGGAGCCGGGCCAATATTTCCACGCATCGGACCACGAGAAGACCCCGAAGAAGAAGGGCGGCAAGGTCGTCATCACTGTCTCGCATCGCGGCGAGGTTGAGTGTCACGAGGGCTGGCTGTCACGCAAGGAAGCGCGCCGCGCCCGCGAGGGCGGCGAGCAAGAAGAAACAGCCGCCAAGCCGCCGCGCCCCGAACTCACCGGCCCGATGCAGAACTATGTCGATCTGCATCGCCATGCTGGCGTGCGCGCGGCCATGCTCGACCATCCCGCCGTGGCGCTGCGCCTCGTGGTGGCGCACGCCATCACCGGTTCCGGCCTGTGGCAGGTGCGCCGTGAACCGCAGCGAGGAGCCAACGAGACGGTGACTGCCAGCCTTGCCGGCTGCAAGGCTGAAGCCGCATTCGGCAAAAAGCGGCGCGAAGTGTTGGCCCTGCTCGGATCACCGGATGAGGATGGCGTGGTCGCCGGCGGCAATGGCGACGCCTTTGCTATCGCCGGCGTCTTCGCGCGCCTCTTGGCGCTGTGCGACGACGATGTCATGCGCGTTCTCACCCTTGTCATGGCCGAGAAGCTTGCAGCCGGCAGCGCCGTCATCGAGGCGCTCGGCAACCATCTGAACGTCGATATGGGCACATGGTGGCAACCGGACGATGCCTTCTTCGACCTCTTGCGCGATAAGGAAAATCGCCAATTCGATGCTGGCCGAGGTCGGCGGCAAGCTGGTCGCGGACGGCAATGTCGCCGAGAAGGTCAAGACGCAAAAGAAGATCATCCGCGACTTCCTGGCGGGCGAGAATGGCCGCCAGAAGGTCGAGACCTGGCTGCCGCGCTGGATGAAATTCCCCGCCGAAAGCTACACCAGCCGCGGCGGTTTCCGCACCGCCGATCAGTGGGCACAAGTGCAGCCGCTGTTCGCGCGCGAATAGTCGATCAGGGCCCGAGCGGCGGTTCTCTCGAGTGCCGCCGCTCAGGTCGCGCGCGCCGCCCCGGGCCGCGCCGGCTGCCGATTGGTCGTCTTGTCGAGCCAGTGCCGCGCGCGAGAAATCCCGACGCCAACTCGCCCCCATTTGGGCAGCCCTGCACCGCGCCGGGTTGCTTGCCGAGGCGCCCAGGCGCATGGGGCCAATTGTCCGATCGGGTTGCCGACAGAGCCCGCGCAGCCGGCGCCCTGTTATGCCGCCTGCTCGTTGTGCCGCCGATCGCGCCACCTGTCTCCATGTGTCTCAGGGACCATTCCCCTGCGGCTGGCTTGACGACCTATGGGCGGATCCGGCCCGCCCGAAACCCTCGCCAGCAGCTTTTTTCCCCGCCGCCTGCGGCGGCTTCCTCGCGCCGCTTCGCTTCAAAAAAGCTGTCCGCTCGGGTCCTCCGCTATCGCTGCGGCCGTCCCGGTTCCGGCGGTCCGGACGCGCCCATCACGGTCCGCCATCGCAGGGGAATGGTCCCCGGCGAGCACCAAAAGGAGACTAAAAATGACCGCGATCGGATACGTCACCAAACAGGAAAACGGCGGCTACAAGGGCCAGCTCAAGACGCTCAGCGTCCGCGCCGACATCGACATCGTGCCCAATCAGGCAAAGAGCGCCGACACCCATCCCGACTTTCGGGTGCTGACGCAAGGGGTCGAAGTAGGGGCCGGCTGGATCCGCACCGGCGAGACCTCCGGCAAGGACTATGTGAGCCTGTCGATTGCCGCCCCGGAGTTCGGTCCGCGCAAGCTCTACGCCAATCTCGGCCGCGCCGCCGGCCAGGATGACGACGACACATACGCCATCATCTGGAACCCGGTCGACTGAACCGCCAGCCTCGAGCCCCGCGCCGCAACCGGCGCGGGGCTCTTTCGGGAGGGGGCGGCGAAAACTCGCCCCCCACTCTTCGCCCGTCCCCGAAACGATCTTGCTCGCCGATCCTCGCCTTCGCTTATCCGTAGCGAAACGAGGACCATCATGGACGACGAAAACGAACGCGCGGCCCGCGCGAAGAAGGGCAGTCCGTTTCTCAACACCGCGCAGGCCGCCTTCTATATCGGGCTGTCCCAGCGCACGCTGGAGAAGATGCGGCTCAAAGGCGGTGGCCCGCAATTCCGCAAGCACGGCCGCTATGTTCGGTATCACATCGACGAGCTCGACGACTGGTCGAAGGGGCGCGCGCAGGAGACCAGGCCCGAGGATGGCGGGCACGATTCCGGCTCGGCCGGTGAGGGAGGCCGCTCATGAGCCGGCGTCCCACTATCCGTTTGATCGGCAGCCATCTGCAACGCATTCGGGCGCGCAAGACGATCGCCGTGGCCAGTATAGGCCTCAGCCTGATCGGCTTCGCCGCTTTCGACAACCCATCGCCCTGGCTGGTCTGGAACGCCTCGGCCAGTGCGCCGGTCGGCCTTTATCGCGTCGCGTCCGGATCGCCGGCTCGTGGCGATCTCGTGCTCGTCCGCCCGCCAAAACCGGTCGCCGATCTCGCCGCCGAACGCTTCTATCTGCCCAGCAACGTGCCGCTGGTCAAGCGCCTTGCCGCGCTGCCTGGCGAGCATGTCTGCGCCTTCGGCGACGCCATCATCATCGGCGGCGAAATTGTCGCGCGCCGGCTGGCAACCGACACGCAGCACCGTCCGCTGCCTTGGTGGAATGCCTGCCGCAAGCTCGCCGCCGCCGAGGTTTTCCTGCTCGGCAACGATAGAAACCGCTCCTTCGACAGCCGCTATTTCGGGCCGGTGCCGGCCGAAAATATTGTCGGGAGGCTGGTGCCGCTATGGACCGAGTAACCCTCCTGATGCTGGGCATGGTCGCGATAGCGCCATGCGCATGTTCCGCCGCGACCGACGCTCAGCCGGCCGCCATCTCCCGTGGTCCGCAGCTGGCAAGATGGCAGCCCTTGGTAGCCGAAGCAAGCCGGCGTTTCAGCATTCCACAGCCCTGGATTTATGCCGTCATGGATGCCGAAAGCCGGGGGCAGACAATGCTGGACGGACGGCCGATCGCCTCACACGCCGGCGCCATTGGCCTCATGCAGGTGATGCCCGGCACCTACGAGGAGATGCGCGCAGAGCTTGGCCTGGGGGCCGATCCGCACGACCCTCGCGACAACATTCTGGCAGGCACTGCCTATCTGCGCGCCATGTATGACCGCTTCGGCTTTCCCGGCCTGTTTGCCGCCTATAACGCTGGGCCGGACCGCTACGAACAGCATTTGCAGCGTGGGCGACCGCTGCCCAGCGAGACGGTTTCGTATCTGGAAGAGCTCAAGGCTGCGGGGATTTCGGCCGCCGACATGGACGCGTTCACCGGCAAATCCCGTTCCGGAAAAGCGCCGGAAATCCCGTCCGGGCAGTCGCTGTTTTTCCTGCGAAACGGTGTTTCCGCGACCGATCCGAATGGCCAAATTGTGGTGCCGCTCGGATCGGAGCGAGCAAGGTCAGGCCGGCCGGATCGCAGGTGAGGGCAGGGGTACCGTGGGTCGGGCGGGGCAGGGATGCAGGTCCGCGGAAGGCAAGATAAAGGCATCGCCTCCTGGAGGCGGCGAAGTCTTTGTCTGCACATCGTTTTTCACGGAGGCTGCCTTCAGCGTCAGGAGAGCTGCTGCCGACAAACCTCTGATTTTGCTTAAGATTACTAGGAGGCTCAATGCAGGATGAAGAGTTCAAGCCGAGCCTGGGCAAAATCGGATCGCGCGGCTCGAAGGCAGGCAAGCGTTTCGCCGGCCAGATCCGCGCCGCGATCAACCGAGCCGGCGGCGGCAGCGGTCGCCGTGGCCGCTTCATCGGAAGCCGGGCGGGGCGCGGCGGGGCTGCTGCCGCCGTTCTCAGAGCGCGCGACCGCCACGCGGCGTTTCGGCAGCGGCGCGCCGTCGTCAAGGCGCGTATCGTCAAGCTGGCCGGCAAGGGTGTTGACGGGGCACGTGCACACCTTCGCTACCTCCAGCGCGACGGCGTCACCCGGGAAGGCGAGCATGGCGAGCTCTATAGCGCCGACAGCGACCGCGTCGATGGCAAGGCCTTTATCGATCGTGCCGATGGCGACCGGCATCAGTTCCGCTTCATCGTCGCCCCTGAAGACGGCATCGAGTATGATGACCTGAAGCCGCTCACGCGGCGTCTCATGGCGCAGATGGAAGAAGACCTCGGCACCAGGCTCGACTGGGTGGCCGTCGATCATTTCAACACTGGTCATCCGCATACCCATATTATCGTCCGCGGCAGGGACGACCGCGGCGAAAACCTCGTCATCGCGCGGGACTACATCTCGTCTGGAATCCGTGAACGGGCGGCCGAGCTGGTCAGCCTCGACCTTGGCCCGAGAACGGACCGCGAGATCGAGCAACGCCTGCGCCAGGAAATGGAGCGGGAACGCTTCACCAGCATCGATCGGCAGCTGCTCCGCATGCGCGACCATGAGGGGCATGTCTCATCGGCCAGCCGAGACACGTTTCGCCAGACGCTGCACCAGGGCCGCCTGCGCAAGCTCGAGCGGATGGGTCTGGCTGAGGAAGTCGGCTCGGGCCGCTGGCGCCTTGATGGCGAGCTTGAAGCGACGCTGCGCCGCATCGGCGAGCGGGGCGACATCATCAAGACCATGCACCGCGAACTGACCGGCAAGGGGCTCGCCCGCAGTGCCGCCGACTATGTTGTCCATGATCGATCTGCAGAGCAGATGCAGCCTGTCGTCGGCCGCATCGTTGCGCGCGGCCTGGCCGACGAAATCAATGACCGCCATTACCTCGTCGTCGACGGCGTGGACGGCAAAAGCCACTATGTCGATATCGGCAAAGGCGAGGCCACCCAACCGGCGCCAGAGGGCTGCATAGTGCGGGTCACGCCGAGGGACGCCGGGCCAAGGCAAGTCGACCGCACAATTGCCGAGATCGCCACGGCCCATGACGGGCGCTACAGCATCGATATCCATCTCAAGCATGACCCGTCGGCCACCGAACGCTTTGCCGAAACGCACGTGCGGCGACTGGAGGCGATCCGCCGGGCGACCGGTGGTGTCGAGCGCGAGCCGGACGATACATGGACTATCGCGCCGGACCATCTCGACCGCGTCGCGGGCTACGAGCGTCAGCGAGCGAGGGCCGAGCCGGTTGTCGTCGACAAGCTCTCATCAATGCTGCTGGAGAGCCAAGTCAGCTTCGACGGCGCCACCTGGCTCGATCGAGAGCTGGTTTCCGACACACCGGAGGCCTTGCACAGCTCTGGTTTCGGCCGCGATGTCCGAGAGGCGCAAGGCCGCCGACGGCAGTGGCTGATTGCGCAAGGTCTTGCTCGGGAAGAGCAGGATCGGGTCATCTATCGCGCGAACATGCTTTCGATGCTGCGCCAACGCGAGTTGAACCGCGTGGCCGGCCAGTTGTCGAACGAACTCGGTCTGCCCTATTCTGAAGCCCAGAGTGGAGATCGAATAGAAGGCACGCTCCGCCGCTCCGTCGAGCTCGCCGGCGGAAAATACGCTGTCATCGAGAAATCGCGCGAGTTCACGCTGGTGCCATGGCGGCCGGTGCTTGAGCATCATATCGGCAAGGAGGTTTCCGGCGTCGTGCGTGCAGAGGGGATTTCATGGACGATCGGACGGGAAAGGAGCGGGCCTGGCGTTTCGTGAAGGCCGCAGCGGCACCAAATACGCTGGTCAAACATAACTAAGGCGACCGCCCGCAGACGCACGATCGCCCATCGCGTGTGATACGATCGCGGTCCCTTGTTGAACTCGAGAGGGCCGGGCGCAAGGAAGCCTCGCAGGCGTGCGAATGCCGGACCGGATTTGAATGCCGTGGCAGCATCATTCTCAACGAAATGAGGGTGAAAAAATGTGGCGCTGTTCCTACATAGCAGGTGTCAATGCGGGGTGCTCGTCGGCGGTGGGGGATCTTGATTCCGCCTTCTGCGATCACTCCTTTCACGATAAAAGCGAGGCAGCGGCTCTGATTCTCTTTGAATGCCGAGGCTGCTCTTTCGGGTTCATTTTGCAGAGGGAACAATGGCCAAAGAAGATCATCCGAAATTTTCCATCAATATTGATGGGGTCCATATCGAAGCGACAAGCGAAAGCATGACCGGTGCGGAGCTGAAGCAGCTCGCCGCCAAGGACCAGCAATATCAGTTGTTCCTCGAGGGGCACGGCCATGATGCCGATCGGCAGATTGGGGACAATGAGGCTGTTACGCTCAAGAACGGAATGCACTTCTACACTGTTCCTCCGGCGACGTTTGGCTAATGTCGATCCTCGAACGTCACTTCCAGGATATCAGCAAAAAGCACCCTAACGCGACCCTTGAGCTCCAGTCCGGAGGTACGGCAGTGGTCAGCATGCCGGCTGTGCAACTTCCAAAGGGCTGGAACCGCGCCGAGGTTGGCATAAAGTTCGTGGTGCCTGCGGGCTATCCGCAGGCTGCGCCCGATTGCTTCTGGGCCGAGCCGGCGCTCGCCCTCGAACACGGTGGAACCCCACAAAACACAGGGCAACAGGCCACCCCGGGAGTTCCCTCGGAGTGGCTGTGGTTTTCCTGGCATCCGTCTACCTGGAAGCCCAACAGCGACAATCTGCTTACCTATTTGAATGTGATCCGGCGGCGGCTGGGCGAGGCGCGATGAACCGTCTGATGTTCCGGGGTGGAGAATGGACGGCTCTTCGAGATGACCTTATCGCGCCTGCCCCCCTTGAATCTGCTGCTGCGTTGATCGTTGGCGGTGGTCGTTTCGAAGGCGGGATGAGGTTGATCGTTAGAGAGATCATTCGCCCGGCTCCGGACGACTATATCGCCCGCAGCCCGATAGAAGTCTCATTGACTCCCATGTTCCTGTCGCGCGTGCTCAAACGCGCGCGTCTGGAGCGAGCGGGCGTAATTCTTGCGCATTCGCATCCTGTGCAACGCAGACTGGCGTTCTCATCGGTCGACGACGCAGCGCAGCAACTCTTGGCTCCGGTGCTGCATTTTCGGTGCCCGCAAGGGCCGCATGGATTCCTGATCGCCGGGCCGACGGGATTTCGTGGCCGCCTCTTCGATATCAAAGGCGAGACCACATTCACCATCGATCGGATTCAGGAAATCGGGCGCAGTGTTCGATCTTACCCAACTGAGACTGACGCGGAAGATCCGGCCCCATTGCCGGAAGTGTTCGACCGCAATGTGCGAGCATTCGGCGCCGCAGGGCAGCGAATCCTCAACGATCTCACCGTGGCGGTCGTCGGCGTAGGCGGCACCGGTTCAGTGGTCGTCGAGGAACTCGCCCGGCTGGGCGTTGGTCGGCTGCACTTGATTGATCCTGAACAGGTCGAGCGAACCAACCTCAACCGATTGATGGGGGCCGAGCAGAAGGACGTTGACCGACCAAAGGTCGCAGTGGCCTCCGAAGCGTCGCAACGCGCGAAACGCGACATTGAGGTTATGACCTTACAGGAATCCGTTATTGACGAGCCCGTGGCCAGGACGTTGCTCGACGGCGATTTTGTCATGTGTTGCACGGATTCGCACGGCAGCCGCGCCGTCCTCAATCAGATCGCCTATCAGTATCGTTTGCCAATGATCGACGTTGGAGTGCGCATCGACGCCCGGGAGGGTGTCGTCGCCGCGATGTCGACTAGGGTCCAAATGCTTGCCGAGTCGCTGGCCTGCCTTAACTGCCATTCCCTTCTCGATCCCGCCGCAGTGAGACGCGATCTTCTCGCCGATTCACGCTCCGATCCGTATTTCGTCGGCCATTTCGAGCCGCAGCCGGCCGTGATCTCCCTTAACGCAGCAACCTCTTCCATGGCCGTCTCGATGTTCCTTTCGGCAGTGACCGGGTTCCCTGGGGAGGCGCGGAATCTTATTGGGCGGCCCATTGAAGGATCGGTGCGGCCTGTCAGTTCAAGGTCAGATCCGACCTGCGTTGTATGTGCTCAGGACAATGCCCTGGCCAAAGGAGACAGTTGGCCCATGATTTGGCGCCAACATGAAAGCTGAAGAGCGCACGACCGTTTTGGTTGACGGAGGTACCGTGAACCCGACGCCTTTCTCCGCCCGCCAACTTGCCGTGAAGCCGCTCGTGTCGCTTTCTGATCTTGATGACGGAGGCGCCCGGGCGTTGATCGTGCTGGCCGGTGCCCTTCCGTCGGACGAGGGCCGATTGGATTTGGTCAAGCGTCTTCGACGCCTCGCCGCTTCGTCCGCACAGCGCGGCATACTCGTCATTGTCGTTACGAAACGGGGCGAGGAAGCGATTGGACAGGCGGTGGCGCGTTCAGGCGCAGGCGTGTTGGCGCAGTGGCAAGAGCATACTGGTGTCGTGCTGCGGCAGCTCGCAGTGCTTCCAGACTCTGACTGGGATAACATTGCCGAGACCTGCGCACGATGCCGGTGCGGCCCTTCCCTGAACAGCAGCCTGGCGATCCGCGACAAAAATGGGAATGAGCTGCCGACGCCTCTGCTACCCGAACTGAAGCTTCTGTTCCGTCGCGCGTTTCACGACTACTCGGGCATCCTTATTTCCGAGGAGAATGGTGGCAAATCTTCTTCGTCCGTCTGGAAGGTCGAGACGGAAGGCCTGGAGCAGCACACACCTTTCATCGTCAAGTCAGGCCCCGCGGCGGTGATGGAAGAACACATTAACACGTACAGGGACGTGGTCGCTGACCGCGTGCCATATCGCGGATGCGCCCCTTTGTGCCTGGATCGTTGCGTTGTGGGATCTGAGCACCAGCTTGCGGTCTCCCGCTTCGTCGAGAATGCCGTCCGCCTGGACAAGGTTGTGATCAACCGCGATGTGAAAGAGGTCATCCAGGCGATCTATCGAACTGTGTTGGGTCGTTGGCGAAAAGACCCCGAAAGAAAGAGACTAGACCTTCTGCAGGAGTTTCTACCTGCGGCACGGCATGACGCATATCTAAAAGGCCTTGAGCGCACCTACGACAAATTGACCAAGGACAGCTACGCTGGCGCTTCGCCACGAAGCTTTTTTGTTCGTCTCGCTGGACTGCAGGCTGAGGAGCATCCGGTGTGTCGAGCTCACGACGACCTCAATTTGCGCAACGTGTTCGTCTGCGGCGGCGATGCGGAAGCGGTTCTGATCGACTTCACGCGGGCAGCTCGACGTCCTTTGTCCCACGACGTCGCCCGGTTGGAAATCGGGCTTGCGTTCGACGCGGAGTTGCAGGCTGATCAACCGCTGCCCGAACAAGTGCTCGAAGATTTTTACTCCAGAGATCTCTTCGCTATGTCGCTTAAACATCTCCTGCAATGCAAAAAGGCCCAGTATCGGCTCAACGCGATCGTGGCGTTGCGTACGACCATCCTCGAGGAAGGTCAGTCCCATTCGTTCGATCTGAGGCGCGAGTATACAATCGCGATCTGCGTCGGGCTGCTCTATTATGCCAAAGGCAAAAGCCCGGATGCGGCCATTGCTTACAAGTGCGCGGTGGACCTTCTGGATCGCGTGACAAATCCTTCGCTTTGGTAGGTCGGGAGTTCGGTTGGGTGCTCAAGAAAACGCACGCGGTACAGTTCAAGGGCAGGGTTGAACGTCAGTCCGAAGCCATCGAGCAGGTGGATAACCCGGGAGACGTTTCACTTGTGGAGCGCGGAGCTCCGCGGTCCCTTGTCATGAGATGCCCCGATGGATGCGGAGACATACTGACGGTTAACCTCGACCGTCGTGCCGGGCCGGCCTGGCGCCTTTATCAACGCGAGGGCGGGTTGACCCTTTTCCCTTCTGTGTGGCGAGACACTGGATGCGGGGCACACTTCATCGTCTGGGACAACGTCATCCATTGGACCAACGATGCCTGGATCCTGCGGCCCAATTCATCACTCGAACGTGCTGTCGAAGGTCGACTCAGTGACGAGCTGGCGAGCTTCGTTGATATTGCGGCAGCGGTGGATGAAGTGCCTTGGTCGGTTCTCGACGCATGCCGGTCATTGGTCAAGTCGGGGATCGCTGTCGAAGGAACCGGCGCCGAGCGGTCCAGCTTCCGCCTGGCGAGTGATAGCGTCCAAACCTCACGGGCCAGGAAAAGGCATTGGTAATCAGCCGCGCGACCGGCGGCCTAGAGCGAGCATCTCAGCAGCGTGGCGAACCCTCGATCGTCAGCTTGCCAAGGCTGAACCTGTGATCGTCTGCAAGTTATCTTCAGGACCGCTGGAGGTAGATCAGCTCGCGGCGGCGCTTGATAGCCACCATGTGCAAGCAAGTCCCGGGCGTTGTGCAGTGAGAGGGTATCCACGAAATGCTTGGTCCGCTTCTCTGCCGGCCGATGGTCCATGAGGATGGTGTCCTGATCGTCGACGAGACGGGATTTGTGAAGAAGGGCGATCGTTCCGCCGGTGTCGCGCGTCAGTACTCGGGAACGGCGGGGCGGATCGAGAACAGCCAGGTCGGCGTGTTCTTGGCTTACGCGAGCCGCTACGGCCAAGCGCTGGTCGATCGTCGCCTTTATCTGCCGGAGAGCTGGACAAGGGATCGGGCGCGATGTGCCAGAGCGTCGATCCCGGAGATGGTCGAGTTTGCGACCAAGCCAAAGATGGCGCGCGCCATGGTCGAGGCGGCGCTCGATGCCGGCGTCCCGTGCGCTTACGTTCTGGGCGACGCTGTCTACGGGGCGGACAGCAGCCTTCGCCGGATGCTGGAAGCTCGCGAGCAGCCCTATGTCTTGGCGGTTCGAAGCGCTCACTTCATGCGCCGGGGAGGGGATCGTCTGTTTGAGGAAACCTCGCCCGAGGAACTGGCCAGCGAGTTCGAGCCCGACGACTGGGCCTGTCATGCGGCAGGTGAAGGCGCCAAAGGGCCTCGGCTCTACGACTGGGCACGCATCCGCCGCCCTTGGACGTCAAAAGGCGGCTTCGAGCATTGGCTTCTCGTCCGCCGCAAGCGATCGACATCCGGAGAAAAAGCCTACTACCTGGTCTTCGCCCCGCCCGGTTCCTCCTTGGCCGAATTGGCGGCAGTGGCCGGCCTGCGCTGGGCGATCGAGGAGTGCTTTGAGCGCGCCAAGGATGATCTCGGACTTGATCATTGCGAGGCTCGGTCCTGGCACGGATGGCATCGCCACATGAGCCTGTGCATGGCCGCCCTGGCATTCCTCTCGAAGCTATCGGCTGATCTTCGCCGCAGCGCATGGAGCAAACCGAACGAAACGAGTCCAAAGGAGCCAATCGCCGCCTGATCCGGATGGCTGCGCTCGTCCCGAGCGTCCCCGAGATCCGCTATCTCCTCGCCCGGATCCTCATCTTCCCACCGACACAAAAGCCCTTCATCATCGCCTGGTCGCTATGGCGACGACGACATCAGGCTGCGGCCACCATCTGTCACTACAAACGGCATCGGCATTCGCAACTGTAGTACTAAGGTCCGGACTCATAACCGTCGGTCGACTGGGGGCTCTGGTTGCCGTTAATCGCGGGGCGCTGAGCGGGGCTCGATAGAATCAACCGAACCTGCGATACTCAAGGCAATCTGTTGGAGTGATGATGCGCATCGTAACCCGTCTCACTGATCGGCTTGAACTGCAGCATCCGATCATCAGCGCGCCGATGGCATTCGCATCGGGCGGGGAACTCGCAGGTGCGGTCAGTTCAGCCGGAGGGCTTGGGCTTATCGGCGGCGGCTATGGCGACGCTGATTGGCTGACGCGAGAGTTCGAGCGATCTGGCAACCGACCTGTCGGCTGCGGCTTCATAACATGGTCACTCGCCAGGAACCCGCGCCTACTCGATAAGGCCCTGGAGCGGCGACCAAGTGCGATTTTCCTATCCTTTGGCGACCCGGCGCCTTTTTCGCCGGCGATACGGGCCGCCGGGGTCCCCTTGATCTGCCAGGTCCAGAGCCTCGACGACGCGCGCCGCGCTCTTGATGTCGGAGCCGACATCGTCGTCGCCCAAGGCGCGGAAGCCGGCGGTCACGGTGAGAAGCGAGCGACATTCACATTTGTTCCGGAGGTCGCGAACTTGGTACGGCGACGGGCGCCGGACACGCTCATCTGCGCGGCCGGTGGCATCGCCGATGGTCGTGGGCTTGCAGCGGCGCTGATGCTTGGCGCTGATGGCGTCGTGATGGGATCACGTTTCTGGGCCTCGTTGGAGGCTCTCGTTCATCCAAATCTGCACCAGGCTGCCCTTGCGGCGACCGGAGACGACACGGTTCGAACCTCGGTGATGGACCTAGCGCGCCGCCTGGATTGGCCATCGCGGTTTTCACTGCGCGTTCGGAAGAATGCTTTTACGGAAGCCTGGCACGGCAATGAGGCCCATCTCCTCGCCGACATTGACGCGCAGTCCGCTGCCTACCGCGAAGCGTGGGCAAGCGGCGATCCCACGATAGCCGCGATCATGATTGGTGAGGCCGCCGGCCTTATCCACGACATCGAGCCGGCGAGTGACATACTCCTTCGCACCGTTTCTGAAGCGATCACCCTGCTTCAGGGCGCAAGTTCGCTTCTGTTTGTCGAGGACAACTGTCACAGCCAGTAACCGACCGTAGCGGCGAGGCAGACGGCAGCGAGGAAGTTAGTGACCGATCGATCGTATCTGGTGGCAATGCGGCGGAAATCCTTGAGCCGTCCAAACATGCGCTCATGGCGTTGCGATCACGGTAGAGGAACGGGGAGAAGCAGTTCTTCCAGCGCCGGTTGGCTTTCGACGGAATGTTCGGCATCGCCCCTTTAGCCTCGACCTTGTGGCGAATGGCATTGGTGTCACAGCCCTTGTCGGCGTGCAGGATCGGGCTCTCGGGCATCTGCTCCAGAAGCAAATCTCCGGCGCTGCAATCGGCGACCTGGCCACCGGTCAAGAGGAAAGCGATCGGGCGGCACAGGCCATCGGTCAGGGCGTGGATCTTCGTGGTTCGCCCACCGCGCGACCGGCCAATCGCCTGATTTTGCTCCCCCCTTTGCCGGCAGAAGCGCAGCGATGCGCCTTCACGGCCGAAGAGTCGATCAGGACCTCAGCCGGAGGACCGCCAGCGCTTGCCGCGCGTGTCGGTTGGCAGCAGCGCCTGCAGCCGCGAAAACTGCTCCTCGGTCAGCCAGAAATAATCGCGATTCATCGGTGGCCTCCCTTTGGAGACCGTGAATCATAAAACCACCGTCAGTGGAACCCTTTATGGGTCCGGACCCTAGCAGGTTGTGACCATTGCTGCGGCAATGCAGCAGTCCTGGATAATAAGTCCAAGATGCCCCGGGTGCGCTTCCACCGCACCACCGGGACCTTCGCTGCAGCTAAATGCAGAAAATCCACTCGCGCGCTGAAGCCCGAAAAGGCCGCGGCGCTGGCGGGTTGAAACTCCAGTCGGGCTACGCCCTCCCTGCGTTCCAACCCGCCAGCATTCTCATCTTGATTGACGCAACGCTCGCAGCTTCATTGTCGCGCCGCCGCTGGCGGATTCCTCCGTCTGCCCGCTTCGCTCCGTGCAGACCGGGGAGACCCCTCCGCCCCCCTTGCTCCCCGCTGCTCGCCGCGATGCAGGGGGACAGGCGACCTGAACCCGTGCCCAAGCCGATCTGATGGCAGAGGCGGTGGGGCTGGACATGGGCCCGTGGTGGACATACGTGCCACACAAATCCTCATGCTCGCCTAACCGGCCGCAAGGTATGGCAATCCGGGCTGACCCGACGAAAGAAGGAGTAGGTCTCGGCCATTCCCGTGTCCGAGCCCAGAAAAGTTACTGGTTTCCTTACGGGCGCGATACAAAGGGCACAGGCTGGACTTGGCTGCCGGGGGCGGGGCTTGTCGACCGCTCGATCGAAAGTGAGAGACGAGGAGGAGAATCACCGACCTGCAGAGCGGCAAGGCGCTCGCCTACCTCCCTGTCAGTCACCGTTAGCCGATGGTTTAGACGAAGATAGTCCGTCCATGTCGGCGTGCGGAATGTCTCGGTCCAAAGAGTCGAGTTCTGAAGATCGCGCTGGAGGGTCCAGTCCCGCGCACCGGCACGGCTCTGAACGCGCCGCCTTTCGCGCATGCAGCTCAGAAATTCCTCGATATTCTCCTCGGGGATCGAGTACTCCACCTTGATCACGATCGGGCCGCTCCTGGGCTTCAAATCGAGGGCCAGTTCTGGTGGCCTGAAGTCGAAGGCCCCTTGATCCGATTCCTCCCATAGCCGTACCGGCAATAGCTTTCCCACAGCTGCAACCAGCAACAGCGCCGCTGCAGCACCTTCCAAAGCCCACGTCAGGGAATAGTACTGCGCGACAGCACCCCAGATCCAGCTGCCCGCTGCCATGCCGCCGTAGGTCAGGGCGTAATAGATCGACAGGGTGCGACCAACGACCCATCTTGGGCTTGCCAACTGCACACACACGTCGGTTCCGGTCCAGGTGACAACCCAGCCTGCGCCAGCGATTGCAAGCGCGATCGCTGCTACAGCCACCGATGATGTGAGAGCCAGTAAAAGGCAACACGTTGCGCAAGCAACGGACGCGAGCGTGATCAATCGATTTTGGGACGTGATGCGTCTCAAGTAGCTATTGCCAATGCCCGCGATGAAGGCGCCTGTGCCGAAGCCGGCCAACAGGACGCCGTAAACAATTGGCCCCCCCGCCAGTTGGTCGCGAACTAGGAGGGGGAGCAGAGCAAGGATCGAGATGCTTGACAGCCCGAACAGGGTTGCACGCACGATCGCCACTCTGATCTCCGAGGAGATTGCCGTGAAGCGCATGCCATCATGAATGGCCGTCGTCATCCGCTCGCGCGGAAGAGGCGAAGAACGAACTTGCCACTTGGAGCGCAGGACAGCGCTCAATGGGACCAGGTCGGTCAGCGCAGCGAAGGCGAAAGCCGTAAGGGGGCCCAGCAAAGCCAAAATTACACCGCCCAGCGCCGGTCCTATGCTCCGAACCACGTTGTACCCCACCGACATCAGCGTCACTGCAGCGGGTATGTCGCGCTTTTCGAGGATGTCGCCGACCGAGGCGTGCCAGGCTGGATCATTCAAGGCAAAGCCGCATCCCGCCAAGAAACTCAGTCCCAAGATCAGCCATGGACTGACAAAGCCCAGTCCAACAGAGAGAGCCAGCGCCGTGGATGCCAGTGCGATCAGGCAATGTCCGGCAAGCATCACGCCGCGGCGGCTGAAGCTGTCTGCAATCGCTCCAGCAAGGATCGACAAGAAGAAGGCGGGCAGTGTCGATGCAGCCTGCACGAGCGCAACCATCAGATCGGAGGCTGAAATCGTTGCCATAAGCCAGCTTATAGCCACGCTCTGCACCAGCCAGCCAAGGCTGGATATCTGCGTGGCTGTCCAGATCGAACGAAAGACCGGATTCTGAAGAGGAATCAGTGTGTTTGCTGCAAAGGGCGGGGAATCTTGACGCCGCATGACTTCTCACCTCCACCACGTAGTTCTTTCGCTCACTCACTTGCTGACAGCGGTGCGCTTACGCACAGCTGCGTCACAACCAAGTTCCGATATCGCGCTCGCAACAAAGTAAACAAAGTAGATGTCGCATCCACGGTGCTGATGCGCGATGAGTGTGCCAGTTGGGCGTCAGCTGGTCTGGGTCGCGCAGCCCGATGGGGTGCGGTCTGCCCTGCGACTCTTGGCCTTGTACGGTGCTACCGCCCCGATGGCCGGGTTGTCAAACTGCCACGGTGCTAGCAGCGCCCATCCCATCCTGACAGGCATGAGCATACGACGCAGCGGATCGCTGGTATCGGAGGCGGGTGCAAGATCAAGGGTGGCATCGTCTTGACAAGTACGAGCTGGTGGACGCCTTTGCCCGACCTATCACATCGGCGATTTATGGGGCCGCCGTTCAACTCGTTGGTCTATGCACAAAAAAACATAATACGCTTGAAAAGACGTTTCGGGCCGGTGCCGGGGCCGAGGAGGGGGCTGAAGCCTTCACCATCGTCATCCCGCCGCCGAATGTCACCGGCTCGCTGCATATGGGTCATGCGCTCAACAACACGCTGCAGGACATTCTGGTGCGCTTCGAGCGCATGCGCGGCAAGAACGTCTTGTGGCAGCCGGGAATGGACCATGCCGGCATCGCCACGCAGATGGTGGTCGAGCGCCAGCTTATGGAAAAGCAGATTCACCGCCGCGACCTGACGCGCGATGAGTTCATCGACAAGGTGTGGGAGTGGAAGGCCGAGTCCGGCGGCGCCATCCTCAACCAGCTGAAGCGGCTCGGGGCCTCGGCCGACTGGAGCCGGGAGCGCTTCACCATGGACGAGGGCTTATCCAAGGCCGTGCTCGAAGTGTTCGTGACGCTCTACAAGGAAGGGCTGATCTACAAGGACAAGCGCCTTGTGAATTGGGACCCGAAGCTGTTGACCGCCATCTCGGATCTCGAGGTCGAGCAGCAGGAAGTCAACGGCAACCTCTGGCACTTCCGCTATCCGGTCGAAGGCATGACCTTCGATCCGGAAAATCCGAAGACCTTCATTACCGTTGCGACGACCCGACCGGAGACGATGCTGGGCGATACGGCTGTCGCCGTCCACCCCGACGACGAGCGTTTCCGGCATCTCGTCGGCAAGAACCTCATCCTGCCGATCGTCGGCCGCAGGATCCCGGTGGTGGCGGACGAGTATTCCGATCCCGAAAAAGGCAGTGGTGCGGTCAAGATCACGCCGGCGCATGACTTCAACGACTTCGAGGTCGGCAAGCGCCACCGGCTGCCGGCGGTCAACATCCTTACCGTCAATGCGGCGGTGAGCCTCAAGGACAATGAGGACTTTCTCGCCGGACTGGACGTGACGCCGGAGCGCCAGGCCGTATGGGACAGCCTCGACGCCCTCGACCGTTTCGACGCGCGCAAGAAGATCGTCGAGCTGATGCAGACCGGCGGTTTCCTCGAAAAGGTCGGGCCGCATCGCCAGGCCTGAAGCGGCGGTTGCGGCGATCCTGAACAAGGTGCGGTCTCTCCGCGCCAACGCATCCGACACCGAGATTTTCGATCGAAATCTAAGCATCGTCGAAGATGCTTTGCCTGATCTAGGCGCCCAACCGTAGCAGGCCGCATTGCTGCGCCAGCCGCCACGTAAAGCGCTGCCAGAGTTCTTGCACCCGCGTCATTCGGCTGCCGCTTTGAAGGTTCCGCCTAGGGCCTGCATCAGATCATCGATAATGTCCTGAGGATGCTCAAGTCCCACTGACATTCGCAGTAATCCGCCTGGCGCCTTGGACTTGGCACCCTCGACGGATGCGCGATGCTCAATCAGAGAGTGCGTCCCGCCAAGGCTTGTCGCCCTGGCAATAACCTCGAGGCGGCCGGCCACGGCCATCGCAGCATCGGCTCCGCCTTTGACGATAAAGGATAGCATCGCTCCGTAATGGCTCATTTGCCGCTTAGCGAGATCGTGTCCCGGATCAGTTTGCAGGCCAGGAAAAAGTACTTTTTCGACACGCGGATGAGACGCCAAAGCCTCAGCAACCTTCTGGGCGCCTTCGCAATGCGCGCGCATGCGTACCGACAATGTCTGCAGGCCCCGCAATGCCAGCCAACAGTCGAATGGCGCTGCGACGCTGCCCTTGTGTCTCTGGACCATCCGCAGTGGGCGACCGAGGGGTGACGAGTGCGGGACAATGACGACGCCCGCCATCAAGTCCGAGTGGCCGCCGATGTACTTTGTCGCCGAGTGCACGACCGCGTCCGCCCCAACTTCGAGGGGCCGTTGAAGCACTGGAGTTGCCCACGTGTTGTCCACTACGGCCAAGGCGCCAGCCTCGTGCGCGATTTTGCAGATGGCCGAAATGTCGACAACGCGGATCATCGGGTTTGACGGCGTCTCGACCCAGACGAGGCCAGTCCGCTTCGACGTGACCGCGGCGCGCACGGCATCCAGATCGCGCATGTCGACGGCCGCAAAGTCGAAGCGAGACCCAATGTCGGTCTCGTCAATCAGCGAACGAATGCCGAAATACATGTCATCCGGCAGAACGATCCGACCCGTCGACGGATGGCTCTCAAAGACTGCAGCGATTGCAGCCATGCCCGACGCGAAGGCAATGCCATCTTCTCCGCCCTCGAGCGCGGCCATGGCCATTTCGAACGCGTTGCGTGTCGGATTTCCATCCCGCGTATATTCGAATCCGGACGGAAACGAGCCGTCGACGCTACGTTGGAACGTCGTGCTGGTGTGCAGCGGCAAGGATACCGCCCCCGTGGAAGCGTCGACAGCTCGGCCGCAATGGATCGCCTTCGTCTCAAAACGCATCGGTCATTTCCTCCCTAACGGCGCAGTTGCGCAATTCCAGGCCGGTCATTATATTGACCGTAATAGGTGAGCCGAGGCACTAAGTCAATATAATGACCGATGTTACGACAGCGTTGGACTCCGAGCAGGTGCTTGGCCAAGCGATAGCGGTTCGGATCCGACAATTGAGGCGCGACCAGAACCTGACCCTGGATCGACTGGCAAAACTGAGCGGCTTATCCAAGGGAACCGTCGTCACGCTGGAGCAAGGCAAGGCGAACCCCAGCATCGGCATACTTTGCCGACTGGCGGCGGCGTTTTCGCTTTCGGTGGCCGATTTGTTGAATGACCTTCCTTCCAAAGTTCGCCTTCCTATTGAGCGGACAGAGACGAGGACGCTTTGGACAAGCGCTAAAGGAAGCTTTGCACAACTTCATTCATCCACCTCGGGACGCACGATGTTCGAACTGTGGAGCTGGGTCATTATGCCGGGCGACGTGTTTTCCGCAGATGCTCATAGTCCGGGTACGCGCGAGCTGATCTCGGTCGCTCGGGGGTCCCTAAGTGTCGTGGTGGGTACCCATGCAGTAATTTTGAGCCAAGGCGAGAGTGTGCGGCTTGTCACTGACCAACCGCACTCATACGCGGCGGCATCTGATGCGCCCGCCCACTTCTCGATGGCAGTTCTTGAGGGTGGTGGACAGCGAGATCCGGGGCCCTCATCGACGGCAACGAAGATGCCCGGGCCCGTTCCGTGAGACTTCGTCGATCACTAACAACCGCCCATTCACGACAGGAGATATACCGTTGTACGTTCCGCCCCATTTTGCCGTCCGCGATCAGAACGCCCAGTTTGACCTTATCGAGAGACACCCGCTCGGTGTCCTGGTCACCCACAGCAAAGGCACTTTGGACGCGAACCACATCCCGTTCGAGCTTGACCGCTCGAAGGGAGACAAGGGCGTCCTCAATTGCCATGTTGCCCGCAAGAATCCAGTCTGGGAGGAAGTCGCCAATGGCGATGAAGTCCTCGTTATCTTCCGTGCGGCCGACGCTTACATCTCGCCGAACTGGTATCCAAGCAAGCATGAATTCCATAAGCAGGTGCCGACGTGGAACTATCTCGTCGTCCACGCCCACGGACGCATCACTGTCCGGGATGATGAGCGCTATGTGCGCCGTAACGTGGCGAAGCTCACTCACATGCATGAAGCCTCGCAGCCTGCCTCGTGGAAGATGGGCGACGCGCCGAAGGACTTCATTGACACGATGGTTAAGGCGATCGTCGCCCTGGAGATCGAGATCACCGGCCTGGTTGGTAAATCAAAACTCAGCCAGAACAAAGAGGTGCGCGACATTCAGAACGCTGGTGAAATGCTGAATGCCCGAGGCGTCAATGGGATGGGAGAAGCGATGCTCGCGGCTGCGGCGGCCCAATCCCAATAGCATCTATCTTGTCCCGATAAGCCGCTGGTGCTGGATTTCCAAAGGGTGACCTTGAGAGACAAATGCTTCGGCTCGCCGGAAACGCGACCAGCACCTGACCACCCGCTATGCGGCAGATGGACAAGAACTCAGGCCGCCATCGCCAGCCACATCCGCAATGCCGCCGGATCGATGGAAGCTGCTTACCCCGCCAGCCTTTCCGGTCATGTCGCCTGCGTCGTCAATACCTCGAACAGCAGCCTGGCGCTTAAACCGAGTTGCGTGTTCGGTATGGCGGCACAGCGGTTTCGAGATCGGAGCCGACTGGCAGCGAACGCCACCCCCACGGTGGCGATGCCTCGCAGCCAGGTTGGATGACCAAGCAGCCGGGATGTCGGCAGGCTTGCACCCGTTTCAGATGCGAGACGGGTCAAGACGATCATCCTGCACAACGTCACGCGGCGGTGGGCCGGTTTCGAAAAGGGCCGGCCCCGGCCGTTCATACAAGTGGAGTTGGGGGCGGGGCCGGATCAAACCTATCGGGTCGGACCCGCCGGGACCGCGCGTACATCATCCCGGCAACGCCAGGCGCTCGTCCGGCGCCATGCGGGCTTCGGCTTGGCGCGCCGAATGTCTGGACCGGCATCGCGGAGCATGGCGCACCAGTCTCCCACATTGTACGTAGTCGCCATGCTGCCCCTGGCCAGATCGCAAATGACGCACGGCTTGTTCGCGATGGCGAGCTGAAGCACGTTGACGGCCGTGCCGGGCGATGCGCCGTCCCAGACTATCATCCCAAAGTCCGCGCGCCGCGCCATCTCCCGGTCTTTGGCGGCTGGATCCAGTATCCTCTAGCGCCTTCACGAGAGGGGACCTGGTAGGCAGCCCAGTCGCCCAGATTATTGCTAGCTTCCTCGCTCTGACCGCCGTCTCCCTCTGGCCCTGCGTGAGGGATCGTCATCCGGCTGCAGGCCGGCGCGCCCGGACGCTGCCGCTGCCGGAGGCGCTACGCGCGTGGAGCTAGTGGCCTTTGTCGGCCAGCCAGAGGCCCACGTCCTGGATCGAGCGCATGAGCACCGACGGATTGTCCCGCGCGGGAATGAAGCCCCAGCTCTGCCAGTAGCGCTCGGCCTCGGCGTCGATCGCCCGCACCACCACCGCGCGGCCGCCGATGATGTCGGCGCCGGCGACGCAGCGATGCAGCGCGTCCTTGACCAGGCCGCTGCCGATGCCTTGTCCGGCATAGCGATGGTCGACGGCGAGTTGTCCAACCAACAGGCAGGGGATCGGATCGGGCGGGCGTCCGGTGCGGATGGCGCGCGGTGCGCTGTTTGGCTGGATCACGCCCGGCGCGAGGCCGCAATAGCCGACGACTGTTCCCTCATCGTGAACGACCAAGACGCGGGTAAAGCCGCGGACCTGGTTCGTTCGCGCGAAGCCGGCCAGCCAAGCGTTGAGCGTCGGCTTGCCGCAATCGAAGCTGTCGAGGCGGTGCGCGTCGTCGAGGAGTTCGATGCCTGAAAGCGCCACCTAACGGTCCCAGGGCGGGGACCGACGCAGCCGCTCGGCCGCCTTCGGCGGGGGCGAAGCGGCGGGGGCTGAGATCGCCTGCATGAAGGCGTCATAAGCTTCCGGGGACACGCGGATGACGGTTTCGTTGAGGATGGCCGCCTGCGCCTCGTGCAGCGCGGCGCGCCGCATGAACTCCGTGCGCGACAGGCCGAGCAGCTCCGCGCCGCGGTCGATGATGGTGAGATCATCGTCGCGAAACCGCATCGAGACGGGTGTTTCCTTCCTGGTGGCTGTGGTGGCCATGGCGCGCTCCTGTACTGCGGACGTATATACGGTAGTGTAACGCGGAAGGCAATACTTCGTTCCCTGGTGACGTCTCGTGGACGGATGGCCTCAGGACTTCTCGCGCATCGGTTCTTCTCGGCTTCTCGCCCGCAATCGCCATTGCCGCAATCCAGAGCAAGGTGGCTTTGGTCAGCTCCGGCGGATCAATTACGGCTTAGGACGCGCATGTGTTTTTCAGCGGCCGGATGAGCGGCTCCAGAAGCGAAGTCGCTGCCATGACTGTAGCCGGAAGCCCCGGCTATGCCGAACCCTGATGAACATCTGACGCGATGGCGACTTTCACGCCACAAAGGAGGAACGGCTATGAAGGCTGGGCGGCGGCACTTTCATTCTCAGGCACCGCTCTATGCCACCTGCCGGCCAAGTGCAGTTGGCACAAATCTTGAACCTCTCTTTGCGCGGCGGCAGGAGCTGCAATCGCACGTTCGGCCTCACGCAATGAAAGACCGGTCACGACCGCGGCACGTGCAGCCTCAGACAAACCAGTCTGCATTTTATTCAACGGCTTAGCTGCGAGTGCGGCGGCGCGCGGCCGAACATCACCGTGTCGCGGATGCGACAAACCCGACAACAGCGGTTTCAACGCAAGCGGCGACGAGTAGATGGTGCAAATCCCGCGATTCCCAGTCTGCTGTAGCCGCGCAGGCCAAGCGCGATCTGCTCGGCCGTCCTGACAAGCCGCGCGTGGCTCTGGGCGAGGTCGGTCGAGGCCCGCCGAAATCCCGTCGGCACCCGCCGCCAGGCCTCTTCGCTCGTCTCGCCGCATCACGGAAACTTTGTTCGAAATCTGCCAGCCCGGTTTCCACTCCTTTGCCGGCGACCGGAACAAGTCAACGCCTCGAAGAGCATCTGAGTTTTGAATTTATTCGGCTTTTTAACTCTGGCATCGGACTTGCTCCGCCTTCGCATGTCCGCGGCACCAGGAGACGCCGCCGCCTGTGGAGGAAGGCCTGATGCAACAAACATTCTACGAGGTCATGCGCCGACAGGGGATCACCCGCCGAAGTTTCCTGAAATTCTGCAGCCTGACGGCGGCTTCCCTCGGCCTTGGACCGGCCTTTGCGCCGAAAATAGCTTACGCGATGGAGTCCAAGCCGCGCATTCCGGTGCTGTGGCTGCACGGGCTTGAATGCACTTGCTGCTCCGAAAGCTTCATCCGCTCGGCGCACCCGCTCGCCAAGGACGTCGTGCTGTCGATGCTTTCACTCGATTATGACGACACGCTCATGGCGGCCGCCGGCCATCAGGCCGAGGCGATCGTCGACGAGGTCGTCGAACAGTACAAGGGCAACTACATCCTCGCGGTCGAAGGCAATGCGCCGCTCAACGAGGACGGCATGTTCTGCATCATCGGCGGCAAGCCCTTCGTCGACCAGCTCAACCATGCCGCCTCCAACGCCAAGGCGATCATCTCCTGGGGCTCCTGCGCCTCCTGGGGCTGCGTGCAGGCCGCGCGGCCGAACCCGACGCGGGCCACGCCCGTCCATAAGGTTCCGGGCCTGCCGGACAAGCCGATCATCAAGGTTCCCGGCTGCCCGCCGATCCCAGAAGTGATGACGGCCGTCATCACCTACATCCTGACCTTTGAAAAATTCCCAGAGCTCGACCGGCAGGGCCGGCCGAAGATGTTCTACAGCCAGCGCATCCACGACAAATGCTATCGGCGCCCGCATTTCGACGCCGGCCAGTTCGTCGAGTCCTTCGATGACGAGGGCGCGCGCAAGGGCTATTGCCTCTACAAGGTCGGCTGCAAGGGACCGACCACTTACAACGCCTGCTCGACGGTGGGCTGGAACGGCGGCCTCTCCTTCCCGATCCAGGCCGGCCATCCCTGCATCGGCTGCTCCGAGGACGGCTTCTGGGACAAGGGCGATTTCTACAGCCGCCTGACCCGCGTCCACGGCTTCGGCATCGAGGCCGATGCCGACAGGATCGGCACGACGGCCGCGACCGTCATCGGCGCCGCCGCGGCCGCGCATGCGGCGGCGAGCGTGGTCAAGCGGATGCGCGAAAAGGGAGGGAACAAGTGATGGTCATCCAGACGCCGAACGGCTTCAATCTCGACACCTCCGGCCAGCGCGTGGTCGTCGATCCGGTCACGCGGATCGAAGGCCATATGCGCTGCGAGGTGAACATCGACGAGAACAACATCATCCGCAACGCGGTCTCGACCGGCACCATGTGGCGCGGGCTCGAGGTCATCCTCAAGGGCCGCGACCCGCGCGACGCCTGGGCCTTCACCCAGCGCATCTGCGGCGTGTGCACCGGCACGCACGCGCTCACCTCGGTGCGTGCGGTCGAGGACGCACTGGGCATCATAATCCCGGAGAACGCCAATTCGATCCGCAACATCATGCAGCTCTCGTTGCAGGTGCACGATCATCTGGTCCACTTCTACCACCTGCACGCGCTCGACTGGGTCAATCCGGTTAACGCATTGAGAGCCGACCCGAAGGCGACGTCGGAGCTGCAGCAGGCGGTTTCGCCGAGCCACCCGATGTCCTCGCCGGGCTATTTCCGTGACATCCAGAACCGGCTGAAGAAGTTCGTCGAGAGCGGCCAGCTCGGGCCGTTCAAGAACGGCTACTGGACCAACCCGGCCTATCTGCTGCCGCCGGAGGCCAATCTGATGGCGGTGACGCACTATCTGGAAGCGCTTGACTTCCAGAAGGAGATCATGACGACGCGCACGATCTTCGGCGGCAAGGACATCCATCCCAACTGGCTGGTGGGGGGCGTGCCTTGTGCGATCAACATCGACGGTGAGATGGCGGCCGGCGCGCCGATCAACATGGAGCGGCTGAACTACGTCCGCAGCGTCATCGAGCGCGCCATCGCCTTCGTCGACAACGTCTACATCCCCGACATCATCGCGATCGGCAGTCTCTACAAGGGCTGGCTCTATGGCGGCGGGCTGTCGGGCAAGAGCGTTCTTGCCTATGGCGACATCCCCGACAAAGCCAACGACTATTCGGCAGCCAACCTGATGATGCCCCAGGGCGCGATCATCGATGGCAACCTCAAAGAGGTGCTGCCCGTTGACGTGCGCGATCCCGAGCAGATCCAGGAGTTTGTGCCCCACTCTTGGTACAAATACCCGGACGAGGCGAAGGGCCTGCATCCATGGGATGGTATCACGGAGCCGAACTATCAGCTCGGGCCGAATGCCAAGGGCACGCGCACCGACATCCGCGAAATCGACGAGAGCGCGAAATATTCCTGGATCAAGGCGCCGCGCTGGCGCGGCCATGCGATGGAGGTAGGGCCGCTCGCCCGCTATGTCGTCGGCTACGTCCAGGGCCACGAGGAGATCAAGGAGCAGGTCGACTCGACGCTGCGGGCACTCGGCGTACCGCTGACGGGGCTGTTCTCGACGCTCGGCCGCACCGCTGCGCGCGCGCTGGAAGCACAGTGGGCGGCCCGCAAGCAGGTCTACTTCATGGACAAGCTGATCGCCACCATCAAGGCTGGAGACAGCTCGACGGCCAATACCCAGAAATGGGATCCGAAGTCCTGGCCCGCCGAAGTCAAGGGGGTCGGCTTCACCGAAGCGCCGCGCGGGGCGTTGGGCCACTGGATACGCATCAAGAACGGCCGGATCGAAAACTACCAATGCGTCGTGCCGACCACCTGGAACGGCTCGCCACGCGACCATGCCGGCAATATCGGCGCCTTCGAAGCGTCGCTGATGGAGACCAAGGTGGAGCGGCCGGAGGAGCCGGTCGAGATCCTGCGGACGATCCACAGCTTCGATCCGTGCCTTGCCTGTTCGACCCATGTCATGGGTCCGGACGGACAGGAACTTGCCAATGTCAAAGTGCGCTAGGGGAGGAATCGAAATGAGACACGCTATCCTGAAACTTGGCGCCGCAGCTTCGCTCGCGGTCCTTGCCAGCCCGGCGCTCGCCCATGTCGGCGCAGGGCATGCCGACGGGTTCGCCGCCGGCATCGCCCATCCGCTGATGGGACTCGACCACCTTCTCGCCATGGCGGCGGTCGGGGTCTGGTCGGCGGTGGCCATGCCGTCGCGGGTCCTGGTGGCCCAGCAACCTTCGTGGCGATGATGATGACGGGTGCGGCGTTGGCCTTTGCCGGCATCCGCCTGCCAGCGGTCGAAGGCATGATCGCGCTATCCGTGCTTGCTCTCGGCATCATGATCGTCGCCGGTGCCGGCCTTCCCGGCATGCTCGGCATCGGCCTTGCCGGGTTCTTCGCCCTCTTCCATGGCCATGCCCATGCGAGCGAGACGACCGGCGCGGCACTTGCCTATATTGCCGGCTTCACGCTCTCGACCGCGGCGCTGCATCTGGCCGGCACCGGCATCGGCCTCAGGCTCGCGTCGTCGCCTTGGGCGCGCGCCGGGCTCGGCATGGTCATTGCCGGCTCGGGCGCTACGCTCGTGTTCGGCGGCTAGGGGGCGGCCATGAGCGCGAGCCAAACTCCGCATGGCGAAGAAGGGGTCTATGTCTACGAGGCGCCGCTGCGCCTCTGGCACTGGGTCAATGCCTTCGCCATCCTCATGCTTGCCGGCACCGGCTACCTGATCGGCTCGCCGCCGCCGGCGGTTGGCGGCGAGGCGAGTTCCAGTTTCCTCTTCGGCTGGATACGCTACCTGCATTTCGTTGCGGGCTATGTCCTGATCGTCGGCTTCGCATTCCGCATCTACTGGGTCTTCGCCGGCAACGAGCATTCCCGGCAGATATTCCTCCCGCCTGTCTGGAACGGACGGTTCTGGAAGGAGCTCTGGCACGAGGTGCTCTGGTACGCCATGCTGGTGAGCGAGCCGATGAAGTATTCCGGGCACAACCCGCTCGCGACGCTCGCCATGCACTTCCTGTTCGTCTGGTTCACCATCTTCATGATCGTGACCGGACTGGCGCTCTACGGCGAGGGGGCCGGCATGGGGTCCTGGCAGTACGACCTGTTCTCGAGCTGGGTCATCCCACTTCTCGGTCAGAGTCAGGACGTGCATACCTGGCACCATCTCGGCATGTGGGTGATCATCTGCTTCGTGATCATCCATATCTATGCCGCGGTGCGCGAGGACATCATGTCGAAGCAGTCGATCATCTCCTCGATGTTCTCCGGCTGGCGGACCTTTCGCGGCAACGGCGCGCCTCGTGATTCCCACTAGGACTTTCGCGACCTCACCTGCCGGGGGGGGGGGGGGGGGGGGGGGGGGGGGGGGGGGGGCGGGGGCGGGGGGGCTGGGGGTGTGGGGCCACTCAACACGAGGGCGGAGTAGAGACGCAGCAGACCGACGGA